>NZ_OZ244997.1:302658-605317 GCF_965223285.1 Candidatus Leptofilum sp. | reverse complement strand
CGCTGCGGGGTCTGGTGCAAAAGCGAGCCAAATTTGAAGAAACACGGCAGCAGAGGCAGCAAAAATTGGCGCAACCGATTTTGAACGATCCTCCGGGAGGTTTCGCTAATTTGTAAGGCCGTAAACCAAACCTCCCGGAGGTTGATGTTAGTAAGTTTTTGGGAGTAAAAGCATGTACAAAACCACCGGATTCATCAGCTTTTTGTTCCGCCGCATCTCTGGCGTGGCACTAGTGATTTACCTATTTCTACACATGTGGGTCATTGGCTCCATCAACCAGGGGCCAGAGGTGTTTGATGCCCGATTGGCAACCGTGCAAACACCGTTTTTCAAGCTGATGGAAGTGCTGCTGTTAGCGGCCGTTGTCTATCACGGCTTCGACGGCATTCGCATCCTCATTGTGGACTATTTTCACATCACCGAGTACCGTAAAAGCATGTTCTATGCCATGTTCGTGACCTTCGTGATTGTGACTATCGCCGGCGCAGTGTCGCTGATTATTTTTATGTTTGAAGGATAGGGACGATAGGATAGTAATTAGTGGGAAGACTACAAAAGTCTTGGCTGCAAATGAGACGCTCCCTGGAGAAAATAAGACTTTTGTAGTCTTGGACCGCGTAACATGATTTACCAATAACCAACTTACTGAGAATGGAGTAAGAAATGCGCGTTTATTTGATGCAGCGAATTAGTGCGGTGGCCCTCATCGTCTTTTTAACAATTCACATGATTGTGGTGCATTATCCACCGTTTCATATTGACTTTAGCCGGATTATTGACCGGATGGCGCAGCCACTGTGGAAGGGCATTGATATTGCTTTTTTGTTTTTTGTCCTGATGCACGCCCTGGCGGGGGCGTATGTGGTGCTGACCGACGTTGAGCAAGTCGCTAAGTACAAGCGCGTCCTGGCTGGCTTTGCGATTGTTTTGGGCATCGCGGCCTTTATCTACGGCACCATGACCGTTTTGGCATTTCAACCGGAAACGGCCGTTGCCACCCCATAGCCAACTTTGCAATCAATCATGCTGTGAGAACCGCGCTTGTAGCTCTCGCTTGAGGATTTTCCCCGCCCCGGAGATGGGCAACTCTGACAAAACCTCGATGCGCTTCGGCACTTTATAAGGCGCTAAATTGTCCCGCATCTGCCGCATTAGCTCATCAGCAGCAGTGGTTGATTTCGGCTTGAGTACGACGCAAGCCAGACCCACCTCCCCCCACTTCGGGTCTGGCAAGCCCACCACGGCACACAGCTGCACATCGGGGTGGGCGTACAGCACTTTCTCAATCTCCGCCGGATAGGCGTTTTCCCCGCCAGAGATGTACATATCCTTTTTGCGATCTTTGATGGTGAAATACCACTCCTCATCGTAAATGGCTAGATCGCCTGTGTGGAACCAGCCCTCGTCGTCAATTGCCTCAGCGGTGGCTTCTGGATTGTTGAAGTAGCCAGAAGAGGCACTGGGGCCTTTGAGCACCAGCTCACCAATCTGGTTGGGGCCGAGCGGCTGGTTGTTGTCGTCCACAATGCGGGCATCCACGTAAAAGTTGGGGCGGCCAATGCTGCCCGCTTTGCGAATGGCATCTTCGGCGGCCAGGGCGAAAATGCCGGGACCAAATTCGGTCATGCCAAAACCTTGCTTGAAGTTGATTTGCTTTTCGCGGGTGTATTTTTCTACCAGCGGTACGGGCAGCGGTGCGCCGCCGCTGGTGCAAAAACGGAGGGAGGTGAGAACGGCCGTTTCCCAATTCGTCGCCTGGGTAAGTAACTGATACATCGTCGGCACGCCTGCAAAAACCGTCACCTGCTCACGGGCAATCAAATCCAGCACCTGCGCCGGATCAAACTGGCGCACCAGAATAACAGTGCCGCCCAAAATAATCTGCGGCAGCGTGTACACAAACAGTCCGCCCGTGTGAAACAGCGGGAAAACGTTCAGGTACACATCGTCGTGGTGCAAATCGTGGATGACGGTGTTGAGCGTGTTCCAGGCAATCATGCGGTGCGAAACCTGTGCCGCTTTGGGCAGCCCCGTCGTGCCGCCCGTGAAGATGAGAGCGGCAATGTCTTCTTCCGTGAGGGTTGGAGTCGTGACGCTTGTTTCTGCTCCAGACACCATCGCCTCGGCAAACAAAACGCTGCCGGACACACCCTCGCCTTCCACATGCACAAAATGGGTCAGCGAGGCTGCCTGGGCATCGTTTTGTAAATTCTTAACTACTTCGCTGAATTCATCTGAGTAAATGAGCAGCTTGGGCGTGGTATTGGCCATAATTTCGGCCAGCTCGCGCCAATGCAGCCGCCAGTTCAGCGCGGTGTGGATAGCCCCCAGCTTGCCGCAGGCAAAAAAAGTGTCCAGATGCGCCACGCCATCCCGCGCCAAAATTGCCACGCGGTCGCCCTGGCCAATCCCTGCCTCAGATTGCAGCCAGTTTGCCAGCCGATTGGCCCGCGCATTCATTTGGGCATACGTCAGGCGCAGCTCCGGCTGCTTGCCCGCATATTCCTCCGCACCCGCGTCCACCACCGCCAGTTTATCTGGCGAATAAATCGCCCGTCGTCCCAGGTAATCGCCGATGTACATAGCTCCTCGCTCAGTGGTCAGTATTCAGTAATCAGTTGAAAATGTTTGAAAACTGATTACTAGCTTACCGAATACTGATTACCGTTAAACAGTCCATTCCCACACATTACAGGCCATCGAAATGCCGCCACCACTGGCGATGAACAGCACCTTGTCGCCCGGTTTCGGGCCGCGTCCCTGCTCAATAGCATCATCTAACGCCATCGGGATGCAGGCGGAGCCCGTGTAGCCCCACTTGTCCATAATCCAGTGCGTTTTTTCCAGCGGCTGCTCCAGGATTTCCATGATTTGCTTGATGGTGTTCAGGTTGAGCTGAGTAAAGTAGTAATGGTCAATCTCGTCCAGCGTCAGCCCCGCTTTTTCCACCGTGCCTTTGATGAGCGGCGGCCAGTTGTCCGAGTTGAAGGTGGCGGGGAAGCGCTTGACAAACTGCACACGCGGGATGCCGCCGTTTTCGTCGGCAGGGGTCACAGGGCAGGCCACGCCGCCCGTGTAGATGCCCAGCGCGTCGTAGAAGCTGCCACGCGCCAGCCGCTTGCCTGCCAAAAAGCCGGGTTTATCGCTTACGCCAACCAGCACGGCCCCTGCGCCATCAGCAAAGAGGGTGCAGGTTTTGTGGTCGGTGTAATCCACGAAGCGGCTCATGCCGTAGGCGCCAACGACCAGCACGTTGTTGGTCTCGTCGTCGGTGGTGACGAAGCGAACGGCCGTTTCCAAAGCCGTCACCCAGCCCGCACAGGCGCAATTTACATCAAAGGTGCCCGCGTTCACTGCCCCAATTTTGTGCTGCAAAACGGTGGCCGTGGCTGGGCTAAAATAGTCGGGGGTATCCGTGGCCACAATGATGAGATCAACATCCTCAGGAGCCAGATTGGCACGTTCTAACGCTTCGCGGCTGGCGTGTAGGCACAAATCGCTGGTGGTTTCATCCTCAGCCATGATGTGCCGCTCTTTGATGCCCACGTTTTTTACTAGCCAGGCATCAATGTCCCGTTCAGGGAAAAGTTCATCAAAATAGGCGTTGGTCAACACTTTCTCCGGCACGTAGCGGCCGGTGGATAGAATTTGAGCGTATCTTTTCATAATTTTTTGGGAGATTGGAAACTGAAAATTGGAGATTAATCTCCAGTCTCCAATCTCTAATCTCCATTATGTTCCAATCACAATCCCGCCATCTACGCGCAGGACAGTGCCGGAGATAAAGCTGGCTTCGTCGGAGGCGAGGAAGGCGTAGGCGTTGGCGATGTCTTCTGGCTGGCCAAGACGGCCGACTGGCGTGTGGCTGCGCATCCCTGCCAACACTTTTTCTGGCATTTTGGCGACCATTTCGGTAGCAATAAAGCCGGGGGCGATGGCGTTGACGCGAATGCCGTACCGGCCCAGTTCCCGCGCCCACGTTTTGGTCATGCCCACAACGGCCGCTTTCGTAGCCACATAGTTCGTCTGCCCAAAATTGCCATCCAAGCCCACCACGGAGGAGGCGTTGAGAATCACCCCGCCGCCCTGCTTAATCATAAACGGCGCAGCGGCCTGGGTGCAGTTGAACACGCCCTTGAGGTTGACGTTGATGACCAGATCAAAGGCATCCTCGCCCATCTGCTTTACCAGTTCGCCATCTTTTACCTTCACTAACTGGGCGTCGCGGGTGATGCCTGCGTTGTTGATGAGAATGTCGATACGGCCGTCCCTTGCCACCACCTCTTCCAACCAGCTTTGCACCGCCTGCCGATCGGCGACGTTGACGGCCGTAAAGTGCACTTTCTCACCCAATTCAGCGGCCAACGCTTGCCCCTCTGCTTCGTTAAGATCGCAAAAGGCGACGGTGGCTCCCTCGGCGGCAAATTTTACGGCCGTTGCCCGACCAATCCCCGCTGCGCCACCCGTCACGACACAAACCTTATCTTGAAATCGCATAAACTGTTCAGCTCCTGTTTGTAAAAATTATTGGAATGAGAGTGTAGCACAGGGGAGTTGCAAAAGGGGAACAGGGAAAAGTGTGCAAGTCGTTTGCCTGCAAAGATAACTTGCACACTTGCCACTGGGTCTACGAACGAGTCGTCATTATATTTCACGCGAAGACGCTAAGTTTTATCCTTAGCGTCTTTGCGTGAGTTAATCAATTTGCCTGACAAGTTGTTCTTGCGTCCCTTGCCACTTGCATACTTGCAAACTGCTGCGCTTACTCTATAATTCGCAACTGTTCGGGGCATGGCGCAGCTTGGTAGCGCGCTTCGTTCGGGTCGAAGAGGTCGTGGGTTCAAATCCCGCTGCCCCGACAGATAGGCAAAACGGCCGTTTCCGGTGTGGAAACGGCCGTTTTTTTATTCCACTTTCGCCATTTAGCGTTGAAGACAAACTACAACCATCCCTTTTTCGCAGCGATAGCAATGGCGGCTGCCCGCGAATCCACGCCGAGTTTGTTGTAAACACTCGTCAAATGCGCCTTCACCGTTCGCGCAGAAATGTTCAGCTGTTGGGCAATTTCTTTGTTGCGTTCCCCGGTAGCGGCGGCTTGCAGCACCTCTAATTCCCGTGGCGTCAGTTGAACAGAGTCTGAGGTTGGTACTGTTTTCTTGATCGACGATGATGCTGCCTGTATTGAAAATGCACGCTGTAAGATTTCAGGTTTGAAGAGAGATTCGCCCCGTGCTGCCGCCCGAATGGTGTTCAGCAAGGTCTCTCGATCCGTATCTTTGAGCAGATAACCACGCGCGCCCAACTGCAACCCGCGCAGCATCATGTCATCTTCGTTGTAAGTAGTGAGAATGATGACTGCCACTTGTGGATGCAGTTGGCCTAACTGTTCGATAGCCGTTAACCCATCCATCACCGGCATGCGTAAATCCATAAGAATGACATCAGGCTGCTGTTCGGCCGTTAATTGCAACGCTTCTTCGCCATTCTCGGCTTCGCCCACCAGTTCGATGTCAACGGCCGTTTTCAAGATAAGTCGCAATCCCTGACGGACAACAAAATGATCGTCGGTAATTAAAACGCGAATAGGCTTGTCCTGAGCTTGTCGAATGGAATCGCTCATCCTGTTTCCTCCAATGGCAATCGTAGTAGGGCAGTTGTGCCCTTCCCTTCTGAACTCTTGATGGAAAAGTTGCCACCAGTAAGCCGCGCCCGTTCTTTTAAACCTATAAGGCCGTAATGTCCAGGGCGAACGGCCGTTTCCGGATCAAACCCAACCCCATCATCCGTTACCTCAATCAACAAACTGTCAGCATCCAATCGTAATTTTACCCACGCTGACGCAGCCTCCGCATGTCGGGCCACGTTGGCGAGCATCTCGGATAATGCGCGCCGTGCATGGAAGGATGTCGTCGGTGACAACAGCAGCGAATCTGGCAGCTGTGCATCCAGTTCAGCCATAAGATTGTTGGTTAAGCCAAACTTTTGGACTCGTTGAGAAACGGCCGTAATAAAATCAGGCGCAAGCATTGCCGCGTTGCGCAAATCATCAATCGCCCCTCGGGCACTGCGCAACGCATTCCGCGCCTGCGTGGTCGCCTCCGTTACAATCAGCTGCGATTCAGCAACTTCGCCTTCGTTCAGATGATGTTTGACGGCTTCTAGCTGCAACACCAATCCAGCCACGCCCTGCGCCAACGTATCATGCAGTTCACGCGCCATACGATCCCTTTCTCCCAAAACGGCGATTTGCTCTTTTTCAGATAGGAGCGTTTGCAAATCAGCGGCCACGCGATTGAGGTTTTCTCCCAGTTCCCCAATTTCATCTGCTTCATCGTCTTGAATTTGCTGTTCAAAATTGCCCTGACCCCAAGCGGCCGAAACTTGTGACAAATGTGCCAGTCGTCCGCTAAGCGTCCGTGCTGTGCGCCAGCCAAACAATGTCCCCATTAATGCCGCTGCCAGAGAAAAAATGGTCAGGCCACCGCCAATGACGCCAATTGCCAGTAGTAATATGGTTGCCGGCGTCGGCGTGCGCATGATAGCAATCTCCACGCCTAGTAAACGTCCATCCGCTTCCAGCAGTGGTTCGGCAAAAACAAGATAGAGGGCTTCCGATGTCTCCTGTGTGTAGGGTTGTTCAAAGCTGTTGTTGCCAGCAAAAGCGGCAGCGAGCAGCGGGACGAGGCTGTCGTCTCCGGTAAGTAATGTGGGGTCAAAGATACGGCCGTCTGGCGGTACGGCCGTAAATTGAGGTGTTGATGCCAATAGATGCTGTTGCGCATCAAGTATAAAAACAGTGGCAAACTGCTCAATTTCAAATAGTGATTGGGAAGTGGTTAGAGGCTCATTGCCCAAAACCTGCTCTAAATCAGCTTGCAGCGCGGCCTTATCCACTGGATTGTTGCGTAGATGAGCCATGGTTAACGGCCGTATGTCGTCCGTGAGTACCGGAGCAAAAATGTCACTTAACACCTGAACGTTCGGTCGCAATGGATTAAACCCTAGCACAACCATGAGCAATACCAGCAAGGCCGTTTCAATAATTAAAAACGACAATGCCGCCACCCACGTGTAACTCCAGGTGAGCTTCCAGTGCAAACGACGCCACCGAGCGCGTAGTTGAGTCATCATGGCACCATTGTAACCTTTTCCTTTGCGGTAACCATTGTCCGAGGGGGCAATGCCCGAAAGGGCAAGTGGGACAATGGGCAAAGAGTCGATGTGGTGGATGCCAACATCCCCTACTATTTTTTTAACGACCGGCCAACTGATTTCTCATCGCTTACCGCCGGAAAGAGAATAGAAACTACTTAACCCTAATTGGAGGAACAACAATGAATATCAACTTGAGAAAATCAGCAACGCATAGCAATTTGAAATCAACACCTATGACAATGAAAACGCTCATTGCATTCCTGGCGATTTCATTCGGGCTAACCTGGAGCCTCGCCGCAGTGCTAATTTTTGTAGGATTTAGCACCCCTGTATTTCTTCTCGCGGTCTATGCGCCCGGCATTGCAGGCATATTCATGGTCTGGCGACATTATGGATTGACAGGGCTGCGCAGCTTTTTTAAGCGATTGACCTTGTGGCGGATGCCTCTGGCGTGGTGGCTGTACTTGCTTCTGGGTTATCCTGCCCTGATTTACCTGGGGGCAGCACTGAACGGTACCATCGGTGATCCGTTTCCCTTTTCCCCCTGGCATCAGGTATTCCCAGCACTGATACAAACCCTTTTCCTCTTGGGCACAAACGAGGAATTCGGCTGGCGCGGCGTTGCGCTGCCGCTGCTGCAACGCAAGATGGCACCTTTTTGGGCTGGCTTACTCCTGGGCATCATTTGGGCCGCCTGGCATATTCCGGCTTTCTTTATAAGCGGACTTCAGTACGAAGCATGGTCAGCCGTACCATACTTTGGCGGGGTCATTGCCCTCTCCATCATCCTCACACCCCTGTTCAATAGCTCTCGCGGCAGCCTGTTGATTGCTTACCTGTATCACTTTCAGATGATGAACCCCATCTTCCCCGATGCGCAACCCTGGGACCACCTCCTTATCGCCATCGTGGCAGTGGTCGTCGTTGTTCTAAATCGGCATACGATGTTCAAAAAAGGAACTGGTGTTACCGAGGTTCTCATGCCAGAGAACATTGCGATTTCAGAAAGTTAATTCACCGCTTTCCGTAGGCTCAAAGTCAAAAAAAACGGCCGTTTCCGGTGTGGAAACGGCCGTTTTTGCTGCATCAGCGTATAATCCTGCTCGTATTTTCATATACGTACGGCCAAGTAAAGGAGCAAGGACAATCTATGAATCCATTTACCATTTGCGGCACCATCATCCATGCACCGGCATGCGGTGAGATAGAAATCATCGAAAACGGCTTAATTGTGGTGGATGAGGCCGGGGGTATTGCTGGCGTGCATTCCCCTGAGGTAGAAAGCTATGAAAGTGTGAAGCAAACGGCCGTTGCCGCCAACAGCCTAATCGAGCTGGCGGAAGGGCAATACCTCCTGCCGGGGCTGATAGATTTGCACGTTCATGCCCCCCAATGGCCCCAGGCGGGCAACGCACTGCATCTCCCACTGTACACTTGGTTGCAGGAGTACACCTTCCCCTTGGAGGCCAAATATACAGACCTCGCTTTTGCCGAAAAAGTATACGCCTCACTGGTAGACACCCTCATCGCCAACGGCACCACCACAACCGTATATTTTGCCACCGTGCATCTTGAAGCCACCAAGCTGCTCGCCGACATCTGCCTGGCCAAGGGGCAGCGCGCCCTGGTTGGCAAAGTGGCAATGGATAACCCGAATGAATGCCCCGACTATTATCGTGATTCATCCGCACAGCAAGGGCTGGCCGATACCCGCGCACTGATTGAGTATGTGCGCACGATGCCGGGCAATGAGCAGGAAACGGTGCTGCCCGTGATTACGCCACGATTTATCCCTAGCTGCACAGATGAGATGTTAACCGGACTGGGCGAACTGGCGGCCGAATATCATTGCCATGTGCAAACCCACTGCTCAGAAAGTGATTGGGCGCACAACTATGTACTCAATCGGCACGGCAAGCGGGACACCGACAGCTTGAACGATTTCAAGCTACTGACCAACAAAACCATCCTGGCCCATAGCTGCTTTATAAACAAAAACGATATGGCGACGATTAAACAGCAGCGCAGCGGCATTGCCCATTGCCCACTGTCCAATGCCTATTTTGCCGATGCCGTCTTCCCGGCACGGCGGGCACTCGATTTGGGGTTAGATGTGGGGCTTGGAACTGACGTGGCGGGCGGGGCAACCCCTTCGCTGCTGCAAAATTGCCATGCGGCCGTTACCGCTTCACGCTACCTGGAGGGGGGTGTGGATAAATCGCTACCCCAGCTTGAGCGCGGCGTGTCAGCCGGCCGGATTGATTTTAAGGAAGCCTTCTGGATGGCAACCACTGGTGGTGGCAAAGCGTTGGATTTGAACATTGGCTTGCTCAAAAAGGGGTATGCCTTTGACGCCCTTGTACTTGACACCAGGGTAGCAAACAGTAATTTGGTGGTCTGGAATGAGCTGGATAAGGGGGAAGATGTCCTGCAAAAAATTATTTACAATGCCAGCCGCCAAAATATTCGCAAGGTGTGGGTGCAGGGGAAGCTGATCGGCGGCGTGGATCAGCAAGCGTAATCTATCGCTTCATCTCCGCACAAATTATCTTCATCTGTGCCGGAACTGTCTTTTGTCACTTGTGGTTTTGTTTCCTCGCTGCTTAAGATGGGTATATAGTTTTTTGGGTTCATTTTTCAGTGGGAGTCGCCACCACATTTGCCCACATGCCTGCCCCGACCCCCATTTTTTAGCTTGGCACTTCGTTTCTTCTACATTTGAGAATTGTCTGTATTCGGCAAGCGGTTTCTGAATTTGTAAACCAAATCGTTGCCCATTACAGGCAAAGGGGGCGATATGTTCCAAAGAATATTGGTTCCATTAGATGGTTCTGATTTGGCTGAACGCGCCCTGAAACCAGCTGTCCTGCTGGCAGAAGCTGTTCAGGCAGAGATTTGGCTGTTGAGCATTCCCTATCTAAGCCATCTGTTTAAAGAAGATCGCGCCGGTTATGGGCTTTTGTGGCCCGAGCAGTCAATGGCCGATACGGAAGAAGCGTTAACAAACTATCTGCAACTTGTAAAAGCACGGTACGAGAAGCCCGGTTTGGCCATACAGTGCCATTTAGAAGCCGGAGATGAAGCCAGCGTTATTGTGGATACGGCCGTTGCCCAAAAGATGGATCTCATCGTCATGTCTACCCACGGCCGCAGTGGCTTCTCACACTGGTATTTGGGCAGCGTTACCGAAAAGGTATTGCGCAGTGCCCCCTGCCCCGTCTTGGTTGTTCGTGATGAACGGCCGTTGCGCCACATTCTCATTACGCTGGATGGCTCACCCTTATCGGAACAGGCACTTGCACCGGGGCTGACAGTAGCCAACTGCTGCGACGCAGCCGTGACCCTGCTATCTGTTGTGCAGGCTGAACAGCTTGATCCCAAATTTGTGTCAAAGTTGGAAAACCATGAAGCAGGCCTGGGCAGCCAGGCACGCGACAGTTTTTATTATCGTACCGAAAATTACCTGACCCAGATTGTGCAAAAGCACCAGCATCTTACCACGCAAGAATTGTGTTTGGTTACACTGTCTGGCAACCCTGCCGAGCAAATCTTAAAAGCTGTTGAAGCTGAGGCTGTGGATTTAGTGGTGATGGCTACACACGGCCGTACCGGCCTACGCCGCTGGGTTTATGGCAGCGTTACAGAAAAAGTGCTGCGGCGGGCAACCTGCAACGTCCTCATGGTTCGTCCATCAAATTTCCCTAGCCAAGAAAGCCACAGCAACGGCAACCACCATTAGGCAGCTCCTTGGAGAAAGTGAGATGACAGTTCCGCAACCATTAACAACCCCACAACTGTATCGGCAGTGTGATCCAGCACAGTTCGCTTTTGCCACCACGGCCGAATTAGAAAACGTGAACGACATTATTGGGCAAACCCGGGCAGTGGAGGCCATCCGCTTTGGCATTGGCATTCAACACAATGGATATAATTTGTATGCGCTGGGGCCTAACGGGGTGGGCAAGCATACGGCCGTAAACCAATACCTCACCCAACGCGCCCCCACAGAATCTACGCCCAATGATTGGTGTTATGTCAACAATTTCACGCAGCTACACCGCCCAAACGCCCTGCACCTCCCGGCTGGACAAGGCGTACAGTTTAGGCATGATATGGAACGCCTTGTTGAAGATTTGCTCACCGTCATTCCCGCAGCCCTCAACAGCGAAGACAACATGGCCCAAAAAAAGGCCATCCTAAAAAAACTAAAAGAGCAGGAATCGCACTCTTTCAAGCAGTTTGAAGAGCAAGCCCTGGCCACCAATATCAAAATCGTCAACACGCCTTCCGGTTTTGGCTTTGCCCCGCTGCATGATGGAGAAGTCATCAGTCCAGAGAAATTCGGCCAGCTTTCTCCAGATGAACAAGCAGAGATTGAAAAGCGAATCAACGAGCTGCAAGCCACATTACAGGCCATCATCCAGCAGGTACCGCAGTGGCATCGTGAAACGCAAAAGAAATTGAAGAAGCTGCAAGAAGAAACGGCCGCTGCCACCATTAAACCTTTGTTTGACGAGTTAGCCCAAAAACATGCAGCACTGCCAGATGTGCTGGCTTACCTGGAAGCTGTGGCACAAGATGTGATCACCAACGTCACTGAATTCATTGAAAGAGACGAGCCTTCGCCCTCAACGCCGCCCGGCATCGCGTCCTCTGGTACTCCCCCAAAAGGCATCGTCACCCGCTACCAGGTCAATGTGCTGGTGGACAATAGCCAAACGAACGGTGCGCCCGTCATCTTTGAAGACCAGCCAAGCTACCAAAATCTGGTTGGCCGCGTGGAGCATATTTCCCAAATGGGCACGTTACTCACAGATTTCACGCTCATCAAGGCCGGGGCACTGCATCGGGCCAATGGTGGCTATCTCATTTTAGATGCCCGCAAGGTGTTGATGCAGCCTTTTGCCTGGCAAGGGTTAAAACGCGCCCTGCGCGGCCAAAAAATCCATATGGAATCGGTTGGGCAACTGTTTAGCTACATCAGCACCGTCTCGCTGGAACCAGAACCAATTCCCCTGAACACCAAAGTGATTCTTACAGGCGACCGGGAGCTTTATTATTTGCTGTGTACTTATGATCCAGACTTTGGTGAACTGTTTAAGGTGGCGGCCGACTTTGAAAATGAGATGCCGCGAGACGGGGAAAACAGTCAAGCCTATGCGGCACTCATTGCCAGTCTGGCGCGCAAGGAAAAGCTGCGCCACTTTGACAAACAGGCGGTGGCCCGCATCATTGAACAAAGCTCCCGGCTGGCAGGAGATGCCACGAAACTGACCACCCACATGCAAAGCATTAGCGACCTGCTGCGAGAGGCGAACTATTGGGCAGGCGAGACCCAGCATGAATTTGTAACCCCCACGGACGTGCAAAAAGCACTCGATGCCCAGGTGTACCGCTCCAGCCGTATTCGGGAGCGCATTCAAGAAAATATTTTGCGCGACACTATTCTGATCGACACATCGGGAACGGCCGTTGGCCAAGTGAACGGGCTTTCGGTCATTATGCTGGACAATTTCGCCTTTGGGCGGCCCAATCGCATTACGGCCAGGGTACGGCTGGGTAAGGGAGAGGTAGTCGATATTGAGCGACAGGTGGAGCTGGGCGGGCCAATTCACTCGAAAGGGGTGATGATTTTGGCAGGTTTTTTGGGCGCACGCTACGCAGCAGAACGGCCGTTATCGCTGTCGGCCACCCTCGTTTTTGAGCAATCCTACGGGGGCGTAGAAGGAGATAGTGCCTCCTCTGCTGAACTGTACGCTCTGCTCTCTGAGCTAGCCGGGGTGCCAGTCAAACAATCCTTGGCGGTTACTGGTTCAGTCAATCAGCGAGGTCAGGTACAAGTTATCGGCGGTGTCAATGAAAAAATTGAAGGGTTCTTCGATATTTGCCAGGCACGGGGATTTACGGGTGAGCAAGGGGTGTTAATACCGGCGGCTAACGTGCCCCACCTCATGCTGCACCAAGATGTAGTGGCAGCGGCTCAAGCTGGGAAATTCCACATTTACCCCATTAGCCACATTGATGAGGGCCTTGCGCTGCTAACCGGGATGCCCACGGGCGAACGAGATGAAGCTGGCAACTACCCCACCGGCAGCCTCAATGCTCGGATCATTGACCGAATTACAGAACTGGCAGAAAAAGCACGCACGTTTGCTGCACCCGCTTCATCAAACGGGAAATCCAAAGCGGCCGCCGTTACAGAAAACCATGTCGCCTGAGAACGGCCGTTTAAGTATCCGTTCGCCAATCCCACATTTTATTTACGAATGGATACTAAGCATGTTTTGCTTGTGCCTGGGGCCGATCTAAAAAGTAACCGTATGTCAAGGTTGCCACCAGCGTGTAGCCGATTGCCAGCCACATGGTGGCATCGCCTGCCCCACTTAACCGACTGGCCAAGAAGATCACAAACGCAGCTCCATGCCCTACAAAGTTTGCCAACAAGATAATCCGCAGCTTTTCTAAATCAGTGACGTTGCGCACCAGCCAATTTTGCAGAGCCAAACCAAAAACGGCCGCTCCCAATAGCTGACACAGGAAAACATTTTCCGGAGCGTGGGAAATACCCAGCATGTTGTGTACCCAGGCCATATCAAACAAGCAGCCAATCGCCACAACCAGTAAAATCAGTACATCAACTATCAAAGCGTACTTGACCTTCATCATTCGCCTCCTGCAAGCCATGTGGCCTGCTATCACAAACAGGGTCAACTTACGCTTACAGCGTACGCAAGTGATGGCTGCGTGTGCAAGTAAATTCCAGCATCAAATCAGCATGATGTTTATCACCAATTTTGGTCATCTTCATTTGAAGGGGAACAGACCCTTGCCTTAAACGCTGAACCTGACGGCTAATTGTCCACGGATGGCGAGGGAATAGTGTGTGTCATTTCCACTGCGGTAAAGCCTGTTTCGGCAACCTCTAGCGGCAGCAGCAGCCGCACTTGCTCTAAAAAACACAGGCTCTCTGCCTCTGCTTCGCAGTAGTAGATGACCAGATCAGCCTGAAGTTCGCCCGCGCCAAGCGTCAGCGGAATTTCTAGCGGCAAGCTGGGGGCAGCTTGCTGAATTGTAGATGCTTCTTCAGCAACGGCCGCTTCCCCCGAGGCTGAAAATTGTGCTAAAAACGGAGCAGTATCGTTGAGTTTGTAGCCATCAGGCAGCTCAATGTGTAAATGCAGCCTGCCCGCTCCCGCAGCAACGATTTGCGGTTCCAGCGTAATAGTTTTGCCCAGAAAGTTGCCATCAGTCACGCGCGTCAGTAAACCTTGCGGATCGGCCAGGACTAATGTGTTCACACTGCCCGCCTCTAAATTGGCTATGCGAACTACGTGATTATTAGTGTCGGCGATGTAGAGCAAGCCATTGGCTTGACTAAGACCACCTGGCTCATCAAACAGCGGCTTGTCGCCATCGCGCCAGCCATCTTCGCCACTGCCGAATAGCGTCTGACTACTGCGCGTTACCGGATCAATGAGCTTGATTTTGTTGTTGTAGGTGTCAGCCACGTACAGCAGGCCATCGGCATACGCCACGCCCAAGGGATGTTGCAGCCGCACCTCGTCACCACTGCCGTCTACATCCCCAAAGTCAAATAAGCCCGTCCCCACAATGGTTTGCAACTCCCCCGCGCCACCCAGGCTGGCGGAGCGAATGGCACTGGCTTCGCTATCGGCGAAGTAGAGGAGTTGGCCGTCGGTAGCCAAGCCGCTGGGCTGGTTTAGGCCGCCCTGCAAAAGTGTCCCATCTGTCAATTCTTCGTAGCCAGACCCGGCAAACAGTTTCACAATTTCAGTAGTGGGATCATATTGCCAAAGCTGGTGCTGCCCGGCCATGGCGATGTAGATGATGCCGTCCAGGTACAGCACATCCCAGGGAGAGTTGAGGGCAACGGCCGTTCCTTCCCCCACAAACAGTTCAAAGCTGCCGTGATGGCCGTTTCCCGCTACCGTCTCCACCGTTTCTGCCACTAAATCCACTTTGCGAATGGCGTGGTTTTCTGTGTCTGCCACGTACAACGTATTGACATCTGCCAAGGTGAGGCCTTGAGGACGAAAGAATTGAGCGGTTTCGTAGCTGCCATCCTGTAGACCAGAACGGCCGTTGCCAATCACCGCCTGCACCACCCCATCCAAATCCGTCACGACGATCCGGTTGTGGTTGGAGTCGGCAATAAAGAGGCGATTGTTTTCAGCGTCGGCTAACACCTTGCCAGGGAAGAGCAGCGGCGAATTTGCCAGATTTTCCTGCTCCAGCTTAAGCTCCAGCGGCGTGCGGTCAATCAGATCGCGGGCGTCAAACTCGGCCACCATGCCGATAATCACCTGGTTGAACAGGTCATAAATGCCTTCGCCAGCGTGGAAGCCCAGCACGTTGCCTTCTGGATCAATGAGAACAAACGTGGGCCAAGCGTTGGCGCCATATGTTTGCCACACTTCGAAATTATTGTCGTTGATGACCGGGTGTTCTAGCTCATATCGCTGAATGATTTGGCGTATGTTTTCTGTTTCGCCTTCGTTGCTGAATTTGGCAGAATGAACGCCGATGACTACCAGCTCATCGGCAAATTTTTCTTCCAGCCGCTTCAGTTCCGGAATGACGTGAATGCAGTTGATGCAACCGTAGGTCCAAAAGTCCAGCAACACAATTTTGCCGCGTAGTTCACTCAGTGAAAGCGGCCGTTCTACGTTCAGCCAATCCAACCCAGGCGCGAAGTCAGGGGCGGGCACGGTGCCAGCAAAAGGGCGTGTATTGGGGGTTGGTTCGGTTGCAGGTGTTTCCTGCGTGGCGAAGGTAGTGGGTGTAAGCGGTGGGCTGTCCGGAATATTTTCAGCGAGGTTGACGGGTTCAGTAGCAACGGCCGTTGCCACTGGGGTTTCGGCATCATCAGGTGGCGGCCCACAAGCGGCCAGCCAGGTAAGCAAGAGGATGAGGATGGGAAACGGCCGTAATTTCATGATCACACTCCAAGTTTCGGCCAAGCATACCCCAACTGCCTACGGTTCGCGTGAAAAAATCCTTATGAAATTCTTAAACGTGATGAGACAATTAAAACTTAATCTGCAATCCCGATAATCTTTTTTGTCTGCACGACACTCCGCTATAATTCAATCTTATCTATGAAAAAATATCTACTCCTGCTTTTCTTCTTTGCCTTGCTGGTTGCCTGTGGTTCCGACGGAATCATCCCACCTATTCAAGATTCCAGCGAGCTTGTTACGCTCACCCCGTTGCCCACCAACACCCCTCGCCCCACCGAAATACCCACCAGTGATGATGCCAACGGCATTGGCCTGGCATTCTATAAAGCCTGGGAGCTAAATGATTTTCTTGGCATGTACAGCGTTCTTACGCCTAGCAGTCAGGCTTTGGTAGATAGCCTCTCGTTTGTGAGCCGGTATGAGGAGGCAATGAACACCGCTACCGTCACGCAGATAAGCACGCAAGCACTGGGTACTTTGCAGGACGGCAACACGGCCCAAATGCAGGTGCGCGTGACGTGGCAAACGGCCGCAGTCGGCACCATCATCCGCGAATACACGGTGCCGCTGGCATTTGAAGACGGCCGTTGGGGTGTCGTGTGGGATGAAGGGCTGATTTTGCCAGAACTGGCCGGGGGCAACACGCTTGTGATGCAGCAGCGCATCCCCGCCCGCGCCAACATCTACGACGTGAACGGCAAGGCACTGGCCTACCAGGGCACCATCCTCACGCTGGGCGTTATTCCCGGCCAAATTGAAGATGAACCCGCCATGCTGGCCGCCCTCAGCCCCATGCTCAACCTCACGCCAGAAGAAATTGAGGAAATTTACGCCCCGGCCCTGCCAGATTGGTATTGGCCCATCGGCGACGTGACCGAAGCAACGATGCAGCAGTTTGGTCCCTCCATTCAGCCATTTATTGGCAAAGGCTTGGCTAAGCCACAGCCGCGCTTGGCGCGACTCTTTGCCGATTCGGGCGTGGCGCCCCACCTCATCGGTTATACAGGCTACATTCCCGCTGAACAGCTGGCAGAATATCAGGCACTAGGCTTTGCGGGAGATGAGCTTGTGGGTCTGGCTGGGCTAGAAAGTTGGGGAGAAGATTATCTCAACGGGGAGCGCGGCGGCACGCTCAATGTCGTTGGCCCCAGCGGTGAATACATTGCCACCGTGCAGGAACAGGAGCCAAAGCAGGCGCGCAGCATTTACACGACGCTGGACTTAGAATATCAAACGGCCGTTGAGCAAGCCCTCGCCCAAGCCATTCAATCATTAGGGTTACAGGCAGGTGCAGCCGTGGTGCTAGAGGTAAACACGGGCAGAATTCTGGGGATGGCCAGCTACCCCAGCTACGATCCGCGCATTTTTGATCCATTTGCCCAGGATTCGGCCGTGGCGCTGGGGGCAGCGTTTAACGATCCCAATCGGCCGTTACTGAACCGGGCAACGCAGGGTGTGTACCCTGCCGGTTCGACGTTCAAGCTGGTCACCTACACGGCGGCAATCAACAGCGGCCTGTACACGCCAGACACCTTTTACAACAGCATTGGGGTGTGGAACCGGCTGGGAGATGAGTTTATCAAGGTCGATTGGCGAGATGGCGGACACGGCCGTATCAGCCTCAAACAAGCGATTGTGGTCTCCTGCAATTCCTGCTTTTACGATGCCGCGTTTGAGATGGATGCGGTAGACCCCAACTTTTTCCCGAATACGGCCGTGCAATTTGGCCTGGGGCAACCAACTGGCGTCGTCGGGGTGGTAGAAGCTGCGGGCACCGTCCCCAGCCCCGAATGGAAGCTATCCGTGCGGGGTGAGGGCTGGGTGCGCGGCGACGCCGTCAACATGGGCATTGGCCAGGGGGATGTGCAGGTGACGCCGCTGCAAATGGCCAATTTGATTGCGGCCGTTGCCAATGGCGGCACGCTTCATCGCCCCACCCTCATTGATCGCATCGGCGCGGGTGGCGGCGCACCCGAAGAGCCGTTCCCGGTGCAAATCAACGGTGAACTGCCGCTTTCACCACAGGATTTAGCCATCTTGCAAGAAAGTTTGTGGAAGGTGGCCAACGACAGCAACGGCACGGCCACACATCAATTTGTGGGGCTGCCGCTCCAGGTTGCGGGCAAAACAGGTACAGCGGAAGCCCCCCCGCGCAATTCACACGCCTGGTTTGTAGGGTACGCCCCTGCCAACCAGCCAGAAATCGCCATCGCTGTGATTGTGGAGCATGGGGGAGAAGGTTCGGCTGTTGCTGCCCCACTCTTCCGCCGCCTGGTGGAGCTGTACTACGGCATCACGCCCGTGACGCCCTTCCCTTGGCAAATAAATTAACCAATGGCCACAGGCGGCAGGTAAACAGTGAAGTGGGCCTCAGGCTGCATCAAGACGCTGTGAATGGTGGTTAGGTCATCTGTTTGGACAAGCCCAAGCCGTTGCAGCAAAGGAAATCTCGCCGCGACGATACGCCCCTCGGTCATTTTCAGCTTGTCGTGCCAGATCGTGTAGCTGCCAATTTTGCCATCTCGACGATAGTAAAAACCGCGCAGGGGATGTGTCAACAAAACCAGCCCGGTTTCAAGATTGGGAAATCCAGTCAGCACTTGAACCGGTTCGCCTGAATCTTCAAGTTCTAGCGTGGCAGGTGCCCAGCTACTTTGGGCAACCAGCCCATATTTTGTGTAGCGCTGCTGGTTTGTGTCGTATTGGGAATCAAATTGTATGCTGGCGCGGTGCCAGGGGAGCTTCCAGGCATAGCGGGGAATGTTTACTGAAAAAGAATCTAACGCCGTGCCAAAAAACCAGACCACATGCTCGCCACTCTCAGAATCGGTAACGTAAGCACGATAATTTGTTTGGCCAAATCGCCATTTTGCCCACGGAAAACGCACAAAGCGAAAATCCTGATCCACAAAGGGCACAGTAGAAATCAACCCCTTTTGCGTCCCATCCGGAGCTGTGATGCAATCTAATTCAAACCGTTTGGGAATGTGCCGACGAAGCGCATCTGGCTCTACCAAATAAGTGATGATGGCAAAGTGGGCTAACGTGGTTTCTATGTCGAGGCGAGACGGCCGTTTTCTGGTCAGCATCTCTGGGGTGAATTTAAGTGGTTTCATTGTTTTGTGGGGAGATAAAGGAATGGGTAACACGTTGTTTAATCCCCAAACATCATGTTTGCATTCAGGTGCCAGCCAGTTTGGGAACGGACTGGCACCTGAGCAACATAATTTTATTGGAAATCCATCGGCTGTGGCTTGTTGTCCAAAACAGCCTCGATTTTTTCCATCACGTCGTCGGTGAGCTGCGGCACTACATCCAGAGCCTTCATATTTTCTTTCACCTGCGACACTTTAGATGCGCCAGTGATGACGGTACTGACGTTGGGGTTCTTTAAACACCAGGCGATGGCTAGTTTGGGCATGGTTGTGTTGAGTTCTTCAGCAATCGGCACCAGTTCTTGAACAGATTGCAGCCGCTTTTGCCCTTCTTCGCTTTCCAACATGCTGCGGAGCCATTCGTAGCCGGGCAGGTTCAAGCGCGAATCTTCGGGGATGCCCTTGTTGTACTTGCCCGTGAGCAAACCAGAAGCCAGCGGTGACCAGATGGTGGTGCCTAAGCCAATGGTGTCGTAGAGACGGCCGTACTCCACCTCAAACCGATAGCGATGGAACATATGATACTGGGGCTGCTCCATCGTGGGTGGAATGAGATTGTACTGCCGCGCCACGCTATGGGCCTCCATCAACTGCTGCGCCGACCATTCCGACGTGCCCCAATAAAACACCTTACCCTGCTCGATGAGCGTATTCATGCTGCGCACCACCTCTTCCATTGGCACTTCCGGGTCTGGGCGGTGGCAGAAATAGAGGTCAAGATAGTCCACCTGCAATCGCTCTAATGCCTGGTAGCACGCTTCCATAATATGCTTGCGGCTGAGGCCACGCTGCGTCGGTGCCGGATTGGGGATGGCACCCCACATCACCTTACTAGAAACGATGTAGCTATCCCGCCGCCAGCCCAATTTCTTGAGAGCCGCACCCATAATTTCTTCTGATTTTCCGTGGGCATAAATCTCCGCGTTGTCAAAGAAGTTTACGCCTGCATCATAAGCTACCTTCATCATCTCGGCCGCTAAATCTACATCGGCCTGGGTGCTAAACGTCACCCACGAACCAAACGACAATGCGCTGACCTTCAGGCCAGATTTCCCTAATCGACGATATTCCATCAAATACTCCTTGTAATTTTCTTAATCCTACATAAATGGATTGTGCCTTTGGCAAATTTATTCGGAAATTCGCACATTATCAAAACTTACCTGTTGATTACTACCGCTTGTTAATCTCCACCGACAGCTAAAAAGAGATATGGTATTTCCTGTGGGTATAAACTGGGTTGTGCTTAAAGGATCATCATTTACAACGAGGCTATAGTTTCCTCTAGATACATCCATACGTAATGAGAATGATGAATTTTGCCCCCAAAATGCTTCATCCTTAACATCGTGTGAACCTTGACCATCCCAAATATGAACAATATGATTTCTGCCATCATACCCAACCCCATATGTTTTTCCTCCAAAGGCAAATCCAAAGTGACCTTTGTCTAGATCATTCACATATATTGTCGTTTCGATCGAATAATTGTCCGGCGTGTCAAAATTTGGCGTTTCAACAAATATGCATTTATCACTTTCCGAATGAATAATCGTTAGTCCATAATTCGTAAAAGACACTGAACCCCCATCAACTATGCCCAAGTTCCAACCATTATCATTGTTGCTAAAATCGTCAAAAAAGAGTGCGTCTTCATCTGGTGTAGGAACCGGGTCTGGAATGGTGATATTGCCAACTTCATCTTCTTCGTCGCTACTATCCGAATTTTGCTCATCAGGGTTCATGTTTTCAGGCTCTTGAACAGATTGTTCCGGCGTAAATGTAGCTTGAGGAGTAGATGTAGCTTGTTCAGAAGGTGGCTGATTATCTTCCCTATTGTTTCTTAGGCGTTCATTTTCAAGCTCTAAAGCCGTTATTGTTGCTTGGCTTGCCAATTCGTCATAATCATTATTCGCAGTGCAACCTATTGCGAACAGTAGAAACAAGATGGAATAAATAAATTTAATAAAGCCGTTTTGATTAAGCTTGATCATTGAAAAACTCCTTGAAATCATTCTTCACTAGCACAACGAAAACCAATATCATCTTCAGAAACAATGCTCCCACTGTCTGCTGAAAACACATTGATGCTGCCTTTTGGGCTGCGCCACCCCCCACCCATCCATCTCAATAGAGAATTGCTTTGCACGGCAACAAATTCCCACACATTACCGCTCATGTTAAACGCTCCCACCACGCTTTGACCAGGTGGAAAACTATTTACTGGCACAGTTCCATCATTGTTTTTATCAAAATTTGCCACGAATTGATCTGGCTGATCATTACCCCATGGAAATGTAGTGGTTTCATTTGTCTCAGGATGCCAGGAGGCGGCTTTGACCCACTGGAAATAGTTAGGTAAATCTCCATTCTCAAACACCTTCTGACAAAATTCCCGAGCACCTTCATATGTCACCTCAACGACCGGATGATCTTTTTCTTCTTCAACTGCTCGCCAAATTCCATCATCCAAATAAATTGCTAAATTCGGAGATGGATAATCTAGACAAGGTCTATCATTAAAACAGCTATTTGTTGGTTTTACCTGGTTCAAAAAGGTAACAAACTGCTCGTTCGTTATTTCATACTTACCAATCCAAAATTCTTCAACAAAGTAATCAGCCGAGTTAATTTGGAATGTTCCGCTTGGAACTTGAACAAAAACATACCCATTATTTACCATTGTTATGGGTACAAAATTTTGTGTAGAATCCGTAGGTTGTTCAATCGGGGTCGGAATAGCAGCAGAAGCGTTTGGAGTAGTTAGGACGACAGTCGGGGTGTTAATTGATAATGTCGGATTTATTTGCTCAAAATCAGATGATGGGGTTTCAATTTCAGTGGATAAAATTGTTGGTGTTGTCGATTCTGCCTCGTCAATAAAAATTTTTTTTACACCATCCCAAACACCAAATAAATCAGCAATCACACCGAGGATAAGAATTAATACGGAAGCAACACTTATAAACTTCTTTCCTGGAAGGTTTCTGTCTCTTTTAAGTACGGAGTTGGTAACTGTCTCATTTTTCCTCACCTGACCTTGGTTGTCATCTCGTCTTGTCACTTGGCTGAAGCTGTCTGAATAATTGCTAGATTTTTCACCAATTGCTCGCTCTAAATCGTTGAGTCTGCCCTGTCGCCTGCAATAAGCTACAAGTTCTCTCGCCATACCTGATTTATTTTCTGGAAAATTTTCATAATCAATGCCCATCTTAAAACAAAGAGCTTTAATTTCTTCTTTGTTAAAGCGGTCAATAATCAAGTTTAAGAGTTCATTTTGCTTCTTCAAGTTATCTACTTCAGGCATAATACTTAGTCGATTTTATTATGAGGCATTCTAACTGGGAACTTGGACTAATATTGATCTTATCGGATTTTCTTTATAAGACCACCTCTTTTTTGTCTTCACAAGTTTCACGATATTCGCCCATAAGTCAAATTCGTGATTGCTTTTTAAGCGGTTGACGGCCGTTTCCCCCACAGGTAAAATCGCTGCAAAACCTTGCCCCGCACAATCGCGGGGCTTTTTTTGTCGGAAGAGACACCAACAAATCATGCTACAAAAGATCAAACTACCCCTCAAACCATATTGGGAGTTGCTATCTAGCTACCTAAAACCGCAAAAGAAGGCGGTGCTGTGGCTGGCGTTCCTGCTGTTGGTGAGCATTGGTTTACAGTTGGCCAATCCGCAAATCGTGAAATATTTTATTGATACGGCCAGTGAACCAGTCGAGAGTGGAACGGCCGTTTTCCAGCAAGGTCTCAACAATCTTCTGGGAGCGGCCGCCCTGTTCATGAGCGTGGCCATTGTGCGACAGGCGATTACGATGGCGGCAGTGTACGTCGGTGAAAACGTGGCCTGGACGGCCACCAACGCCTTAAGGGCTGATTTAGCCCTCCACTGCCTACGGCTAGACATGGCGTTCCACAAGCAGCACAAGCCGGGTGAACTGATTGAGCGCGTGGATGGGGACGTGAACAAACTGGCCAACTTCTTTTCGCAGCTGTTTATCCAGCTCACTAGCAACGTCTTACTGCTCGTCGGCGTGATTGTGCTGCTGTGGCTGGTGGATTGGCGGGTGGGGGTGTCGGTAACGGCCGTTTCCCTCCTCGGCGTGCTGGCGTTGAACTATTTACGCACCCTCACCGTGCCCCGCTGGGAGGCCCTACGCCAAACCGAAGCGACCCTGTTTGGCTTTCTGGAAGAGTGGCTCACCGGCGCAGAAACGATCCGCACCACCGCTGCCGAACCGTACATCATGCAAAAGATGCTGCGGCTGGGGCGCGAACGGTGGCTGCGGATGCGCCACGCCATCAAAGTCAACGTGTTCGTCTGGAATATGCCGCTAGGGGTGTTTACCCTGGCCTACATCGCCGCCCACATTTTTGGGACGACCTTGTTTCAAGACGGCGCACTAACGATTGGCGGCATCTACCTCATTTTTTACTATATCGACGTTATTAAAGAACCGCTCTGGCGCATCAACCGCCAGGTGGAAGATTTGCAGCGCGCCGCCGCCAGCATTCGCCGCATCATGGCGCTGCAAGCGGAGCAGCCCACCATGCACGATGGCCCTGGAGTCAACGTCCCCGCCGGGCCGCTGGCCATCACCTTTGACCACCTCTCCTTTTTCTACGCCGACGACCCGGACACGATGATTTTGCAGGATGTGAATTTCCGTCTCGCACCGGGAACCGTGCTGGGGCTGCTGGGGCGCACCGGCAGCGGCAAATCGACCCTCACCAAGCTGCTCTTCCGCTTTTACGACCCCACCGACGGGGCGATTTTGTTGGGCAATGGCCGCAATCAGTTCGATTTGCGGGACGCCAAACAGGCGGAGCTGCGCCGCCACATCGGGCTCGTCACCCAGGAGGTCCAGCTTTTTCACGCCAGCGTGCGGGATAATCTAACTTTGTTCAACAGCCGTATTAGCGACGGCCGTATTTTGGAAGTGCTCGATGATTTGGGTTTGATGCCCTGGCTGGACAGCCTGCCCAACGGCCTCGATTCCCCACTGCAAGGAGACGCCAGTCTTTCTGCTGGCGAAGCGCAGCTGCTGGCCTTCGTCCGCGTCTTTTTGGATGATCCGGGCCTGGTCATTATGGATGAAGCGTCATCCCGGCTAGACCCGGTGACGGAGCAGAAGATTGAGCAAGCGATTGACAAGCTGCTGGCCAACCGCACCGGCATCATCGTAGCCCATCGGCTGGCTACCGTGCAGCGCGCCGACGAGATACTGATTTTGGGCAACGGCCGTATTGTGGAATACGGCCGTCGTGCCCAACTCGCCGCCGATCCCAACTCCCAATTTGCCCAACTTTTAGTGACGGGATTGGAGGAGGCAATCACCTAAATGGAGATTAGAAATTTGGAATCTCCGATCTCTAATCTCCCCTACTAAAACCATGAACACACTCACCTACTATTGGCGGCTCATCCGCTTCACGCCCAACTATTACGCCGCCGACATTATCACCATTTCGATCCATTTTGCCTTCACCACCGCGCTGGGACTAATTTTGCGTGCCTTTTTCAACGGCCTCACCGGGGAAGCCAGCTTTGCCCTACCGCTATGGCCCATTGTGGGCTTGCAAATCGCGTATGCCGTCATTGTTGCCACCTCCCAAATGGCGGCGGGCTGGTCATTTATTAACTTTCAATATATCTCGTTCGATCTGCTGATTCGCAACATGCTGGCGCGGGTGCTGCAAATGCCCGGCTCCCGCCCTTTGCCCCAAAATGAAGACGGCAGCAGCATGTCCACCGGGCAAGCCGTCAGCACCTTCCGCGACGACACCCACGAACTGCTCATGGCCATCGTCGCCGTGGACGATGTGATTGGGCTGCTCATCAGCGCGGGCATTTCGGTAACCATCATGTTGCAAATCAGCGTACCGGTGACGCTGGGGACGTTTGTGCCGCTGCTGATTGTGGTGGGCATTGCCCAGCGGCTGGGGGAGCGTGCTAAACGGTATCGCAAAGCCAGCCGCCAGGCCACCAGCCAGGTCACGGGCATGATTGCCGATATGTTCAACAGCACCCAGGCTCTTAAAGTAGCCAACGCCGAAGAGCGGGTGATTGACCGCTTCCGAGACATTAATGAGCAGCGCAAACAGACGATGGTGCGCGACAAGCTGATCATTCAACTGGTAGATGCCCTCAGCACGGGCACGATTGAGCTGGGGATGGGGCTGATTTTGCTGCTGGCGGCACGGCAAATGTACCTGGGCACGTTTACGCTGGGGGATTTTGCCCTGTTTGCGGCGTACATTTGGCCGGTGACGCAGCTTTTCCGCATTTTTAGCCGGATGATTACGAGCTACAAGCAGGCGGGCATCTCTACGCAGCGCATGGAAATGATGATGCAGGGTGCGCCAGTTGGCCAGGTTGTGGCCCCGGCAAAACTACACCTGGATGGCAAGCTGCCGCCGCTGCCGTACATGACAAAATCAGCCGAGCATCAGTTGACAAAACTCACGGCGAATAATCTCAGCTTCACCTACCCCGGCAGCCAGAATGGCATTCACAACATCAACTTGTCGCTCAAGGCAGGGGATTTTGTGGTCATCACGGGGCGCATCGGAGCGGGCAAGACGACGCTGCTGAAGGTGCTGCTGGGGTTGCTCCCGGCAGACAGTGGTGAGATTGTGTGGAACGGCCGTCTCGTCCCAGACCCCGCCAATTTTATGATCCCACCCCGCGTAGCCACCACCATGCAAATTCCGCGCCTGTTCAGCGAGACCATTCGGGACAACCTTTTGCTGGGTCTGCCGGAGGATACCGTGGATGTGATGGGTGCGGTGCGAACGGCCGTCTTCGAGCAAGATTTAGCCGAAATGGAGCAGGGGCTAGACACCATTGTGGGGCCGCGCGGGCAGCGGCTGTCTGGTGGGCAAGCGCAGCGCGTGGCCGCCGCCCGCATGTTTGTGCGCCAGCCAGAATTGTTGGTCTTTGATGATTTGTCGAGTGCGTTGGATGTCGAGACGGAAAAAATATTATGGGAACGTGTTTTTGACGCAAAGGCGCAAAGTGGCAAAGGAAACAAAGAAAAGCAGGCTTGTTTGGTGGTGAGCCACCGGCGGGCAGCGTTGCGCCGGGCGGATCATGTGATTGTGTTGCGAGACGGCCGTATCGAAGACGAAGGCACGCTTGAAGAATTACTGGCTCGTTGTGAAGAAATGCAGCAATTGTGGCAGATGGAAACGGCCGTTAGCGAATAAAAGAGAAACAAGTAAGCTTATTTGTCACCGTTCTTAATTTTCTTCCAACTAGCACGATCTAGTTTGCAAATTTCTGGATTATTTTCACAAATCTTTTTAGCTAGCTCAAAATCTTGTGACTTGGAGTAAACTTGCCGGTAACTCGACACAACTTGTAAAGAATTGTAATAAGTAACGTTTTCTCTTTCGAGTTTAATCAAATTTCCATCCAAATCATCTGCTAATTTTTTCGTGAGATTCGAAACCTCATACATTTTCCGACTATGTATATTCAAAATTATGGTTGGAGTAATTGGAAACGTTATTTCAATACCAGGAGATAACCAGCCATCGTCTACTCGCAATTTACTCGGAAGATGATTCTTCTTTACAATCGGATTGTCTGATGTGTATAAAGGTTGTTCTGTTTCGTTTATCCCAAAAAACCAAATACAATTACTCAAAAATGAAGTTAATCGTGAAAGCAAGGGAGATCCAAGCACCATCTGTCCATGAGCAACAGCTTCAAATTTAATAGATACTTGAACATTAGCTTCAATGTCTTGAGATTTGAGATACGCTTCAGAAATCTCTTGGAGAAACATCTTTGAGAGTTCAATATAGTTAGCCCTGAACTCCCGTGTCCTCATAATCTGAAGTGCTAAATGAAAAGCTAAATGTTCTTTTTGTTTGTCTGTAATCCGTGTTCTCAAATTTTCGGTGATTTTATCTAATAAGATGCC
The DNA here is from genome assembly GCF_965223285.1 of Candidatus Leptofilum sp. GTDB lineage: Bacteria > Chloroflexota > Anaerolineae > Promineifilales > Promineifilaceae > Leptofilum. The sequence goes on along the minus strand of NZ_OZ244997.1, from coordinate 578,083 downwards.
AAATTCTGACTCCGAAGCCTGCAAGATTTTGTCAACAATTTGGGTATCAAAATCTGTAGTTTCGCTAGGCGCAGGTACATTATAATAATCACGTTCTGCACCAATATTCCTTACATTTGTTGGGCCAAAGGAGCTTTTCGTATGTTTGTCAAATACATACAATTGTGATGCATTGTTGGCAAAACGTTTCAAATATACCTGTGGTACAGTGTGTTGGTTTCGGTTATTAGTCATTTATCTTCTTTAAGGGCAATTCAATTGTCATTCAAAGCAAACTCAATTATACAAGCATTTTATGGTTGACTTCTCTTTTTTAATTACGGCCGTTCTCACCCTCCTAATCATCCTCACCCTCTACGAAACCAAAAGGAGGCGTGCAGCCTTCCTTGCAACTGTAGAGATCGTCACGCTGCCAGATTTTAGCTCGCAAACGTTGGGCAACGGCCGGGAGATTACCGTCTTTTTGCCGCCGGGGTACACACAAGCAGCCAACCGCCGCTACCCCGCCCTCTACGTCAACGACGGGCAGGACCAGGAAACGTTGCAGATTCGGGAAACGCTGGCCAGGCTGTTCCAGCGGCGGCAAATTCCGCCAATTATCGTAGTGGCGGTGCCGACCAATGAGGACCGTTTACAGGAGTACGGCACGGCCGTTTGCTCCAATGCCCAAAGTTTGGGAACAAAGGCTGGAGAGTACGGCCGTTTCCTCACCACCGAACTCATGCCCGCCATCAATCAGCAGTTCCGCACCAGCCACAACCCTGCCGACATCGGCATTTTTGGCGTCTCGCTGGGGGGCTTGTCTGCTTTTGACATTGCCTGGAACCAGCCAGAACTGTTTGGCGTGGTGGGGGTGATGTCCGGCTCCTTCTGGTGGCGGGCGGCTGAGAGTGAAACAAGAATGCCGCCCAACCAGCTCATTGCCCACGAAATGGTGAAGCAAACGGCCGAAAAACCCGCCCTGCACCTCTGGTTTGAAGCCGCCACCCAGGATGAAGCCAGCGACCGAGACAACAACGGCCTCATTGACGCCATCCAGGACACGCTAGAACTGATTGATGAGCTGGAAAAAATTGGTTTTCGGCGAGGCAGAGACGTTGTGTATGTGGAAGTTCCCGGCGGGCGACACAATTACGATACATGGTCCCAGGTCTTCCCCACCTTTCTACGCTGGGCGTTTGGTTAAAAGCATTTACCGCGGAGAACGCGGAGAGCGCAGAGTTTTAACAAATATGCTCTGCGCCCTCAGCGGTTTGTCATGCCAATAATGTCGCTCTAAACTACTCAAGAACTATCTCATAACGCCCCGTCTGCCAAGTATCAATCTGGATGGTGTACTGGCCGGTAGATGGCAGCGTAAATGATGAAATGAGGGCGTTATTATCATCGCCAGTATCATCATCGCCAACAAGAAAGTTGCCATCTGGCCCCAGCAAATTAACGCGTGGATCGGTTGAATCGCCCCCAGCTGCATTGCCTTGTATGGTCACTGTTTGTCCGGCGGTGCCGTTAAACGTCCAGCTGTGAACCTCAAACAAATCGGTGATTTCGTCATTAACCCGGCCACCCACCTGAATTGATCCCTTAAGAACGGCATCTTCGCTGCCTAACGCTAAATCGGAGTCTGAATTGGTAAAAACAAAAGTACCATCCCCATTTTCGTCCAGCACAAAATCGCTGGAATCAAAGGCCGAAAATGCTTTGGCTGTCTCTTGTACGCTAATAATCACTGGGAAAGCAATGCTTAAAATGAATACAACCGTCCACGCAATCATGACATCTATAATTTTGAGCCGACCGGCATTGAACCAGCCCCAAAAATAGCCATAGGGTGAGATGAAAAAACCCAGCAAAGCATGGCCGATTCCCTTTTCCCGATACATCAAAACGAGCACATACAACGCAAAACCTAACACGATCAAACTGAGTATGATCGTTGCTACCAAAGCCACTGTTTGTATCATCAAAGTTCCCTTTACTATTTGCAAGCTACGAGATATTAATATTGCACTGCGTAGCTTCATTATAAAGGCTCGAAACGGCCATCACAAGGCCGCCAGGAATTCTTTTGTCCCACAGTTCTTGGGGAAATTTGCGAAAGGGATTTGGTTCAAAATAAGGACTGGCAGTCCTAAAGTTAATCGACTCCCATCTTTCAGGGTTTAGGACTGCCAGTTCAGGGTTGCACGAGAATTGTTACGGCGTGCGAACTGGCTGGTTTTGTCCACCAGCCACGACAAAGACGCGGCCTATATCCAGACCGAAGAAGTTGTTGCCGACGGCCGTTCCTACAAAGTCCATCTGCCCGTCCCCATCAACATCATCCAGCGGAATGGCATCGACGCCCAGGTTGTCCCCGGCGATGTTGCCCGTGATTTTTTGCACCACCTGGGCAGAGCGTGGGCCATTGCCAGAGATGATTAGCACTTGGCCGCCAGCAGCCGAGGCTGCACTGGACGTCCAGGCACCAATCACCAAATCACCGTAGCCATCCCCTGTAAAGTCAGAAGAGGCACGGCCTGGCCCAAAGCCTCCACCCGGTTCACGACCGTTGAAGGTTGCCAACCGACGGCCGTCTGCCCCGGAGAAAACAAACGCATTCCCAGTACCTGCATTGCCATTCACTGTAGCTGCATAATCTGCGACAAAAATGTCTGGGGTACCGTCTGCATCATAATCCCCTGCGCCAGAGGCAAAGAATTGGCCAAACACAACCGCATCTTCCGGCACCTTCGGGGTAAGGGTATACACAAAGCTGCCATCTGCGCCAGAAAAGACGTACGCCTCGCCGCCATTAAATGGCCCGGCGTTCATTGCGCCCATTACCTGATCCGGTACGCCATCACCGGTTACATCACCAACAAGACCAGTGCCACTACCGAGCTGGGCATTGGCTACAGGCCCATCTTGCCGCCACAGCAGCGTGCCGTCAGCCCCAGAAAACAGGCGGGCTGCGCCAGAGGCATCCGCGTTGGCAAATCGCGCCCCTACGATGAGGTCCGCATAGCCATCACCATTCACATCCCCGGCACCGGAAACAGCCGAACCAAACCAGTCGCCCCCTTCTCCATCCAGACGCAGCAGCAAGCTATGGTCAGCCCCGGAATACACTTCAGCATAGCTGCCCGTGATGGCGCCTACCACATAATCTGGCACGCCATCACCATTTACGTCGCCAGCAGTGTTGGCACTGTAGCCCAACACTGCCCCGCTGCTTCCCGTGATGGTGTGCAGCAGCGCACCATCGGCACCGCTGTAAATGTATACCTTGCCTGCGGCCGTTCCAGCATCATCAATGTAAAATGGCGCGGTGGTGAGCAAATCATCAATGCCGTCGCCGGTAATGTCGCCCAAATCCATCGAAATCCAGCCAAACCCATCAGCCAACTGCTCACCATCCAGTTGGTACAGCACATTGGCATCTGGCTCAGCGATACGGCCGTTTGCCGCCGCACCCATCGCCAATGTGATCAACAAAAGCAGGGCAGCACCTAGGCTGCCAACAGTTAACACTCTTTTTCTCGTCATTGTGTATCCTCCGTTGTGAAATTGATAATTTTTGCCACAGAGAGCGCAGAGGATTTTGAGAAAAGAGTTCAATTCTCATAGCTCTTTCCTACTTCGACTGCGCTCAGCACAAGTCTGTGGCCAAATTCAAGTTGTTGTCAGGAACAGGATACGCAATATGAGGCAATCAAACTGTCAAAAAATTGCTCATTTTTTGCAGAAGTTTGTTTGAGGGGTTTTGTCGCAGCTGGGATGGTGGCACGCCAAACGCGCGGCGAAACGCAGCCGAAAAATGGCTGTGGTTGGCATAGCCCAACGCTAAACTCAGCTCCATCAAAGAGGTCTCGTTGGCTGCCACCAACTCTAGCGACGCACGGAGCCGCATCTGGTTGAGGTATTTGTGAATGGTCTGCCCCGTCTGCTGGCGGAAAACGCGGCATAAATGATATGGGGAACTGTACAAAGCCTCTGCTAGCGTTTCTAGCGAAAGCGGTTCAGCATACCGGGTTGCCAGAATCGCTTTAGCTCCGGCAACCAGCTCGGCGTGGCTTTTTCGGGTGGAGGGGCTTTTTTTGCACGACGGCCGTTTCCACTGATACCGACTCTGAATCGCCTCATGCAAAATGGCCAACATCTTTTCTTCTACATAAAACAGATCGGGGGGATTTGGCTGGCTCAACGCTTCAACCAGCAGCCGCTGCTGCAAATATAACTTACTGGTGCTGGGGCCGTGACTAAATAAAAATGGCTGGTTCCAGCGGTCATCTACGTGGGGGTCAACAGTGCGCAACGCTTCAATGACAATCTGTGGCGCAAAGCCAAACCAGTCGCAAATGTCCCCCTGTTCAGACAGCTTGCCACGAGTGTACTGCTGGCCTTTGTTGTAGAACATCACCACATTCGGGTCGCCAACAACAGCGCGTTTGCCAACGTGGGTAATGGTAACGCTGGTGCGAGGGAAAACAATGGTTGCACCTCGGATGGGACCGGTATTGGGAAATTTGGGATGCCAGGGGGGGCAAACAAAGCGACCAATCTGGCCGATACGGCCGTTATACAAAAGCGTATCGAAAGAATTCATGCCACACCTCACCAAAATGTCAATTCGTTTGGCAAAGTGTAGCAGAGTTTCTTTATAGTGACATTACAGGGTCATTAGAGGGTTTGTGCAAAAAAAGGAGCGATCGGGTAATCGCTCCCTGAACAACTGATGCTTCCTTGACACAAACTAGTTAGAACCACCTTGGCCGTGACCACCACGTCCATGACGGTTGCCTTGTCCGTCTTGTCGATGGTTCTGGTTGCCTTGTCCACTACCTGGCACGTTGCCACAGATGTCACAAACGCCGTCGCCATCTTCATCAACGAAGTTGCTGCCCTGTCCGCTGCCGGGGGCATTGCCGCAGATGTCGCAAACGCCGTCACCGTCTTCGTCAACAAAGTTTCCGCCCATCGCGCCGTTGCCGTGCCAGTTACCTTGTTCGTTGCTGGGGACGTTGCCATATCGGTTGCCCTGACCACTGCCAGGAACATTGCCGCAAGTGTCGCAGACGCCATCGCCATCTTCATCAACGAAGTTGCTGCCCTGTGCGCCGTTGCCGTACTGATTACCTTGGCCGCTGCCGTTACCAGGGACATTACCGCATGTATCGCAAACGCCATCACCGTCTTCATCAACAAAGTTTGGTCTGGTGGGTACGACGGGTTCATCTTGGAAAACGGCCGTTTCCGTTTCCACCCCAATATCCAATACAGCTTCCACTGGCTCCGTATCGTTCAATACAGGGTTAGTATTTCCGTTATTAGCCCAGGCGATTGCCGTCACAGCGCACAGTGCAGCCACAACTGTTAGCCCAACTATCATAGAACGTTTCATGTCTGACTCCTATCTCAACTCACCTAACAAATATTGTTTAGGTGATGCCTTACTGAATTACGTCCATGATAGTTTGGAATTGTTAAGAAATTGTGTGGCAAAGCATACGTATTGATAGGAATCTTTAATCGCTGACATTGTTTCGGCTAATCTGCGAAACGCTGGAAAATCAAACGAATTGGCGAAAGTAAAGTTCGGTGGTGTAGCGGAAACGGATACGGCCGTCTACCCCCACATTCTCGGCAAACAAAGCCGCCAACTCCGCCAGCATCGGCTCATGGCGTGGATCGTCCGCCAGTGGTGCGTAGGAGGTTGAAAGCAGCCGCCCAGTAATCCCCGGCAGATCAAACTGCTGCTCATGGGCAAAGTGGCGCACCTGAGTTCCTTCCCCCAAATAAGCCATCACATTGCCGCGCATCTCATTTTTGCGGCTCGGCTTCCCATCAAAGTAGCGCAGCGTCATTTGCTCGTACCCCCGCATGAATGGCGAGTCGTCGAACGCCATCGTGTTCCATACAAAGGCAATGGTGCCACCTGGCCGCAAAATACGCCGCAGCTCCGGCAATGACTTTTCCCGATCAAACCAGTGAGTCGCCTGCCCTGCCGTCACAAAATCTGCAGAATTATCCGGCAAGGTTGTGGCTTCGGCCGTGCCGTTGATGCTAGTGAAGTTGGCAAACTCGACCAGATATGCCTCACCTGCTTCGCGCATCTCTTTGTTGGGTTCGATGCCCAGAACACGGTTGCCATTCTCCAAAAAGAGCCGCGCCAAAATTCCCGTGCCGGAGCCAATGTCGGCAATAACGGCCGTTTCTTCCAAACCACACTCATCCCGCAAGCAGGTTAAAACGGCCGTTGGATATGACGGCCGATACTTTACATAATTTTCCACCCTATTGGAGAACCGCTGGGTAGGCTTGTGGCTCATTTATATGCTTCAAACACGCCGGAATGCTTGCTGATGTGAATGCCCCCATCTGCTTCTATTTTCGCTGCCCACAAGTCGCGCAGTTGGGCAACGGCCGTTTCCGGCACGTCTACCCCCGGTTTGAGCATGGAAAAAGCGTAAGCCAGCAGCGGCTCCACCTCAGTTACCCATAAACTGTCTTCATATAAATGCAGGTCAATTTGGGCAAAAAATGGTTCCAGCAGGGAACGGCCGTTTTCCAGACGAAACGGTAGCTGCCCAGCCTCCCCCCGCATCCGCAGCGAGGCAGCCTTTTGCCGCAGTTCTTCTGGAATCAGCAGCGGCAGCTCTTTCATATGGTTATCCCCGTTGGTAGCGGCAACGAGACGGCCGTTTGGCTTAAGCACCCGCCGCACCTCAGCCAATCCCTGCGCCAAATCCGGCACGTGGTACAGCATGTGGTTAGCGACCACCACGTCAAACGTGCTGTCCGCAAAATCCAATGCCTGAATATTTGAAGGCTGAAAATCAAAACGGTGGTTGCTAGTTGCTAACGCAGCCTCAGCTTCGGCCACCATGCCTGGTGAGAGATCAGTTAGGATAATGTCGCAGCCATCGGGAAGGCGGTCGATGTTTTCGCGCCAGAGCCAGCCGGGGCCACAGCCACATTCCAGCACGCGCATTCCCGGCTCCAGCCGCAGCAGGTCGAACGCCCAAGGCTGCCAACGCACCTTGGCCGTACTAAATTTACGATGCAAATTTGCCCGCGCATCCAAATTACTGCTGTCCTTATACTGATTTTTCTGCAAATAATCTGAATCTCTAAAAGGGTCTTGCCTGTTCATACTTTCTCCCTTTGCCAGTTGCCAGAACTGATTCACTAAGCACTGTTTACTGAATACTGTTTTTACCGATCGTTATTCGCGTCTACCAGGCGGTTGATCTGCTCAGGGCCACCCAGGACGCCGAGTACTTGATTGGGTTGAAGGGTGCGTTCGCCAGCGGGATGAAAATCGGAACGGCCGTCTTCCCGCAGCAGCACTACGCTCACGTCATAATTTTGCTCAATTTCCGAGACGGAACAATCCAGCAAACCAGACTTACCGCTCAGCTTTAGCCGCGCCAGGCTCAATGCCTCCCCTTCCACCGTGATCGGGCGCGTCACATCCACATCGGCGGCAGCAGCGGCAAAAGTGGGAGCCGCCATCCCTGTCGCGCTCATCGCCCGAAAGCCAAACTGCTCTTGCAGCGATTGGCCAAAATCGTCGTCAAAAATACGCAGCACCACCCGAATTTGCGGATTCAAACGACGTGCCTTGAACGCGATTTGCAAATTCATGCTGTCGTTTTGGGTGCATAAAATGATGGCACGGGCTTTAGGCACGCCCGCCCCTTTTAACGCCACTTCACGCCGCGCATCATCTTTTAACACGGGGATACCCATCGCCTGCGCTTCCACAATCAAATCATCCTCTGGATTCAGCTCAATCACAGAAACGTCTCGATCCAATTCGTATAATTTTTGGGTTACTCGGTAACCCAGATGCCCCAAACCCACTAAAACAATGTGATCCTGAAACGTAGAGGCAACAGCCATTTCCCACTCCTTGCTGCGTTCGTGCCGATTAAAAAAAAGAATGCCAAAATCAGCCAATCCCTGCGCCAAAATGGAGATGCCAATGAGCGGCATGATGAAGTAAAACAGTTGCAGCGGCCAATGATCTGGCAGATTGTCCCCCAGCGGCTGCAAAAAGGTAAGGCCGAGTACCTGGTAAGTCGCTTCGACCAAACTGCGGCTGCCCACGGCCTCGTTAAATTCGCGGGCGAGCAAATAGTACAGCAACCCACCGCCAACAATGGCCAGCATGAAGTAGAGCAACGGCCGTATAAATTCCCGCACCAGCAGCAGGGTGTCCCGCCAAACGGCCCGGATGCGCCGGAAACGGCCGTTTCTTTTCTGCGTGTTGCGTTTTTGATTTCTTGCCTGCATTTGTTTTTTACTACAGAACGCAGAGTTTTTCTCTTCACTCTCTGTGTTCTCTGTGGCTAAATTTTATTCCACCGTGAAGCCAGTTAGCAGCAGTTTATCATCAACGGCCGTTCCCGTGCCATCCAAAACCGAAAGTCGGCGCAGCGTTTGCAACAAGTAAAAGCCCACCTGCACCCGGTATGCGCCGTCAGGCAGCTTACCCGCCAACTGCACCTGATGCCGATCCTCAACTACTTCGCCCGGTGCCCATTGGCTGGTGGGAAACGTTCCCTGCACTGGCCAGCTATCGATCTGGCCCACAATTTCGTCATTGGCGTTTAGCACCTGCACAAATACCGTGTAATCTTCCACTAGTGGAGCCAATGCTTGCCAGGTGAGCATGATGTCTAACAAACCACCTGGCTGCAAGCTGCGGGTGGGCAAATCGACCGACAGCAAGGCAATCTTGTCCTCAAAGTTTGTTGCCCCTTCTGGCAATGGTACACCACTCACTAATGTTTCCCCCACGACGCAAAAATTGGTCACAGGGCGCATCCAGCCACATTGCGCTTGCCTGCTGGGATGCTCTGCCAAAAGTTGGTAACGGCCGTTTTCCATTGACGTTTGGACGGTGAATTGGTTGGTGAAGGATTGGTTGGCGGGAACGGCCGTTTCTGGAGCCAAACCGGGTTGCGGTTGCGGCTGCACACTCTCCCGCAGTACAAAGTTGAGTCCCGCCGAACTGCCTTCACCTGCTAGTAAAATTGGCAGCGGCGTTTCTGGGCGGATTTGCGCAGGGATGTCCACGCTTTTTAGCAATGCCGTCCCCACCTGCGCCCGGATCGGCTGAGCCAGTTGGCGAGCTGACGCAGGGGCAAAGTCGTGGCTGGCAACGGTTTGCCAAGCCAGTTCCGCCAGCGGCATAAATGGTGGCGCGACGGCCACCTGCAAATCCAGCATCTGCGCCTCGGCCAGCAGCGGGCGGGGCCAACTGTGTACGTCCACTACCAGCTCGCCGGGTCGCCAAGCCACGGTGGGGTAATTATTGTGGACGGCGTGCTGTCCGGTGGCCACATCGGGCGCGCCCTCGTAATTTGTCCCCGCCCAGCGGGCAAAAATGTGCCAGGTCTCGCTAATCTGGGTGTCGGTTTGCCAAACTAGCGTGACGGCCGTAGCCGTGGAGTCGCTGGGGTCTTGCGGTTCGATGCCTAAGCCCACTAGCTGCATCGGCCCAAAGCTGTACTGTACAGAATTGGTCGTGGACGGCCGTTCCAGTAAAGGCTCTTTGCTCACTTCCGTCAACGCCCCTACCGCGCGTAAATGGTAAATCCCAGCCAGCCCCGGCAAAAATCGGGCCAGATAGACCGTCTGCCCAGCGGCCAATCGTGCATCCAGTTCCGCTCGGTAAGCCGCTTCATCTGGCAGTACTATAATGTCTAAATCAGGGCGAATGCCTTCTGCCTGCTGCAAGTAGTAAAGCGGCGGGAATTTGTCGCTGTCGGCCAAAATGGCAGCGTTTTCGGCCAGCGGCTGCTGCAACACACCCAAGCCCCAGGCGGTACGGCCGTCCGCCATGGAGCTATCCAATCGCGTCTGGTTGTTCACCACCAGCATGAGCGTGGGCAGTAGGAGCAGCAGCAAGACGGCCGTTTGCACGAATGGTGCCAGCGGCTTGTTTTCATGGTTCAGGCGGCGTGTGATGGTTTGGAGAACGGCCGTCAGCCCACTTGCCCACAATAATCCCACTACCAACTGTGCCGGAATGAGAAAGACGGCCAAATCGGGGACGTAGTAGTTGAGGCAGTAAAAAGTAAACCCTAGCCAAGTGACCAACAAAATTGCGGCCACGCGCCAGTTGCGCCAAACTAAGTAACCCAGCCCTAACAGCACCAGCGCCAAATTAAATTCGCCCCAATTTTCCACAAACAGCCGCCCCACAATGCCATACCGCGCTGAATCATTCAGCCACGCACTCCACTGCAACGCCCCCTGAAAACGGCCGCCAATTACCCAATCTACAAAGCGACTCAGCCCCATTGGTTCCCCGTTCACCGCCTGCCAGCGTAGGGGGAGATAGAGGTAGAGCAGAAGCGGGAGGCCAAACGCAACTATTAGTTTTAGTGAAAAACGGTAATCGGTATTCTGTTTCTCCGTGAAACTCTGTGTCTCCTCTGTGTTCCTCTGTGTTCCGTTTTTTCCCCTGTCTCCAAACAAAACAAGCAAAACGGCCACGCCGGCAGGCGGCAGCAAAAACAGCGTCGTTAAATGATTCGTTAATCCCAACCCAATCACAAAGGCCAACAAGGGCAAATTTAACCGCAGAGAGCGCGAAGAACGCAGAGAAAATGAGTGACTTTTCCCATCTCCCATCTCCAATCTCCAATCTCCAATCCGCCTCATCAACCACAGCGCAACGCACACCACCAGCGCATGCAACGCATACACCTCAGCGGCAATCGCCTGGCTGAAGAAGGTGCTGGTCAGCCCCATCACAACTGCACCGAGGACGGCCGTTTCCACCTCACCCCACAGCTCCCACAAAAACTTAAAAAAGAAGATGAGCGCGATGGTTGCCAGGACGGCCGTTCCCACATTGATCCGCCACGCCACCGAGCCAAATGGGATCAGGCTGAACAGCTTGCCTAGCAGCAAATAAAGCGGGTAGCCCGTCGGGTGGGCAATGCCTAGCTGCGGCGCCACCACCTGAAATTCAAACGTATCCGCCTGCCCCACCGTGCGCGACATCGTACTCAGGTAAACAGGCAGCTGCGCGAGTGCGACCAGCAACGGCCCCAGCCAACGCCAAATGTCTACGCTCCTTTGCCAACGCTGACTCGCCCAGATGAGCAATGACAGCCAGAGCGATGCGCCAAAAATTAGGCGGCTGCGCCCCAAATCTACCAGCGGATCAGCTAAATAAATCAAATTCAGCAGCAGCGACGATAGCACAATAGGCGACACGCTCTTTGGCCAGCTGCGCTGCCAGAACAGCCAGGTGACAAAAGTGAGAATTGCAGTGAAGGTGAGGGTGAAAAACGGCCGTCCCAACCAGAGCCAGCGCGGAAATAAGCCTTCATACAAGATGCGGCTTGCTGCCAACCAGCCAACAAAGGTTAAAGAAAAAAAGGTCAGATGGGTCGTAAAAAAAGAAATTCGGGCAGAAGTAGCAGAAATTGGCGGCTGGTGTTGGGTATCCATACGCCGCCTATTGTACCCTTTCCAGCACCGCCTCGGTAATGCTTATTGGCACGTTTTGAATTTTTATTACAAAGAAACGAAGAAACCGTGAAACGAAGAAAATAAAGGCTTTTTACCTTCCTGCCTTCGTTCCTTCGTATAAAGTTAGCCAACAAAATCAGCAAATGTTGATACAATCGGGCAACATTTATTGATAATTGAACACAGATTACCAAACACCGTTTATCGAACACCGAAAAAGGAGTTCAACCCAAATGACCCAATCACACAATTTCCATCTGGAAACGCTGGCTGTCCACGCAGGGGTGGAGCCAGACCCGCAAACCGGGGCAGTGATGACGCCCATCTACCAAACCTCCACTTATGCCCAGCCAGATGTAGCCCAACACAAAGGGTATGAATATTCGCGCACCGACAACCCCACCCGTACCGCCCTGCATGGGGCCTTAGCTGCGCTGGAAGGCGGCAACCACGCTCTCGCGTTCGCTTCCGGCATGGCGGCAATCGACACAATTTTGCGACTGATCAAGCCTGGGGAGCACGTGCTGTCTGGCAATGATGTGTACGGCGGCACGTTCAGATTATTCGACAAGGTGCTGTCTGGCTACGGCATTGAGTTCACCTTTGCCGACACGACGGATGAAACGGCCGTCTCCGCCGCCATGCAGCCCAACACCAAACTCGTCTGGCTAGAAACCCCCACCAATCCCATGCTGCGCCTGACAGACATCGCCGCCATTGCCAAGATTGCCCACGATGTGGGGGCATGGCTCGGTGTAGACAACACCTTTGCCTCGCCCATCCTGCAACGGCCGTTGGCACTGGGGGCAGATTTTGTGCTGCACAGCACCACCAAATACATCGGCGGCCATTCTGATGTGGTCGGCGGTGCCATTGTTTTGAACGATACACAAATCTATGATCAGCTCAAATTCCTGCAAAACGCCATTGGGGCCGTACCGGGGCCAATGGATTGCTTCCTCACCTTACGCGGCATCAAAACATTAGCGATTCGGATGGCGCAACATTGCCGCAATGCGATGCTGGTGGCTCAATCCCTGGCGGATCATCCCGCCGTTGCTGAGGTAATCTACCCCGGCTTGGACAGCCATCCACAATATGAACTGGCCCGGCGGCAAATGAAGGGGCCAGGCGGTATGATTTCCTTCGTGCTGCACGGTGGTGAAGAAGCCGCCCGGCTGGTCGCCCGCGAGACGCAGCTTTTCACCCTGGCCGAATCGCTGGGCGGCGTGGAATCGCTCATCGAGCTGCCCGCCCCCATGACCCACGCCTCCGTGGCCGATTCGCCGCTGGCGGTAGACCCTGGCCTGGTTCGCGTTTCCGTCGGCATCGAAAATGCCCAGGATTTGATCAACGATTTGAAAACTGTGTTGAATCAACTTTAGCCTGTCGTAGGGGCAACTCGCGAGTTGCCCCTATAGCCACATCATTCGCTAATCGGTGCAAACCCGCCAGACGGCCGTTCAGTTCCACACCCCTCCTCGCCAGACAATCTATCCATCCAAACTTACAAACCGGAGGCTGCTATGCGTCGTTGGACGATTTTTATGTTGTTGCTGCTAATTATTACCGCTTGTCAAAAGGGGGAACCCGTCGCCACAGGCTTTTTACACGGTGATTTTGCCTACACAGCTTACCAAAATCAGGTGAAGGTCATCAACGTCGCTAACGAGACTGCGCCCCAATTTGTTACGGAAATTGAGTTGCCGGGCAATGTGATGAAGGTGGAGACGGACGGCCGTTACCTCTACATTGCCCATTCCACCAACGCCTCAAGCTGGGACAGCCGCTCCGGGCCACCAAACGCAGGGCTGCAAATCGCCGACATCAGCAATCCTGCCCAGCCGCAGAATCTCGGTCATTTTTACACCAAAGGTCTCCCCACCGATTTGGTTCTTTACGGCGACTTCGTTTACCTTGCCACCCGCGATTATATCGACATCATCAATGTGAGAAACCGAGAAGCACCGCGTCACTTGGCCACGTTTTTTGAAGGGGGGAACACCCTGATGCGCAGCGGCGAACAGATGGTTGCAAGCTGGGGTGGCTGCAATTTCCGCACAGGCTCTTGTGGGGGCGGGTTCAATTTATTTACTTTGGATGACCCCAAAGCTATTACACAAATCGCCCACTTTCAAACAAACCAAATTCCAGCGTACGATGTAGCCTTGTCTAATGGCTACGCCTTTGGCACCGGCAAGGGGATGTGGGCAACCGATTTGGCAAATTTAGACCAGTTGCAGATTAACGGCCGTTACGAACTCAACAACGGCTTCCTCTACCCTGCCCAAATTATAGTTGACGGCACCATTGCCTACGTGACCCAGTTCGACGGCCTGCACATCATGGACGTCAGTGAACCAACCAACCCGACGCTTCTGGGCATCTACCCAACATCCAACCAGCTAACTGATCTTGCTTTGCGAAACGGCCGTATCTATCTTGTAGGCTGGAGCGGACTCGAAATTGTAGATGTGACCAACACAGCAGCCCCCAAGTTGCTGGGCTACCATGCCACCGACTACCCGGCGCAGATTTTCCCGCAACCAACAGCCACACCCTAGCGGCATAAAAAAAGACCAGAGGGCTTCTCTGGTCTTGCAAATTTCAATCTCTAGTTGTTGCTACTTGGGCAAAATGCGAACCTTGCGCCGCTTGCCCTCGCCTGAACTTTGTGTGTACACATCATCATTTTCGCGCAAAGTCATGTGAATGATGCGCCGCTCATGTGGCGGCATTGGCTCCAGGCTCACAGGGCGTCGCCGCGTGACCACTTTCTTGGCCATGCGCTCAGCCAAACGGGCCAATGCTTGTTGCCGCCGCCTGCGGTACCCTTCAACATCTACCACAAAAGAAGCGCGTCGCTGCAACTGGTTGCCCACCATCAAACGCGCCAAGTATTGCATCGCGTTCAAGGTTTCGCCACGCGGCCCGATGAGTGCGCCCAAATCGTCACCTTCAATATCCAGCTCGTGAACCTTACGACCTGTCAGATCATCCGGTTCAGAAATAGAGGTAGATATTTCTGCTTCAATGCCCATCTTGACGAGCAAGGCCCCAATGACTTCCTCGGCAGCCGCGCCTTCCTCATCATCAGCTTCAATCACCTCAACATCATTCCCATTGCTGCTGGCGGTGGTAGAAACGGCCGTTTCTGTTACGGATGCTGGTGTCACTGCTGGTTTTGCCGCTGGCTTAGGTGCCACTTTTGGCGCAGGCGGGGGTTCCGGCGCAGAGAGGGCAACCAACCGCACCACAGCCTCCCGGCTGCCAATACCTAGTAATCCACGACTCCCCTCGTCAATCACATCAATAATGACATCATTTCGTTTTACACCTAACTGCTGTAAACCGGCTTCAACTGCTTTTTCAACATCCGCTCCCCGGACCTCGATTTCGCGTTTATTACTCATAGTTTCCTCTCAAATTCTTGCTAAACACACCAGATGCCCAGAGTCAGTGGGGCAACTGGCCGGGTACGCAAAAGCCATCCATCTATACCAATAACTTATCTGAGGATGGCTCCCTCAACTTACCGCTTAGCCGAGCGTCGCTTTCGCTTGGACTGACTGCGATTTTTGCTGCCGTTCCCCTGTGTAGCCTTACGTTTCGTATTTGTTGTACTTGGCGATGGTTTTTCCTTTGGCATTTGAGCCTCAGGAATCTCGGTACTTCCCTTCATTCCCATTGCCTTCAGATCTTTCTCCTGGGCTAACGCTTCTTTCTCTGCCTCCATTACGCGCCGAGTGTAAAACCCTTGGGCAATGCCAATGATATTTGACAGTACAAAGTAGATTGATAAGCCAGACTGGAAGGATAGGGAGAAGAAGCCAAACATGATTGGCATTGTATACTGCATCGACCGGGTCATTGCGGCCGTTGGATCATCTTGCTGATTATTGCCACCTTTCTTGTTGTCGTTGTTTTTATTGGCAGATGACGGTGTTGTAAACCGGGTCTGCAAAAACATGGTTGCAAATACCAAAATCGGCAAAATGTACAGCGGGTCTGGTTGACCCAAATTCAACCACAAAAAGTTACTTTCAATTGGCAGCAAATCAGTCAGGTCGATAAAGGACCAAACACGCTGGGTCAAATCAAACAAATTTTGTGGTGTTGCATCTAATACCAATCGCAACACTTGGAACAAACCAAACAAAATGGGCATGGTTGCCAACAAAGGCAAACAACCACTTAAGCTTTCTGCAGGATTGTAGCCAATCTTCTGGAACTCCTCCTGCATCTTTTGCGGGTTGTCTTTGTATTTTTGCTGAATGGCCCGTATCTGTGGCTGCATTTCCTGCGTTTTTGCCATGCTGCGCTGCTGCCGCAAGTTTAACGGCAACATTAAAATACGCGTGAAAATAGTAAAAACCGTCAGAGCCAGCAGGAAATTGTTGCCTAAAATATCATACAGCCACAAAAGTGCGTTGGTTATTGGATTGATGATTAATAAATCCCACATAAGGTGATTAAGTCCTGTTTGCGTAAAAGCGGGAAAACGACTTTGTTCTGTATAAGAACTTCCCGATTTCTAAATAAGACGATGCGTAATGGCGAATTTACCAGCGCGTCGTCACCTGTTTCAATCAATTATCCGGCAAAATGCAACCAATATTGCTTAAGATTCCGGTGGTTGATAGCTCCAGCTTAGGCGACCACCATCTAACTCATACCCTTGCAAAATGCCAGCTTCACTTTGTAAGGCAACCACAATCATATCACCAATAATAATTGGATCAGAGAAAAGAGGGGCGGGAGTGGTTGTTTGCCACAGCTCATTCCCTGTAGCTATATCCATTGCAACGAGCAATCCTTCTTCGCTTTCCTCGTTGCCTAGCGAAGCAAAGTAGACAACGCCATCCTGCACAACCGGGCTGGCTTGAATTGCACCTTTAATTTCCAGGGGCGGATTTTGTGTAGCACCAGCTACCGTGTTCATGGCATGGACACCACTTTCCCACAGCACATCACCGCTGGCGGCATTCACTGCAAACACATTTCCACTGCTATCGCCGAAGTAAAGCACACCATCTGCCAGCGCGGGTGCACTCCATATCCAATCTGTTGCTTCTACCTGCCACGCTTCTTCGCCACTATCAATATCCAAAGCATGTACAGAGCGATCATAGCTGGCAGCATAAATAAGATTTTCTGCTGCATTCACCAGCGGTTGCGCCGACATGGCCCCGCTTAATTCTACGGCCCATTTTTCACTACCATCACTGGCATCTATTGCATACACGCTTCGATCCAAAGAGGAGATAAAGAGGGTGCCTTCGTAATATGTGGGTTGGGCCCAGATAGAGAAACCGGCTTCAAAACGCCACAGCTCATCTCCAGTTTCAGCGTCGAGAGCCAGCAGCAAATTGTCTGCGGTGGCAACGTAAGCGACACCATCAATTTGCAGGGGCCCTGCAATGATGCGATCTGAGGCTAGATCGTTGCGCGTCCACAGCGATTGCGCTGCACGCCCACTGACATCTACGCCATAAATGGAAACGACTGTTTGGGGGGAGAAAAGCCCTTGGGCTGCGCCAAAATCACCGAGAACGGCCGTACCGTTTTCAACCGAAGGTGGGGCATAAAGGAACAAAGATGCATTTTCTGGCCGATAAGACCAAAGTAAATCTTGGGATTCTGCTTCAATAGCAACCACACCGGGACCGTAAGCGACATAAATATTTTCGCCATCAGTAGACATTCCAGGCCAGTTGGCGGCAGTCCCAGCACCTACACATGACGTTAAGACAAACGTCGCCAAGAGTAAAAGTAATAATGTAAGCCGTGAATACGGCCGTTTTGCAATGAACAAAGAATGCCTCCGCAAATTGAGTAGTTAATAAGGCCGCTTAGGCCAGGTTACGGAACCGGATCATAGCCACCCGGATTCAGGGGATGACAGCGACCAATACGCTTGAGTGCCAGCCAGCCACCTTTCATAAAACCGTATTTTTCAATCGCTTCGTAACCATAATGGGAACAGGTTGGGTGGAAACGGCAGCTTGGTGGCGTCACGCGGGAGATTGTGCGTTGGTACAAACGAATTATAAATAGAGCAATTGTTTTCATGCGAACATCATACAATTTTCCGCAGAAAAACAGGTAGAAATTGCGAAAAATGTTTCCACTTTCAATAATTTGTTAATCTCTGCAGAACTATTGCCCAGTACGAGCAACGTCTGTCAGAAGTTTCGCCTGGGTCAACAATTGCAAAACGGCCGTTTCCACCTCGGCAAAAGCTGCCTTAGGCAGTTGCGGCCGTGCAATCCACACACAATCCCAGTCCGGTTGAATATCTCCTAAATGCAAACGAACTGCTTCACGCAGTAAACGTCTGGCACGGTTACGCACCACTGCCTTACCCACACGCTTGCTCGCCACAAAGGCGAACCGGCTCGCCCCATTTCCTTTTGACTTCACCAGCAGTATGCACAGCGGATGACGAAAGGCACGCCCTTGCTGTCGCACATTGGCAACATCAGCAGAGCGGCTTAGGCGATGCGGCTGTGGCAGCATACATCAGACAACCGAAGCTGTATTACCCACCACCAAAACGCTTTTTGGCACGGTAAGCCGTTGCCGACGAACCATTCCAGTTAATACGCTTGACGTGTTCGTTCATCTTCACGGTGAGCTGTTGACGCCCTTTGGCACGACGGTTCTTCAAAACCTTGCGGCCACCTTTCGTTTTCATGCGCTGCCGGAAACCATGTACGCGCTTCCGGCGACGGATTTTTGGTTGATATGTACGCTTTGGCATAGGTAGTTCTCCTAAAAAAAGCAGGGCATATGTAATCGGCAAAAAGATTTTGAGATAAGCAAACCATGGTTTTTACCGATTACTTGAGTAAAAGCGGGAAAAACGACGCTACTTATTTTCGAAAACTTGCCCGCTTTTACAAAAAGCCCTGAATAAGTTATCGACTCAGTTTAAAAAATGTCCATCTGTAAAACGACAGAAAATTATACCCAAGCCACAGAGGGCGGTCAAATAAATTTAGGGCAAAAATCGACTCCAAACTTATGAAACACGCACTATTTTTGCCCCCAAACCTTGCAATTTCTGCTCAATCTGCTCGTATCCCCGATCAATTTGCTGAATATTGTGGATGGTACTTTGCCCTTTGGCGCACAAAGCCGCCAAAACCATCGCCATACCGGCCCGAATATCCGGGCTGGGCACGCCATGCGGGCTAGCATTGAGTTGATTACCACCTAGAATCATTACCCGGTGCGGATCGCACAGCACAATGCGTGCGCCCATAAACGTCAGATTGTCCACAAAGAAAAAACGACTCTCATACATCCAATCATGCAGCAACACAGAACCCGTAGACTGGGTAGCAATGACCACAGCGATGCTCATCAAATCAGGTGGAAAGCCAGGCCAAGGCATCGGTTTTATTTCTGGAATACGGCCGCCTAACGCCGGTTTTATCTGCATGGATTGGTTGGCAGGCACCACAATGTCATTGCCGTCATCATGCCAGTGCACACCCAATTTTTCATACACAATACGAATCATGCCTAAATTATTGGGCTGGGCATCCTGAATGCGAATCTCACCCCCGGTAACGGCCGCTGCGCCAATAAAGCTCCCCACTTCCATAAAATCAGATCCTATGCGAAATTCGCCACCGCCGAGGCGGTCTACACCCTGAATAGTCAGACGATTGCTGCCAATGCCCTCAATTTTGGCTCCTAGGCTGTTCAGGAATTGGCATAGATCGCGCACGTGTGGCTCGCAAGCGGCATTGTCGATGACGGTTTCGCCTTTGGCCAACACTGAGGCCATGACGGTATTCTCCGTAGCGGTAACGCTGGCTTCTGGCAGCAGCAAATAGCCTGCCCCATGCAGCCCGTCGGCATTCATGTGGAACAAGCCGCGCTCTTGCATTTCAACGGCCGTTCCTAAAGCCTCTAGCGCCGTAATGTGGGTGTCCAACGGCCGTCCGCCAATCACATCCCCCCCCGGCAGCGGCAGCGTCACCTGCCCCATCCGCGCCAGCATCGGCCCAGAAAACACAAAGGAAGCCCGAATCTTGCTGGCGAGGGTGCTGTCCAGATCTGTTTTGTGAATATTGGCGGCATGAACCCGCCAGCTACCCTCGCCCAGGTCTGTCACCTCTGCGCCTAAATCAGCGAGCAAATCGAGTGTAAAAATAACGTCCTGAATGCGCGGAATGTTATGCAGAATAATGGGTCTGTCGGTAAGTAAACAAGCCGGCAGCAGCTTCAGGGCAGCATTTTTATTGCCACTGACCTTCACCGTGCCGCTAAGCGTGTGGCCACCTTCGATAACAAATCGTTCCATGATTTTTCCCTTTTCTTTGCTTCTCTTCCGAACTGAATTCTAACGGGCAGGGCAGCAGCGCACAAATTGGTAAAACGAATGCTCACAGATGACTAAACCAATAATTTTTGCCCTAAAGAAAGGGGATTTGTACACTTTGCTTATGCCGATGATTCAGTTACCTAAAACAACGCTTTTCTATGCAGCGCATCTGCCTGATGATGCGCAACAGACGATAGTACTCATACATGGAGCGGGCGGTTCACATTTGGTTTGGCCCGCAGTGCTGCGCCGTCTGCCACAAACGGCCGTTTACGCCATCGATCTGCCAGGACACGGCCGTTCCCACCCACCCGGTCGCCAAACAATTGCCGCCTACGCTCAAGACGTGCTCGATTTTATTGAGGCATTGTCGTTGCAAAATGTGGTGTTGCTAGGGCATTCAATGGGCGGCGCGATTGTGCAGCAGATTGGGTTGGCTGCCCCGCCTAGCGTCACGGGGCTTATTTTGCTGGGCACCAGTGCCAAACTGCGCGTTTCACCCCATATTTTGGATGCTATCAGCACGGATGTAGAAACGGTCGTTGACTTGCTCAATCAATTTTTCTGGGGCAGCATGCCCTCAGCAGACATGCTCAATAAAAATCGGCAGATGCTATTGGGGTGCCCAACAAACGTCCTGCTGGATGATTTTTTGGCTTGTGATCAGTTTGATTTGCGTGAAAAATTGCCAGAGATTACGCTTCCCACATTGGTAATCAGCAGCGAAAATGACCAGATGACGCCGCCCAAATTTGGCAAGTCTTTGGCAGAAACGCTGCCGAACGCAACGTTTGCGCTCGTTCAACAAGCGGGGCACATGATGATGCTGGAAGCAGCTGGGAAAGTGGCTCAACTGGTGCAGAATTTTGCGAGGGGCTGGCAATAAAAAACGGCCGTTTTCACAAGAAACGCCCGTTCAATCATCTTCTTTTTTGCTAAGCTAGCTCAATTCATCACAATGGTTCGTTTGGACAAAACGCCAGATACCGTTTGCAGGAGCTGATCGGCCGTAAACGGTTTGGGCAAGGAATCATCGGCGATGCTGCGCAAGCCGGTCACCAGTTCATTGTTGCTGGCACCGCTAGAAATGGCAATGATAGGAATGGTTCGTGTGTCATCCGCTTCGCGCAGCTTTTGAGCGGCAGCAAAGCCATCCAAAACGGGCATTTCGGCATCCATCAATACCACATCGGGATGTTCTTCCTGCGCCAGAGCCAGCCCTTCGGCACCATTTTCTGCTTGCAGCACACGAGCCGTTGGGTAAGCCATTGTCAGAAAATCGCTAAGAATCATTCGTACGGCCGTATTATCATCTACCACTAAAACCGCCCTCATCTGATGCCTCCTTCAATTTCTAAAGAACATGTTTGTTTGCCAATATGTCTCTAGTATGCCGGAAGAAACGGCCGTTTTCTGTGAATCATCCCGCAGCACAATCGATCAAACTGCTACACAATGAGTGTTAGGTATTTACACATTACAACCGTAGCTCAATTTACAGTTTATTTCTGGCAACAGGTCTAACCAGTGCCGCTTTTCAGCACGGTACGCAAACGCGGCACAATGGCCTGCACCGCCCGCCCGCGATGGCTAATCTTGTGTTTTTCAGCCGGGCTTAGTTGGGCCATTGTCTGCTGATGCGTTGGTAAATAAAAGATGGGATCATACCCAAACCCGCCGTTGCCAACAGGTGCCAGCGCAATCGTGCCTTCACACACACCCTCAGATTCGCCCAAAATAGTGCCATCGGGAGCGGCCAGCACAATAACGCAGCGAAAGCGAGCCGTGCGCGCCGGGTCTGGCACATGCTGGATAGCTTCAAGGAGTTTTTGGTATCGCTGAACGGCCGTTAAGCCCGCACCGCCATACCTGGCCGTATGAACCCCAGGTGCCCCATCGAGCGCATCTACCTCCAAACCAGAATCATCCGCCAGCGTCAGCAAGCCAGTTTCCGCCGCGTATGCCTTCGCTTTGAGAACACCATTCTCACGAAAGGTGCTGCCTGTCTCCTCAACATCTTGCGTCACGCCTACATCATCTAAGCTGAGCCACTCAATCTCCAAATCAGTCAACATATCAGCAAAATTTTGTAATTTGCCTTTGTTATGGGTTGCTACCAAAAGTTTTGTCATTTATGAGCCTTTTTCCTGTTTCTAAAGGCGTATGTTATACTCCACTCCTAAATTTTTCCGAAGGGAGGGACCCCCATGACAAGTAAACGCCCTTCCCGACTGCGCTTCAACTTTGGCTTCTTTTTAGAAGCCTCCCTAGGCACAAGTCGGACAATTGAACTGAGTTACCCCACCATTCAGGTAGAAGATTTAACCCTGAGTCCCCTGGCTGGTACCTTTACCGCCACGCGCACCTCTGAAGGTGTCTACCTTAGTGGTACGCTCAACAGCACGCATCTCAGTGAATGCGTGCGCTGTCTAGAAGAAGCCACCGTACCAATCCATATGAAGCTGGATGACCTATTCTACTACCCGGCCCATACGGCACCGGAAGGCGAATACAGCATTGGTGAAGACGGATTTATGGATTTAGCTCCCCTTGTACGCGAGCTAACTGTGCTAGAAACGCCCATCCAACCCGTTTGTCGGGTAGATTGCCAGGGATTGTGCATGGAGTGCGGGCAAAATCTCAACATAGCAGACTGCGGCTGTGAAGCCAATCCAATCAATGAGCGCTTAAGTGCATTGCAACAGTTGCTCAATTCTAAAGATAATTAAGATGTTTTTTGATCAGGCCAAAATATACATACGCAGCGGCAACGGTGGCGACGGTATGTTGAGCTTTCGCCGCGAGAAGCACGTGCCATTTGGTGGCCCAGACGGCGGCGATGGTGGCCACGGCGGCGACATCATTTTTGCTGCCAGCCGCCATCTAAACAGCCTAATGCGGTTTAATCGCCAGGCACACTTTAAGGCAGAACATGGCAAGCATGGCGGTACACAAAAGCGTAATGGTAAACGAGGCGCACCTTTGCGGATTGAGGTGCCGACCGGCACGGTCATTCGGAATGCAGAAACAGGCCAGGTGTTGGCGGACATCACCTCTGAAGAGCAAGAAATCACCGTGCTGAAAGGTGGCAAGGGCGGACGGGGCAATATCCATTTTGCCAGCAGCGTTAACCAGGCCCCTCGCATTGCCGAGCGTGGTGAGCCGGGTGAGGAGCTGTGGGTGACGCTGGAGCTAAAGCTCATTGCGGACGTGGGCATTGTGGGGGTGCCGAACGCAGGCAAATCGACGCTACTGTCGGTGATTAGCGGGGCCACCCCCAAGGTAGCTAGTTATCCGTTTACTACTTTGCAGCCCAATTTGGGCGTGGTGGAGCTTGATGATTTTGAGACGTTTGTCGTTGCCGACATTCCAGGCCTCATTGAGGGGGCAGCCAGCGGTGTGGGTCTGGGACATGACTTTTTGCGGCATGTGGAGCGCACGCGAGTGTTGATTCACTTGCTGGATGGTTCGGCAAAGGAGCCACTGGAAGATTGGGCGATGATTAACCAGGAGTTGGCTTTGTACGACATTGCGCTGGAGAAACGGCCGCAGCTTGTCGTCCTCAACAAAATGGATTTACCAGATGCTGTTGCCTGGGAGCCGCTCATTGAAGAACAGATTGTGAAGGCTGGCTATCCGTTCATGTCCATTTCTGCAGCAACGCAGCAAAACGTGCGGCAAATGCTGTACCGCGTACGCCGCATGTTAGATGAAGCTCCACCTGCCAAAACCCGCCACGATGATGAAATTGCGGTCATCCGGGCTGAAAATGAGGAAGGGTTCACCATAGAACGGGAGGGGGATGGCTGGCGTGTACACGGCAAGCAAATTGAGCGTGTGGCGGCCATGACTTACTTTGAATTTGACTCAACATTGATTCGTTTTCAGAAGATTTTAGAGACGATGGGCATTTCTCAAGCACTTACAGAAGCGGGGGTGACGGAAGGCGATTTGGTTTACATTGGCGAAGAAGAGCTGGAGTGGGGTGAGTAAAAAATCCAGAATTGGGCTACTGGGGGGAACATTTGATCCGCCACATTGGGGGCATTTGTGGTTAGCAGAGCTGGCGCGGGTGCAGCTAAATCTGGACAAGGTGCTGTTTTTGCCGGTGGGGGACCCGGTACATAAGCAAGGGCAGATCATTACGGCCGTTTTCCACCGTCTCCAAATGATTTCCCTGGCAATTCAAGATAATCCCTGCTTTGTCCTGGACACGACAGATTGCACCCGGCCTGCGCCGCACACCACCGTATCCCTACTGCCGTTGCTGCAGCAGTCACACCCTGAGGCTGATTTTTGGCTGCTCATTGGCGGAGATTCGCTGCGTGATTTGCCTACTTGGGTAGAGCCAGGGCGACTCATTCAGCACTGTCGGTTGGGGGTATTGCCAAGACCTGGGGCAGAGATTGATTGGGCTGATTTGTCTACGGCCGTTCCTAACATCAAAACGGCCGTAGACATGCTAGATGGCCCCACGCTCTCCATCTCAGCTACAGCCATTCGTCGCTGGGTGAAAAATGGAAATGAACCGAGGTATCTGTTGCCAACGGCCGTTGCTGAATATATTCACGAAAAACACCTCTATCTGGGTTAATTGGCCGTATCTTTGTCTCCTTCCTCGCTAGATGGTTGAGGTGCATACCGCTTCATTTGGGCCATTGGCACCTTAATCATTTTGCGGCAGTTGATACATTCAACCGTGTGGTATTTTTGCTTCTTTTCACCGGACTTTGCCAGCGCGTCAACCAGATAATCGCGACTTAAATTAAACGATTGACGGCAGTAGTTACAGCGCACGTTCATACTCTCTTCCTTTTCGTACTTGTGACAATTAAATTCCTGGTCATCTTACCAAGAAAATTTATACCGGACACCTTCTGGTGTTTTCTGTTCGTGCCAACCAAACTGTTTCAGGTTGATGTTGGCCCGGTGGCCGAAGCTGTGCAGCTTTTCTGCCAGGGCAGGCTGGGCAAAACGGGCGGCCTCCGCAAATAACTCTGCAGGAGCATAGCCAATCTTACGGGCGCAATGATGGTACACGGCCAGGCTCACATCCACATTTCGCTTTGGGGAGATAACGTAGTTGGCAATGACGGCACCGACTATACCCGCCAAGAGCCATGCCTGGCTGTTCTGCCGCACGGCTAGCGTGGCAGCCCGATGCCCAAAAATACCAAACAAGGAGCGATGCTCCTGCGCCAGCGTAAGTTGAAACTGTTCCTGCTCTACGGCCGTTCCCCGCAAAAATCGGTCAACAATCAACCGCAGCCGCTCGTCTGTGCTGGAGGGGAGGGGTTCCGCATAGTAGATTACCACTTTCAGGCCCGATAAATATTGCTGGGCTTCATCGGTAAAGGTGCGAAAAGCGTTGCCATTTTTCATGCGTGGGTTACTCCTCTGCAAATGATTTTGCCACAGAGACCACAGAGAATTGAGAGATTCTGTTGATTTTCATTGACAATAGTGCGCTGTGGCGTACGACGTACCTTGTAAATTCAGCGGGGACTCCAAAAGGGCATCACGCCTTCGGCCAAGAACCGTTTTTGGCCGCTCTCAACGTTGACGATGAAGATTTGGTTACGGCCGTCTTCTATCATCGGCAGCACGAACGCATTGCTATCTGGTGCCCATAAACGATGACTAAGTGCTCTGTAAAGCAAATTTGTTAGTAAACATAGTTATCGAATAAACTTGTGGAATGGCAAAACATATAAAACTTCCACAAAATGAAAAAACTGAACTTGAACAATTGATAAAGTCGGGTGAACACAAAGCAAGGGTGATCAGTCGGGCAAGGGTGTTGCTTCTACTCAACCGCAGCGAAGGGGAGAAGAGAACCTTGGCTCAAGTCGCAGAAGCAACCATGCTATCCAATGTTACTGTCAGCCAAATCAAACGACGTTACTTTGAAAGTGGTGTGGACAGAGCGTTGTACGACCAACCACGATCAGGGCGGCCGGTGACAAAAATGACTGGAGATGTAGAAGCACAACTGATTGCCTTGACATGCAGCGAACCACCAGAGGGGTATGACCGGTGGACACTGAGATTATTGGCTGATGGGCTGGTAAAACTAGAGGTGGTTGATGAGATTAGTCACACCGCCATAGGAAATAAGCTAAAAAAAATGAACTCAAGCCTTGGCAAGTAAAATCGTGGTGTCTGCCCAAACCTGGGGCACGCTTTGTCGCCAAAATGGAAGATGTCCTCTCCGTTTATGAACGACCCTACGACCCGAAACGGCCGATGGTTTGCCTGGATGAAATTCAAAAAGCGTTGCGGTCAACACCAAGAGGTGAAATTCCGCTGCAACCAGGACAACCCGTTCGAGAAGACTATGAGTACCAACGACATGGGAAGTGTTCCCTTTTTCTGGCCGTCGAACCATTAGCCGGATTTCGCAAAACATGGATTTATCCACAACGCCGCAAGATTGAATTTGCACAGGTGTTGAAATCATTAGTCGACGAGGTTTATCCTGATGCAGAGACGATTGTCTTGGTTGTGGATAACTTGAACATTCACCATATCGCTTCTTTATATGAACGGTATGAACCAGCAGAAGCACGCCGGATTGCGGACAAACTTGAATGGCATTACACACCAGAGCATGGCAGTTGGCTCAATATTGCTGAATGTGAATTATCTGTTTTACGTCGTCAGGCATTGAAGCGACGGAAGGTGGATATTGACGAAGTTCGCAACCAAGTAGCAGCTTGGGAAACACAACGCAATAAACGCCAAGTGGGTGTTGATTGGCAATTTACTTGCACTGATGCTCGCATTAAACTGAAGCGACTTTATCCAATTGTTAACGTTCAGTAATTTGTTAACGCCTTATATTTCTAAATATACTTTGTTTACAAAGCACTAAGCGCGTACTGATCAAAAAACGGCAAGAATTGTGTGGCAAATGTAAATGTGGGCACAAAATTGAATAAGACCCGCCCTTCATCCGTGAGTACATCATAAACGAGCAAGCGTAATTGGGGCAAGTTTTGCTGCTGATTTGGCTTGCCCATTCCTTCTTTGCCAAATAGCGAGGCGTTGATGTCCCCATCGCCACTGCGAGACGCGCTAATCACTGCCAGATAACGGCCGTCTGGCGACCAGAAAAAGGCCAAAATGGGTTCATTGCTAATTAAGGCGACCTCACCCGTGGCGGCATCCAGCAAGCGCAGTGGTCCCACAAAGCTGGTACTGTCTGGATCGGTACCATTGGTAAAAGCAAGCTGGTCGGCGGTGGGACTCCACGCCATTGCCACCAAACCGGCATGCCGCTCTTGCACAATTGCTTCAGATTCAGTGTCGATCACCACCAAACTACTGTTGCCCGTCATAACTTCGGCATACGCCAGGTAACGGCCGTCTGCCGAAATGCCTGGAGCCTGGAAAAAGCCCGGTGCCGCAATCGGGTCGCCGGTGCCATCACCCTCTGCAGAAATTAGCTCCAGTCGGGATGCCTCGCCAGAAAAACCGCTGTGGATGAGGATTTGCTCACTGTTGGCCGTCCATTGCCAGTAAAGCGGGCCACCAATGGTGAGCAGGCGGCTCTCAGCAGAACCATCTGCCTGCACCAGATGCAGCCCCATGCCATCTGGATGGCTGGCCAAAAAACTGACCTGGCTGCTGTCTGGGGACCAGTACAGGTAAAATGGACCTTGTTCTCGATCTGCATACAGCGGTTCTGGCGTAGAGGTGGGTTCCCCTTCATCCGTTAGCACAAACAGCCCTGCCCCACCCCGGTTCACGCCAATTGCCGCTACGGAACGGCCGTCTGGCGACCAGGCCGGGAACTTAAAGCGCAGCGAACCTGTGGTGAGCTGCCGCTCATCGCTGCCATCGGGGGCAACGGCCACAACCTGCCCTCTATCCGTAACGTACACGATGCGGTTCACGCTGTCCGTCTCGTTATCTACTGTTGCGACAGCCTCTACCTCGCTGGGTGTCGCCTCAGCTTCTTCTGCTTCGGTGGTTTCAGGAGGAACGGCCGTTGCTTCCACAATGGGGGCTTCAATCTCATCCGGCTGCAGCTGATCCCGAAAGAAAAAGTACCAAATAGCCCCACTCGCCGACATCATCAGCAAAGCCAAAACCACAATAAGCGTCAGCACAATGCGGCAGCCACTGGGGCGTTGTTTTTCGGGCATCGCTACCCAAGGTTCATTTCTGGGATCAAATTCAGACATAAGGTTTCCTCAAAAATCAGGTTTCTAATGGTCGAAAGCCCCCGCCGCGCACATCCTCAGCCGGTGTCAAGATGACAAAGGCATCGGGGTCTGTCTGAGCCACCAAACGTTTTAACGCCGCTTTTTGGCGCGATTCCAGGGCACACATAAGCACCCCATGCTCTTTCCCTGTGTACATCCCTGTGGCATTGATTAGCGTCACACCTCTACCCAACTCCTTCATGAGTACCTGGCTCACCACATCCATCTTGTCAGAAATGATATAGGCAAGTTGTTTGCGCGTGTCAAAACGAGCCAGCCGAGGCAGTTCGGTTTCAAAAGTGTCCCAGGTGATGTGGCGCAGTCGGTACAAAAAGTTGCGCCAACGCGGGGCTGTAGAAGATAAAACCTCTCCCTGCGTTTCCTGCAAGCCAACGGTAAACAAACCCAGAGCAATCAAGGAACCATTAAAAATAAAGCCAACAGTAAGCACCAACCAACCCGGCAATGGCCCCATAGCAGAACGGGTCACAAACTGTTCCAAACTATCTACCGAAACAGGGTGCATATAAATCTTGCCAATCCAGCTTCCCGCTAAAATAAGGAAAATGGGTGCATAATTGCGTCGGTAACGGCAACCTAATGCCTCCAAAAGACCAATAGGAAAACGGGGGTTGTTGAGGCTTTCAGTAATCTTGTCGGCCCAATCTGCATGAGGCATAAAGGGCGGTGAAAGCAACCCAACAAAAAAGTTCTTTTCCATCAAGCGGACCCGATTTGTCCACAATTCATAATACCGATACCGTCGTGCTTCTATAAATAAAAAGAGCAGGACAAATAGTGAATCTATCAACAAAATTGAGGCTGTGTGTATTGGGTCGCTAAATACAAAGGTGAGGGCAGCACCTGTGGTAATAACCGCCCAATTGGTTGTTGCGTCTAGCCGCTGACGCCAGACATTGGAGCGCGTCATTTCGCCACGATAAAAATGAATCATGGCGTTGGTAAAATTCCCGCTATCCAGATGCTGGCCAGCAAATTCCCAAACGTGTTCCAAGTCCGTATCATCAGGTGGCGGTGGGTACGCAAACCCAGATGCGTCTTTATCAGTTGATTGCTCCATAGCTTCCTCACTAAGTAATATACTGCTCTGGCGATCCAAAGCTCACAAATTTTAATCCAATGCCAACGTATTGCATTGTTTCATAAGTTGTTTGAATGATCCTCCGGGAGGTTTCGCTAATTTGTAAGGCCGCAGACCAAACCTCCCGGAGGTTGATGTTAAAGTGTTTTATGAAACAATGCAGTATGTAAAGTATCTTGAATTAGGTTGAGCGCAATTTTGGCTTTTACTTGAGCAAACCACAGGGCAATCGCTCATCGTTTTTCAAGATATTTTCTGTGGTTTGCATAAAAGTAAAAAACATTCCTTCGTGCTAAAATTGGGCGCATGGACAATTCTACAGTTGAACCAACTACAAGTTCTGATTTACCGCAAGATGTGCGTTCGCCATTTATTCGGCGGGCAGGCACAATTTTGGCGATCTCGTATCCAGTTTTGGCACTTTCCACAGGATTTCGCTCGGTTTACCAACTATTTTTGAAGGAAGGGGTCACAAATTATACGGGGCCAGCCCTCAGCGCAGTGGCTGCACTTTGCTACCTGACGGCCACAATTGGTTTTGCCTACCGCCGTCGCTGGGCATGGTGGCTGTCTGTATCTGTGCTGGGCTTTGAGACGTTGATGACGCTGGTGGTGGGTACAGTAAGTTTGATCAATCCTGAACTGATTGGCAGCACGGTTTGGCGGCTGTTTGGCATTGATTATGGCTTTTTCCCGCTGCTCCAGCCGCTGCTGGGGCTGGCCTGGCTGTTTCACCCGGAGACGCTGCAATCTTATGGGATACGGCCGTCTCCCCCAACCAAACCGTCAGTTGAATTATAAGTGGGTGCCGTGCTCGGCATGAATAAAGCGGCGCGTCCCGGTCTCTGAGCGAATGAGCAAGGAGTGGGTAGAGGCATAGTTGCCCCAAAACTGCATCGAGCGTAGCATGGGGCTGCCGGTTATGCTCGTCGCTGCAAAAAAGATTTGGTTGCTGTTTACCAGTTCAGAGCAGGTTAGTATGCGATCCACATCAAGACCAACTTCCTGAATTTTGCTCCGTTCAGTCGCATCCTGAGGGCGGAGCCTGGCCAACATGGCACCGCCGGATGCTTTCACGGCGCAAGCGGCCAACGCGCCCTGCGATGTGCCGCCAATGCCCATCAGCAGATCAACATCTGCTTCTTTGGTTGCCGCCAAAAGCGCACCTTCTGCATCCCCATCTCCTCGCAGCAACACGCGCGCACCACATTCCCGAATTTCGTTGATTAAATCTTGATTACGCGGCCGTTCCAAAACAATCACGCTCAAATCACGCACTGACTTTTTTTTGTGTCGGGCAATGAGGGCCAGCGTCCAGGCCGCTGGCGCATCCATACATTGCGGCACCAGTGCCTCGGCTGCATTTTGGTCGGTGATGATCTTTTCCATATAGCGAGCCGGAACAGGTGACCAAATGGTGCCGCGCGGGGCAATGCCTACCACGGAAATAGAGCCTGGTTTGCCGTGAATGAGTCGGTTTGTGCCGTCAATTGGGTCTACCAAAACGTCAACTTCTGGCCCAGAACCGGTGCCAACTCTTTGGCCGCTGCACAGTGGAGAATCTTCACCCAACCGCCTTTCCTCGCCGACGATGACACGGCCGTCCATTTCCAGCGTGTTTAGGGCATCGGCCATAGCCCGCGTTGCTGCCCGATGGGCATTGTCGAAATCGCCTGACCCCACCCAATGTCCCGCCGCCAAAGCGGCCGTTTCGGTAACGCGAACCAAATCCAAACCAATATTGCGAGATAGCTGTTCATCAAACTGTTGGGCTACTGTTTCGTGCATATGTTTTTCACCAATTTTAGCTAATCACTCAATGAAATCCGGGGGTTGCTTAAAAATCAACTGCTTCTAACAAGCCCGCCGAATTCCACGCCAACATGCCGCCCTGCAAAACTTGCACATTCATACAGCCGATATTTTGCAGCGCAGCGGCGGCACGACGGCTGCGACGGCCGCTGCGACACACTAGTACAATTTGTTTATCGGCAGGGAGCTTAACATCGGTTGACAACAGGGTGGGCAAGGGGATCAACTGAGCTTCAGCAATATGCCCTTGCCGATATTCACGCGGTTCGCGCACATCGACTACGTGAGGAACGGCCGTATTTGCCGCTGCCCCATTGCCGCTACTGGCTGGGTGTAACTGCTGCCAGAGATGTAACGGTTCTACAAACATGATGTGTTCAGAGGCGATTTCATCCATCAGCGGAATACCAGCCAAATCAATCCGCTTGGGCAGATTTTGGCACTCCCGGAATGCGCGAATGGGACATTCATAAATGCAAATGGCCGGGTCTAGATTCTGGTAAAAAATCTTGCCAATCGCTTCATCTTCATCCAGGATGTTATTTTCACCCAAAAACGAGTCGAACTCAGAAGAAAGCATCATCTGCTTAACTCGGTAATTTGTCCCGGCCATAAACACGTCTCCACCCTGATCCCGGTACATTTTCACCAGAGTTTCCAGCATATGAATGCCGCTGAAGTCGCAAGTATTCACATGATCCAGACGCAGCAGCAAATAACGCTGCTCTGGGTGAGCATCGGCATAATCTGTGATGAACTCTTCTACGTAATTGACTGCCCCAAAGTACAAATCACCATATACCTCGATGATGGCTAATTGAGGGCAAGGCGATTGTTCTGGCCGATAGATAAAATGGCTGAATGTATCGTCTGGCAAAACTGGCTGAATTCGCGGGGTGCTGGTGCGCCAGATGTACAAACCGAGCGAGAGGATGATGCCTAGGAGGACGGCAAATTCAATTTCCAGAAACAAAGTTCCTACAAGGGTGGTTACCATAATGGAGGCGTCGCCGGGGTGGCTGCGCCAAATGCGGGCAATCTCTCCCTTGTCGACCATGCCGTAGGCGGTAATGATTAAGACACCAGCCAGGGCTGCCGTGGGGAGGTAAGCGGCCAATGGTGCCAGGGTAAACAAGGCGATGATCATGAAAATGCCAGAGAAGACCGCCGCCATTGATGATTTGGCACCCGCTTTAAAGTTTACGGCCGTTCGTGAAAACGATCCTGCCCCCGGATATCCAGAAAACAGCCCCATGAAAATGTTGGCCATCCCCTGCCCCACAAACTCCTGATTGCTGTCCAGCCGCTGCCCTGTCTGTGCTGACACAGAGCGCGCAATGGCTGTGGTTTCGACTAAACCAATTGCGGCAACTGCCAACGCCCCGGTGGAAA
Source organism: Candidatus Leptofilum sp. (assembly GCF_965223285.1). GTDB lineage: Bacteria > Chloroflexota > Anaerolineae > Promineifilales > Promineifilaceae > Leptofilum. The sequence continues at coordinate 545,751 of NZ_OZ244997.1, read as the reverse complement.
GTTGGGAAATGACTTCAAGGTTGAAGAGGGGCAAATCGGCGAGCGGCGGAAAACTGGTTGGTAACTGACCAATGACCCGCACCCCGGCCTCATCCAGTCGCAGTAAAAATACAACCAGCGAAGCAATCATCATGGTGATGAGGGCCGCAGGCAGGCGGTTGTTGATGCGCCGCAAGATAACAATGAGCAACATGGTGCCCAAGCCAATAACGGCCGTTTGCGTGTGGGAATTTGACAAGTTGGCGGCAATGCCCACCAGCGTCTCGGCAACATTGTGGCTTTCAAAAGATAATCCCAGCAGCGGGCTAACCTGCTTAATAGCAATGAGCACCCCCGCGCCGCTGGCAAACCCCACAATGACAGAATGTGACACAAAGTTCACCAACATACCCAGGCGAAACAGCCCCATAAGCAGTTGAAAAAGCCCCGCCATCACCGCCATGACGCCAGCCGCAATGGCAAATTGCATACTGCCTGGGGCAACCACAGCCGCCAGCGAGCTAAATACCAGCAGCGAGATTGCATTGGTTGGGCCAGTATGAATTTGGTTGGAGGACCCCCACAGACCACCGACTATCGCGCCCAGAATGGCAGAGTAAATACCCATTTGTGGCGGTAATTCGGCAATGAGGGCAAAGGCGATGGCTTGGGGCAGTAAAATGACCGTGACGGTTAATCCGGCGGTGAGGTCTGGGCGTAAATTGCTGCGATCGTAGGTGCGAAAGAGAACGGCAGGTCTTCGTAAAAACCGGACGGCTGGTGCTACTGTTTGCTGGAGGTTAAACTGCGATCCCAGCTTGGCGAACATGCTTCAGCTCCTTCATACTAGATGAGTCTCTTCGCTAAAGAGTGTACGCCGCCAGAAAACGGCCGTCAAGCCAAAATCGGCATCATTTTTTTGAGGAAGCAATCTGTAGAAATCGGGATGTTCAATAATGTGACCATTACGATGGACACGTCCCAAAACTCCGATTTCTTTGTGAGAAACATTTGGTCGGTTACACACCTATTCCAAAAAATGGAGAGAATCAATAATCTGTTCGTAAATTGGCAGACTGGATTCAAACAAATCTTCGTTAGATTCCACAGTGATGAACCAGGCGGCACCGTTTACAAGCACAATATGCTGCCGACCAAGCAGCACTCTTTCCACACCCAAACCATCCTGAACGGTCAATTCGTAGTCAAAAATAAAGGCGGGCAAGCCATCTATCTCCCCGATTTCGCTGTCCAGCATCACAATCTCGTTTGATTGATTCACATTCTCTCTGACAATGATAGCAATATCGTTAATCGCTAACCCGCCAGCCCCTTCAACAACAAAAATGTTGATGCTCTGAATGCCGTCTGGCATCTCTCCAAAGGCAATAAACAGGTATTCTTCATCTGGGCCAAGCAACGGCCGTTCCCACTCTGCCGGGTAAGAAATTTGGAAGCCTGCCGCCTCGTCCGTATAGGTCGCCAAGCCATCCACGGCGACCAACAGCCCATCATCCACCGCCAGCCAATATTCTGCATCGCTAATGAACTCAATGACGGTGCCAATCTCCAGAATTTGCTCAAAATCTGCTTTATACCCTTCACTATCTTCCAAATTCAAATGGGTAAAAGCCCGACCAATTAGCAAAGTTTCATCATCTGGATTCTCAGCCAGCGCAGCATTAAACGAATCAAGCGCTTCATCAAACTTGCCAAGATTTAGCTCCATGTTGGCTTGCACGGCGTAATCAATGTCGTACTCTGGCTGGTTCCCCAGCCACAAGTGATATTGCCGCTCGGCCTCGGCCAAATCACCGTCTCTAAGGGCAATATAGAAAAGTTGCTGATGAACATGGTATGCATCTGGCTCTAGTTCCCAAACCTTTTCGGCAGCCCTGGCGGCTTCCACGTATCTCTCTGAGTTCAGCAACGCGTCTGACTTAATAAAGTACGCCAACACCAGGTAGGGGTTTAAGTCCAGCACTTCGTCTATCACAATGAGTGCCTGCCGGTTGTTTCCTTCAATGGTATGCACAATCGCTTTGATCAGGTGCGCCGGGGCATCTGTTTCATCTTCGGCAATGAGTTGGTTGGCGATTTCCCATGCCTTTTCAGTTTCATTGGCGGTAAGCAGGTAATAGTAGGCTAAATCCAAGCGGGCACCACGGCCGTTCCCAGACACCTCAACCGCTTGAGACAAATAATCCAATTGCAGGTCTGAATCGTTATTTTCTTCCGCAATTTCAGCCAGGCCGGCAAGAGCCAGGCCGTTTTCGTCATCCCGTTCTAACGCCGCTTCAAAATCAGCTTCGGCCTGCTCAAACTGATGAATAGACAAATAGAGATAGCCACGAGCCGCATAATTGCGCGACCGCTCCGGCAGCAGCTCAATCGCCTGAGTGTACGCCGCCAATGCCAAATCATTGTCCTGAACAACTTGCTCATAATACAAGCCAGACAAGATATGAGCAGCATACCAATCCGGCCATTTTTCCAACAGCTCCTGCCGAACAAGCTCCAAATCGGTAAAATCATATTGATCCGCACGAGCGTAGGCCAAACCGACGATTGCTGGACCAAATTCAGGATTCAGGTCCAGGCTTGTTTCCAAATCAGCAATGGATTTTTCCCAATCCCCTTCATATGGGTAGTACAGAGCGCGATAGAAGTAAAATTCAGGACGGCCGTTATCCAGGGCAATGGCCTGGTTCATCAGGGCGAAGGCGAGCGACGGATCATTATTCTCAGCTGCGGCCATCGCTTCCGCCCATTTGGTGGCGGGGGCATTTGGCTGGGCAGCAACGGCCGTTTCTGCCGCCGCCACAATTGCACCTTTGTCACCAATTTCACGGAAATTGTAAACTTGCAACGCCAATGTTTCCACATCTTCTGGATTGTGCCTTAGGGCCATTTCCAGCATCTCTAACGCACCGTGAACGTCCCCTTGCCAGGTAAGCAACGCCCCCTGCACCGTGTAGGCCAACCCAATTGAATCGTCAATGGCCAAGGCGGCATCGGCCTTCGCTTGAGCCGTCTCAAAGTCAGCCAAGCGGTACGCTTGCCACGCCAGCGCGGCTTGCGGCCAGGCCAAAGAATCATCCAGTTCCAGCGCAGCTTCGGCCTCGATGATTGCTTTCTCCCAATCTCCCTGAGCAAAATAAATTTGCCCGCGCAAATTGTACAGGCCAGCCTGGGTTGGCTCGTCAAAGAAGTTTCGCAGGCGCAACGCTTCTGCGATGGTGGCTAGCGCGTCTGGCCAGCGGCCCGCAGCTGCCAGCAAATGCGCTTTTTCTGGCAACAAACGACCTTGTTGTGTGCGCGTCAACTCCGCATCCAACATAAGTGCCTGATTGATGGCCGTTAAGGTATGGTCTGGCTCCGGGGCAGCAAAGCTGTATTCTGCTTGCATGGTGTACAACTCAGCCACGGTATCTTCTGGTAGGTAGTTGGCAAGTTCCAGGGCGGCGGCAACGGCCGTTTGCCGATCCTCATCTGCCACCAACTCCTCTGGCAGCAGGGCTAGCCTGGCGTTTAGCCGCGCCAGCAGATGGTCTGGCACCAGCTCCGGTTGGGCAAGCGCAGCCTCTGTGTCTGCCATTGCTGGCTCCCAATCGCCAGCATCGTAATGAATGATGGCGCGATAAGCGATAATGTCTACCTGATTGGGGTCTAGCAGCAGAGCGGCATCAAAATCTGGCAAGGCGGCTAGCTGCTTTTGCTGCTGAAAGTAAGCCAAACCGCGCAGGGCAGTGGCTTCGGCCGTAAACTGACGCAAAAAGGGTGGCCACTGGTGAATAATGTCGCTAAATTCGGTAACGGCCGTTTCCCACTCACCGGCAGCAACGGCCGCTTGCCCTGCCTCCCAATGGCGGGTTTCAAGCTGCCGCAGCGCGAATGCGCCACTCAGCAGACCCAAAATCAAAACCAGCGGCAACGCCCACAGCCAGCGGCGGCGGCGTTTTGGTGCGGGTTCGCTCAAAACAGGTGTTGTTCCTGGTAAATTTTCCATTATTCACCCTCCCCGGCTTCGGCATTCAGGGAAACATAGGGTACAAAGTTGGCCCCGATGGGAGCCAACACGTACCCTTCAACGCGGTCTGTTACCAGCACATCCGTAACGCCATGCAACATAGGGATGGCAACGGCCTCGTCTATCAGCCGCGTTTCGATGGATTGGTAGAGTGCCAAGCGTGTGGCCACATCCAGCTCTACCCGCGCCTGCTCTAGCAGGGCATCTATCTCCGGGTCGTCAAAATTGGCCACGTTAAAATCGCTTTCGCTGTGATACAAAATGTCTAAAAAGTTTTGCGGATCAGGGTAATCGGCACACCAGCCATAGGCAGCCATGTGGCTTTCATTTTGGCGTAGGCTGTTGGTGAAGTTGGTTGGTGGCACATACTCAATGGTCACTTCTGCCCCCAAAATCTCACGCCAATTTTGAATCATAGCGTTCAAATCGTCCCGCTCCTGGCTGCTGCTGCCTGCCACGCTTAAGACGACAGGGGGCAGCGCATCTGCATAGCTGGAAGCTGCCAAAGCCGCCACTGCCAATTCTGCATTGGCGTGTAAATCCGCTTGCGCCTGGGCCAAACTGAGTGAGTAACCGGGCATCGCTGGCGGCAAAATCGTGTCGGCACGCACATCTAGGCCATCTGCAATGATGTTGTTGTAGGCGTCTTTATCTACGGCCAGGGCAAAGGCACGGCGTACCTGTACATCGTCGAACGGTGCCAGGCTATTGTTCATCTGTATCAAACTGGTACACATGGAGGTGCCGGAAACTAGCTGGGCATTGAGTGGGTTAGACGGCCGTCTGACATCTTGTGCTTCCAATGATCCCAAAAAGATTTGGTCTACCGTGCCAGATTTGAACAAGGTCAACGGGTCTACAAAATCCAGATAGTACAGCACATTGGCCACGGCTGGGGGGGTATGGTATTCCGGGTTGCGGACAAAAATCATCACTTCGCCCTCCCGGTATTCCAGCAAAGAATACGGGCCACTGCCGTTTGGCTTCAAGGCCCAATCATCCAGATCGCGCGTATGTACCAGACGTCTGTCTACAATGTAGGAGGTTGGGTAAGTGAGTTTGGCCAAAAAGTATGGTTTGGGACCGTCCAGGGTAACAACCAATGTGGTGTCATCTATCACTTCCAGTCCAGAAATAACGTGTGAGCTTCCTGCTAAACGGTCTGGCACACCCACAATGTCCCCCAGGTAGGTAGCGGCCGTTCGGGATTCAGTGAGCGGGTTGGTAGCACGTTCCCAACTGTACTTCACGTCAACGGCGGTTAACGGCCGTCCATCGGCAAAGGTCAATCCCTCGCGCAAGGTAAAAGTGTAGACGGTGCCGTCCTCCGAGACATCCCATCGTTCAGCCAGATCGGGCACAATTTGCAGGTCAGGGGTGAGCCGCACCAGCCCGCTGTACAGCAACCCCACGTACCCGGCGGCTGAGCCAGTTGTTCTAGCTGGGTCTAGGGACGGCAAAAATGGATCGCCCCCCAGCAGAATTAATGTCTCTTCGCGATTGAGGCCATAAAGGGTGGTGTTGTCTGGTGAAACCTGTTCCAGAATGGCATCCAGGGTGGTTAGACGAGCATTCACATTCTCTGGCGAGCCAAAAGCAGACAAAAGGAAATACCGCTCATCAATGAATGCGTAAGCTAGATACAGCCCAATAGGTTGACCATTGGCATCCTCGCCGCTAAAAATGGCGCGCTGGGCTGGGATATCACCCGCAAAAGTAGCCTCTTGTTCAGAAATGATTTGAACGCCATCTAGGCCAAGCTCTTCCCCAAGTTCGCCCAAAATATCATCTCGCAACGCTTCAAAAGAGTCGTATTCATCGGCCAAATCATAATCAATAGTCACTACCAAATTGAAGCCTGGATCACGAAAGGCGACGATGGTGTCTAGCTCGGCTTCAACGATCCATGACGTCGGGTAAATGAGCTGGAGGCCATCCCGCTCCCGCACGTACACGCCGTCTGGCACGGCCGTTGCGGCACGGGTGGGGATGATGAGATCGGTGACGGCCGTTGGGGTTGGTTCCAGCGTTGGAATCGGTGCCCCTGTTGGGTTGGGGATTGGGGTTGGCGTCTCGGCAAACCTGTACGCCTCTGGCGCGTCGGGTACCCACTGTGCAACTTGTCGCGCTGGGCCGGGTTCGGTTTGGCAGGCAACCAGAGTCATCAACAATAGGAGCAGCAAAATAGGTTTTCTTGTTCGCATTAGGAACCTCTTTGTTTGCGTGTACGGAAAAATAGCGCAGCAACGCCCAATAGTAGAACGGCCGTACCGCCCCCCCACCAAATCCAGCTTGGCAGGCTCTCATCTGGTTCAATGGCAGCAGGAGGTGCTATAGCAGTTGGCCCTGGGGTAGTCAGTTGGGTGATTTCGTCAGCAGGAACGGCCGTTTCTGTGGCGGTTGGCGTCTCAGTGGTCGGGGGTGCAGGTGTGTACGTTTCTGTGGGTAATGGCGTTTCGCTGGGCAACGGCGTGGGTGTATCCAGCATTGGCACGCCGCCTAGAGCCACCGTGGCAATTTGCGTCGGGGTTGCTTGCAATGAGATGGCATCCGCTGCTGATGTGGGCGTAGGCGCAAAACCAACGGCCGTTCGCCAAGCCGCATCCACCCCATTGGTATCCAGGCCGTAAATTGCCAGTAACGCCTCATCCGCAGATTGTCCCACCTGCATCGCTAGCAGCAGCTCATTCATCGGCTTGGGGCCATAGGTGTCAATGAGATATTTCACCACCTGCCCGCTTTGGGTGTACGCTTCAGAAGCACTGTCTGAGAAGGCCGAAAAGCCATCTGATAGTGACCGGAGTGTGGGTAAACGGCCGTTTTGCAACGCTAATTCCACCTGTGCCACTTCAGATGGTTCTGGTTCCCCCTCGGCAAACCGGGCCAACCCCTCACTCAGCCACGTGGGCAGGCGCACACCGCGGCAGTTAAACGTCAACATGCCTTCAACCAAATGGGTCAACTCGTGTGGGACAATGCGGCCAGCCCAATCCAATTCACCAGGAGCTACCCCCAAAACTGTGGCATTGTACTCAGGGAAAGCAACCCCACCCGTCCATTCAGGCACGTTAAAAATGACCTTTCGCACATCAGCGGCCGTGGGGTAAAACCAGAGAGAAACAGGCTCGATAGCAGGCAAACCCAGTTCATTTTCCAGCCGCTCCAGGCCGTCGGTTGCTTCGCGCAGTAATGATTGCCCGAAACTATTGTCGCCCAGATACCAGTGCACCGTCACATCGCCTGACTGCGCTGACAGCCAATCGTGGTTGTCATCTTCAATAACGGCCTCTTGGCGCTCCACCGTAAACAAATTGCCCGCAACATCCACAATTTCCCACTCCCACCAAACCGTCACGCCCGGCGGCAATGAGCCACTTTCGGTCAGTTGCCAATCCCAAAAGGCAAAGATGGTTGTGCTTTCTGGCATGTTAACCAGTTGACGCACGCTGCCTTGCTGGCAAGAACGGCCGTTTAGCCCATAAATTAACGTGACCGACTCAACATCCACCTCGTGCGTGGCAAATAGCTGAAAATTCACCGTGAATGGATAACGAACCAAGGCTTCATTTATGGTGATTTCAGGGGGATTTTGGGCCGCAACTGGCGAGGCGGCGGTAAAAATGATGAAACTAAGTACAGCGAAAAACAGGCTTCGATAATATTTCATCGGTAACTCGATTGTATGTGTAAATGCGGTGAAGTAATCTGAAATAAGCCGAGCCATTCTCCCGCTTTTACTTGAGTAAATCACAATTTCGCGGCTCAATTTTCATCAAAATTCTTTTGTGATTTACATCGTTGGCACAGTGCTGATAATAAAATTGCTAAAAAATTATGGATCAGTGGGCCAACTTTTACAATGAGTAACGTCAGTATCTAACCATGCTTTTCCGCAGGTTTTGGCAAATTGTTAAAATCTATCACGCGATATGGATAGACGTTGACAATTGTGGTCTCTTCATACTTTGAAACCGTCACGGTATCCTGACGGTAAATGTGGATATGCCCGTGGAGCATTAAACGTGGCTTCACCCATTGCAACAAATTGCGCATAATTTTGAAGCCCGTGTGGGGAATATCTGGCTTGTCGTGAATGCCAAATGGTGGGGAATGAGTAACAAGAATGTCGAGGAAACGGCCGTGTCGAATTTTGTTCTTCAGCAGCAGCGGCAGCAGTTGGGCCACCTGGTAACGCATCTCTGCCTCAGTATACATATACGGCCTGCCGGGTCGATACCGCATTGAGCCCTCCAAACCGGCTAACAGCAACCCTTCACGTTTTACGGAACGGCCGTGAATATCATCTCCCCCATGTACTTGCTCAAGAATGCGCCCTTCAACGGTATACTGTGGCCCTTTGTCATGGTTGCCTCGCACATACACCAACCGCCGATCCAGAGCAGAAACCAAAAAATCCAAATAGTAAAACGGCAGATCGCCACAACCAACAATCAGATCGATGCCCGGGTACTTTTTGCGTACATCGGCACAATAAATCTGCTCCATCACCCGGTCGCTGACCGCCAAAATCTTCATGGATCAGGCCATTCACGGTGCTGGTTTTGTGCCAATTTTTGCAAAATCGCTTCTTCCAGATCAATGTCGCTAATGCTGGCCAACTGCAACAGGTAAAGTGCCACGTCCGCCAATTCGCCCGCTAGTTGCTCAGGCTGAGCGGCCGTTTCGCGCCACTGAAAATGCTCCAACACTTCGGCCGCTTCTATGGCCAGCGATGCAGCTAGGTTTCGAGGGGTTTGTGGTTTTGCAGAATCGGGGTCGTACCAGCCCTTGCTGCGCACAAATTCGTGCATCCGGGCTTCTAACTCTTTCAGTTCCATTAGTAAAAAGACCTGCCAGGTTTGTAAAACTTGGCAGGTCTAGCAAAAACAATTTTATAGTTTTTCAGCCACGAAGGCAGTCAGGTCAGCCAAACGTACCGAGTAACCCCATTCGTTGTCGTACCAGGTAACAACTTTCACCATGTTGCCGCCCATCATGTCGGTGGACAGTCCGTCGATGGTGGAGGAGGCCGGGTGACCGATGATGTCGCTGGAAACGATTGGATCTTCGGTATAGTCAAGTACCTTGCCCAACCAGCCATCGCTCTCAGAAGCGGCTTTGAAGGCAGCGTTTACTTCTTCAACGGTGGTGTTCTTGGAGAGAACGGCCGTAATGTCCGTAACCGATCCCGTAACAACCGGCACACGCATGGCCATACCGTTGATCTTGCCGTTCAGATCTGGCAATACCAGGCCAACCGCTCTGGCCGCGCCGGTGGTGGTGGGGATGATGTTGGTAAAGGCGGTGCGTGCGCGGCGCAAATCTTTGCTGGCCACGTCCAAAATAGCCTGGCCATTGGTAACAGCATGAATGGTGGTCATGAGGGCATGTTCAATGCCAAACGATTCATGCAGCACTTTGGCCGCTGGTGCCAAACAGTTGGTGGTGCAGCTTGCGTTGGAGATGATGTGATGGCTGGCCGGATCGTAGGTTTCTTCGTTTACGCCCAGCACAAAAGTAGCATCCATCCCTTTACCGGGAGCCGAGATGATGACCTTCTTGGCACCAGCAGCCAGATGTTTGCTAGCACTGTCGCGGTCACGGAAGATGCCGGTGCATTCCAGCACAATGTCTACGCCTAGTTCGGCCCAGGGTAGCTTGGCGGGGTCGCGCTCAGCAAAGGTGTTGAGCTTTTCGCCATTCACGTAGATGCTGCCATCTTTTGTTTCAACTTCGCCGGGGAAACGGCCGTAAGTTGAATCATATTTCAGCATGTGGGCGTTTGTCTCTACGGGCCACAAATCGTTGATGCCCTCTACATCCAAAACACCCTGGTAATTTTCGTAGATTGCCTTGTAAACTTGTCGGCCAATACGGCCGAATCCGTTGATACCAATCTTAATTGACATGGATTTCTCCTTTAGTGAAATTCTTCAAAACTAATATATTGTACCTCGGACACCAACCATCGTTCAGGGTCGAATGTCATGCTGAACGGTGTCAGGTATCACGATAGCAAACGCATGACTGCTTGTGCCAGTTTTGCGCCGTCGTGCCGCCACGGCCTGGCCTCGTCTACCAAATCGGCCGTTACCATCGGCAAATGATCAGGTGGGGTAAGCTGAACGTAAATTGTATTGCCGCCACCCCGATCTGGGGGGATAGACAGGTTATCGTTGGCGATAACCAAATCCAGGCAGCCAGTAGGAATGTGTTGGAAAAGGGTGGCCACATGATCAGCCACACTGTAATTATCCGTCTCTCCGGGCTGTGTGGCAAGGTTACAAATATAAATCTTAGGTGCGCGGGCATGGAGCAACGCTTCGACCAGGTCTGGCACTAGCAAATTGGGCAAAATACTGGTATATAAACTACCTGGCCCCATCACAATTAAATCCGCCTGAAAAATGGCTTGCAGTGCGGCAGGATAGGCCCGCACGTTGCTAGGCTGTAGGGAGATTTGTTGGATACGGCCGTTCACTTCCGGTATCTTGCTCTCCCCTACCACCCGCTGAAAGGTGCCATCCGGCAACAAAATATCGGCTGCCAAAGCCACATCTGCCAGGGTGGAAGGCAGCACCTTTCCTCGCAACGCCAACACCCGCTCTGCTGCCAGCAACGCCTCGTCAAAGCTGCCCGTGATGCCCGTAAGAGCCGCCAACAGCAAGTTGCCAAAGGCGTGGCCCTGCAACGGCGAATGACCGTTCTCCCCAATAGCTGCGCCAAAGCGGTACTGCAACACCTGCGTCATCAACGCCTCATCTCTCGACAGGGCAGCGATGTTGTTGCGAAAATCGCCTGGGGGTAACAAGCCAAACTCCCGTCGCAAACGGCCGCTGCTGCCCCCATCATCCGCCACTGTTACGATGGCAGTGATATTGCGCGTATAGTCCGTGAGGCCACGCAACAGACCCGGCATCCCTGTACCGCCACCAATGGCCACAATATTCGGCCCGCGCCGCCGACGGCTGTGTTCGTAAATGCGCTCGGCCACGCTGTCATCTGGAATTTGAAACGGTGCGGTCAACGCTCGGCCCAGCCGCAGTACGGCCCAAACAATGAGCATCCCACCTAGCAGCAGCGGCAGCACAATCTGCCACGGCGCAGGCAAAAATTGCAGCGTTAGCAAATCGTATACCGAGATAGGGAGCCAGCTTTGCCGTTCCAGTAAAAAAAGGAGATTGACGAGGCCGAGGCTGGCAACGGCCGTACCCACCCCCAACAACAGTAACCACCGCTTCAAACCCATACCGGGTACAAACCAGCGGCTGCTGGAAAAAAAGAGAAATCGCTTAAACGGAGCTATTTTTCGCACACCGCGATTCTAGCGGGTTGGAAGTGGGGGGACAAGCCAAACAAGCAAAAAAGGCAAAACAATCGCGTGAAAGCAATGCGCCGCCAAATCCGTCAGGCCGTAAACGGCCTGACGACAAAATGAAAGCCCCAAAGGGGCTAAAATCCCAGGCCCAACGGGCCTTCCATTTTTGTAGCCGGGGGCTTTAGGCCCTGGCGAGGTCGTTCCCGCGATTACCATGAAACCAAAAAGAAGGGGCAAGGCGTGTCTTGCCCCTTCAATAATCCAAATGTTCCAAAAATCTCAATTATGGAGCTGGCTCAAGCCAGGTACCCAGCGTGCAATATTGTCCCGCTAAATTCACTTCTTCCACAAAGCCTTCGTTGGGCTGGGCAAAATAAGTGGTAGAACCCGCAGGCAGCAGCAGCCAACCACCATCCGCCAAATACGAGTAACCATGTGCATCTGGCATCTGAGCATACTCAACAATTTCCCCGGTTGCCAGGGCATAAAGCTGCAAGCTATTATCTCCTCGCACCACCAGAAACTCGCCATCTGCCGTCAGGTCAAGCTCTGCCAGCGACATGCCTGTCAGCTCGGGAATATAGCGCAAGCCGCCCGTCTCAACATTCATTTCCAGCAGAAAGGTGGTTCCAGGTTGGGTGGGATCAACGGCCGTTACCAAAACCAAATTGGGATGCATTGGCGTGCCGCCAGCCTTAAACAGAATGATTTCGGTGGCCTCATCTACCGCCCCTTGTTCTACCAGATATTGCTTCGCCTGCGCCGTTGTGAGCAGCAATTCAACCTCCGCATTTTCTTGCCACAGCACCAATTCCGGCTGGGTGGCAGATAAATCTGAATTTGACCCCGCCACACTCAGAAAACCAATTCTGTTCTCACCAAGCCAAAACGGGTCCCAACCTGTGCCCAGCAGCGTGCTGCCACCTGCCGCACTATTTTCCAACTGCAATTCCCAGGTTGCCGTATCCCACAAAACCGCCTGAGAACGGTCAGGAGACAAGAAATCCATCTCTACGACGGCTTCAAATTCACAACTGCCCGTTTGGCATTGCTCAATGGAAAGCTGGTAGCTGGTTCCCGGCGTTTCAGCCTGAACAGCATAAAGATGCGTCAATGCAGGCGTTCGCTCTGGCGTTATAAGAACTTGGTAAATAGATTCCGCGTCTAAAATTGGCTGGTCAACCATATCTGGCCAAGAATACACCTGAAAGCGTGGTGCGGCTTCTTCATCTTGCAGAATGCCATAAATGAACAGAGCATCGCCAACAGGCACTAGACCTTGGGCAGTAAAGTCTGGCTCTCTTAAAAGCTGTACCTCTTCGTTATGCCAGGTTTGATCAGTGCCGTTATATCGCCATAGCTGACCACCTAATTCATCTTCACAAATTAGCAAGGCATTGGCCTCTGGCAACTTGCTGTTTGCTGAAATAGCCACAGCGACAGTTGGTTCGGTATCAGGCGCAGTTGCTGGCAACGCCTCTTCCTCAACTACTTCTGGGCTGCTAATCGGAACATCTCCGTTTGGTGCCGCATCGCTACAAGCCATTGCAAAAATGATGCAGACAACTAAAAAACGGCCGAACAAGCCGAAAATGTTAATACCCCGAAACGTTTCCATGGATGCCTCCTGGATTATTGTAAATGGCCTGAATGATCAAAATCAGGCTTGTGAAACGCTAAAAAAGGTTGGTCTGGATTGGCTTACGATGTTTGCTAGGAACAATTTCATCTTAAAAATTTTTTTCGATTTTGGAGGTGACGAGCGTCATTTGTGAATGTGCTTTTTGTCACATATGTCACATGGCCGAAATTGTTACTCTTTTTGTTATGTTGCCACTGATTATCCGGAAACGCACAATGATAAACTTTTTCCGAGATTTGTTTGAAGGGAGAGCAAACGATGAATAACACACAAATTAAAAAGCCAAGACCCTATATTTTAGGTGGTTTAGGCGGGATTGTTTTAGGCGCGGTGCTGTTGTATTACCTGGAATATTTTTTGACAGCACCAGACCAAGGGAACTTGTTTTATCGGCAGCAATTCTGGGCCTTTTTTGTTTATGTATTGCTGGTCGTTTCTTTTTTGACAATTTTGAGGGGCGTTTCTCTGGCCTACCACCTGCGGCGGTATAAGGGTGAGGGATAGGAACGGCCGTATTCCAACACAGCGCAACTATTCTTTCTGAAACAAAGTCAGTACAAAATCAACTGTGATGCTTAATTCCGGCAGCACCATGATTTTTTCGCGGGTTGCTTTTGGTGCATTCCAGGCGTAAGGAGTCATCACAAACAAACTTTGAATTTGCTCATTTTGCAAATGGCGCACAAACTGCACTCGCTGGCTGTCCTGGTAAATGAAGCCCATTAATTCCTTGCTGGCCAACGGATGCTTTTCTGGATTTGGGTAAATGTGCTGCCGCAGGCTGAAAAGATGCTCTGGGCCAGGGGTGACAAGTAAAACACGGCCGTTTCCCCTTAACACTCGCCCAAATTCCGCCGGATCAAAGGGAGCCATCACGTTCGAAACAACATCCACAGAGTCCGGCAAAATTGGCAAATCATAGCTACTGGCCACCGCCCAATTCACCGATATGTCTCGCTTGGCGGCTGCTTTGACGGCAAATTTAGATATGTCGATGCCATGCAGGGAATGCGGCCGTTCCCCACCCGCCAAAAACGCCCCCAATCGATGCAAAAAATACCCCTCCCCACAACCAGAATCCAACATATCCAGTCGCTTATTTGGCGCAAACTGGTTGGCAAACTCCCCCACCATTTCATTTATTTTGTCAGACAGAGGTTCATACAAACCAGTGTCAAAAAATTGCCGCCGATGGCGCACCATAGTTTGATTATCCCCCGGTTGCAATGACCGTTTTTGGTTCGCCAGCAGCAAATTTACGTATCCCTCTTTGGCAATGTCGAAGCTGTGATTGTTGGCGCATTTTAGGGAACGGCCGTTCACGCCCAACCCATCTTGGCACACAGGGCAACGGTAAATGAGAGGTTCATCTTCAAATCCCACAGAAAACTCCAATTTACAACAATGTTACAAAATCCTTCACGGAAGAATCATCTTCCGACTTAGCCATAATCCTATAATGGCACCACTGATAGTACCATTCAGTAAACCACAAATTGGCTCTTCAGCGAATGCTGTGTAAGCCGAAAGTGAACCAAGTAATTTAAGCCAAAACAGGCCGATTATTCCCCCCAGAGCAATCCCCATAATTTTGCTTGTTCTAGCCGAAGTTTGAGTAGAAGAAGCTCTTCTTTTCGCAATGAATAACAAAATTCCGCTACCAAACAAAGCTGGTGGAAACGCCCCTATGAAGCCAAATACAAATATAATCCCTAAAAAAACAACTGCGATTGAAATTTCAAACTCGCCATAATCATAAATGTTTCGATTCATAATGAACTGGCAAGCAACGAGAATTGCAAAGAAAAGCAAATTGGCTCTTACTGATGCTTCAAACCCTAAATTAAAAACATCACGAGAGTTAAAATCTTGACCCATTTCGACCATCTCCAATTGCTGGCATATCTTTTAAGAACGGCCGTATTCTAACACACTCATGTTTGCTGGCAGGGGGTTCTTGGCTGTGTTATGATCTCGCCCGAAAAAAGCAGAATGAATGAGGCAAAAAATGAGAACCGTTTTTTGGGATTACGACAGCGACAGCACCAAGATGATTGACCAGCGGCAATTGCCCTGGGAATTTATCGTTGCCGAGTTTACAGATTACCGGGAAGTTGCACGATCTATCAACGAAATGTACGTGCGAGGCGCGCCTGCCATCGGCGCAGCGGCTGCGTTTGGCATGGCCTTGGCGGCGCGACAATCTACCGCCAAAGATCGACTGGCTTTGCTGCGTGATTTGGAAACGGCCGCTTCCACCCTCAATGCTGCCCGACCAACGGCCGTAAACCTGGCCTGGGGCGTGCGCCGCATGTTGCGCGTGGCGGCCAACGAGGAGCTGGAAAGCATCGATGACGTCCGCGACGCGATTCTGGCCGAAGCCCAAAAGCTGGCCGACGAAGATGTGGAACTTAACAAACGTATGGGCTACAACGGCGCAGAACTGATTAGCGACGGCGACACCATTTTGCACCATTGCAACACTGGGGCACTGGCCACCGTGGATTGGGGCACCGCGCTCGGCGTCGTCTTTGCCGCCCACGAACAGGGCAAAAAGATTCATGTTTTAGTAGACGAGACCCGCCCTCGGCTGCAAGGCGCACGCCTCACCGCCTGGGAACTGCACCAGCGCGGCATTTCCTTCGACCTCATCGCCGACAACGCCGCCGGGCACTTCATGCGTACCGGGCAGGTGGATATTGTGCTGGTTGGCTCAGACCGAACGGCCGCAAACGGAGACGTCGCCAACAAAATCGGCACTTACAAGCTGGCAGTGGTGGCTAAAGAAAATGGCGTGCCGTTTTACCCCGTCGTGCCTACCAGCACGGTGGATTTGGAGCTAGCACACGGCGATCTCATTCCCATCGAAGAGCGCAGCGACGAGGAAGTGCTGGAAGTTTTTGGCAAATCAATTGCCCCGGCAGGCATCACCGCCCGCAACCCCGCCTTCGACGTCACCCCCCACCGCTACGTCACCGGCATCGTCACCGAGGCGGGCATTGTCTATCCACCCTTTGTGAAGAACTTGCGGGCAGCGGTGGAAGCAGAAGAAAAAGGGAGATTAGAGATTGGCGATTAGAGATTGGCTGTCAAAGTCTTAATCTCCAATCTCCAATCTCCAATTGCTATGTCTCAGATCCCAGTCGTCATCATGTGCGGCGGACAGGGCACGCGCATGGGCAACACGCTCACCAAGAAAGAACTGATTGACATCGGCGGACGGCCGTTGCTGTGGCACGTCATGCGCATTTTTTCGGCCTATGGTCACAATCGGTTCATTTTGGCACTGGGGCATCAGGCCGATCAGGTGCGGCGTTACTTCTTAGAATATGAAGCGATGACCCGTGATGTCACCATCCAATTGGCTGATCCCGCCAGCGGCAACGGTCAGCCAACCGTCACTCTCGGCGGCGAATACGAGCATCCCCCTTGGGAAGTGACGCTAGTAGACACTGGTCTGGACACGGAGCGGGCGGCACGGCTGGCAAAGGTGGCGGATTATTTAGGTGACGGCCGTTTCTTCGTCGCCTATGGTGAAGCGGTGGCCAATATCAATTTAAGCAAGCTGGTACAATTTCACGATCAGCACGGCAAGCTGGCCACCATCACAGGCATCCAGTTTCGCTCTCAATATGGTCGAGTGGAAGCAGATGAATCGGGGCAGATCACCGAGTTTGTTGAGAAGCCCGTCCTGCCCTACTGGGTCAATGGCGGATTTATGCTATTTGAAATGGCCGTACTCAACCGCATCTGCAACGAAAACCGGGAAGATTTAGATTTGGAGCGGGACATCTTGCCACAACTGGCCCAGCAGCAGCAGCTCATGCTCTACCAACACACCGGCTACTGGCAATCCATGAAAACGCTCAAGGATGCCCTGACCTTAAAAGAAGCGTGGCAAGAGAAACGGCCGTGGCAGGTCTGGTAACTTTTGAGATTGGAGATTGGAGACTGGAGATTGAGACAACAATCAATCTCTAATCTCCAATTACCAATCTCCCTTTTGGAGAAAAACTTTGAACAGCAACAATTGGCAAGGAAAACGCGTCTTCATCACCGGCTGCACCGGGCTGCTTGGCTCCTGGCTCACCGATGCACTCATTGGCATGGGCGCAGACGTAATTGGGCTAATTCGGGATTTTGTGCCGCAGTCCCATCTGGTACGCGCTGGCATGATGGACAAAATCACCGTTGTGCGCGGCGATTTGTGCAATTATGATTTGCTAGAGCGCACCCTAGCTGAGTACGAAGTCGAGATCGTTTTTCATCTTGCAGCACAAACCATCGTCACCATTGCCAACCGCGCCCCCCTCTCCACCTTCGAGACCAACATTCGCGGCACCTACCTGCTGCTAGAAGCCGCCCGGCGCAATCCTACCGTCAGCGGCGTCGTCATCGCCAGCAGCGACAAAGCCTACGGCGACCAGCCAGAACTCCCTTACCACGAAGCCGCCCCACTGCAAGGCCGCCATCCCTATGACGTCTCCAAAAGCTGCGCCGATTTGATTTCGCAGAGCTACGCCCACAGCTACGGCCTGCCCGTCATCGTCACCCGCTGTGCCAACCTGTACGGTGGCGGCGATCTCAACTGGAACCGCATTCTGCCCGGCACCATCCGCAGCGTTTTGCTGGGGGAACGGCCGATTATTCGGTCAGACGGCACGTTTAAGCGCGATTATGTGTACGTGAAGGATGCCGTGCGCGGCTACCTGATGGCTGCCGAGCAAATCGGCAAGCCGGAATTACGCGGCGAAGCCTTCAACTTTGGCATGGGTCACCCGGAAACGGCCCTGGACGTGGTGCAAACCATCATTCGCGTCTCCGACCATCCCGAACTGGAGCCAATCATTCTGGATGAAGTCGAAAACGAAATTCAGGACCAATACCTCAACTCCGACAAAGCAGGCAAAATGCTGGGCTGGGAACCGCAGTACACCCTAGAAAGCGGCCTCGCCGAAACAATGGCCTGGTACCGCGAATTTTTGAATCTCTCGTAGGGTCACTCACTGCGCCTTGACCCTATATTTTCATCAAAGATTACGCAGATTTATAAGAATTATCTGTTTTTCTTTTCAGGTAACATAATGAAAAATATGTCAATCAGCTTCGGTGATAATGTTCGTGTACGTGACACAGTTGAAACGCAAGCAGCAGGAGTTGCAGGTCTCATTGGTCAGGTCTACGGAGAGACTACACCATCCGTTACTGGTATCGACATAATTGGCCATCAAAACAGCGATTATGCCATTAATGTATTTTTTGAAGAACGCGATGAATCTTTGTGGTTTGCAGAAAATATGCTCGAATTTGTCGATCATAGTGCCGGAACTGAAATTACTCTCAAGGGCGTTGATAAAAAATGGACGCGATCCCCTGAAGGGGATTGGGTGGAATCTCCGGGTGAAAAGCGATACAAATCTTTTTGGGAAAGAATCACCAGTGGTCGGATGTTCAGGAAGAGTAAATAGACTTTAATCTATGGACAACTTCCTTTTTATCTCACAGTTGTGAAAGTTCTTGTAACGGGGGCCACGGGTTTTGTGGGGCGGGCGCTGGTTCCTTTTTTGGTACAGCAGCCAGAGGTTGAAGTCTCCATTTTGGTGCGGGAAGTGTACAGCCATGTCGATTTACGGCCGTTTCCCCCATCCCTCCAAGCCATCCGCCAGCACCTCCACGTCGTCTACGCCGATTTGCGCAACTTCCGGCTCACCAGCCGCGCCGTTGCCGAGGCTCAACCCAGCCACGTCATTCATCTTGCCGCTGCTGGCGTTACGGATCCATTTTTGGGATTAGATACCGCCCTGCGCCACAACCTCAACGGCACGCTCAACCTCATCCGCGCCTGTTTTGAGAAGCGGCAAGGCATACAGCAGCTCATCATCGCCCGCACCCCTGGCGAGCGCACCAGCATGAATATGTACGCCGCCAGCAAAGCCGCCGCCTGGAACTTTTGTGAGATGTACGGCCGTACCCACCAATGGCCCATTCATGGCGCGATGATCTTCCAGGCATACGGCCCCGGCCAAAACCCACGCAACCTCATCCCCGCGGCCACTGCTGCCGCGCAGTCCGGGCAAGATTTCCCCATGACCAGCGGCACACAGCGGCGGGATTGGCTTTACATCGATGATCTGGTGGCTGGTTTGTGGACGATGTTGCCAGCAAAGCTAGCTCCTGCGGAAACAGTAGAATTTGGCAGCGGGGTGGCTGCAAGCGTGGCTGAGGTTGTGCAGCAGATTTATGAGATAGTTGGGGGTGCGGGACGGCCGTTAATCGGCACCCTCCCCAACAGACCAGGTGAAGAAACCACCCAAATTGCCAACGCCGCCAAAACCAAACAGCAAATCAACTGGCAAGCCAACACGCCCCTCCAAAACGGCCTCAAACAAACCATAAACAAGTTTAGCAGACTGATTACTGACAGCTGAATTCCGCTTACCGTGACCACAGGACTGCCCCCCTTTGCCCATTGAATTTGTGAAATAAAGTACCTAAACTATCAGCAAGGTGGTCGAATCGAGAGACAGCAAAATGAGCTTGCTCTCGGCGGGGAGCCAACACCCTACCGTATTTTTAAAAGTACGTAAACACACCGTTGCGAGCGCGGCAGCCTTCAACAAGAAGCTGGCCAGTCGATCTATTGCTGCATGCATTTAAGTAGGATGCGGCTGGTACATTTGCTGCTCATTCGGCCACCTGCCCATCATACTCATTCATCATACAACGCAAAAAGCCTCCCACTAGACTTAGATGGGAGGCTTACGTTTTTAGATGTGCAGGCCTGAGCTAATTCTTCAGGCTTGTTTGCCTTACTTTAGCGGGTTTCGCGGTACAGTACGTGCCGACGCAGCGTCGGATCGTACTTCTTCAGCTCCAGACGATTGGGATCATTGCGTCGATTTTTCTGCGTGTAATACATATGATGGCTTTCTGTGCTGCGCAGTTTAATGACGCCACGTACACCTTTTTTCTTTGCCATAAGATTTGCTCCTTAAGAGGTGACGTCTTTCAACGTCAGGCCTTGCTTCTTGAGATACGGCATCAAGCCAATTTTGTCCACAGTACGCATTGCCCGAACAGACATTTTGATACGAACATGACGATCCAATTCCGCGACATAAATCCGCTTGGTCTGGATGTTGGGTAAGAAGCGGCGTTTTGTTTTCTTCTGCGAAAAGGAGACATTGTTGCCGGAAAGTGGGCCTTTGCCAGTGAGTTTACATTTGCGAGCCATAATTGTTCCTCTAATTTCCAAAAATTCTGCTGTTTGTGCCACAGCTAGCCTGATACACCAGACTACAGGCAAAAAAACAAGAACCCGAATTTTACCGGATTCTTGATTTGATTCAAAATATTAATCACACTTTCTTGAGAGCGGCTAATAGAATACCTAATTTTGTGAATTTGTCAATGATGGTGGCGGGTCTGTCAGCGTCAAAATCTTGACTATTCTTTTGGCGGCAGCATTTTTGCTGCCACCTGTCGCCATTTATGAATAATCAGTGGCGTACATTCACTGCATACCCACAACGCTTGACCCTGATATTGCCAAGCAATCATTGGTATTTCTCTTTCACTACGTTGGCAGTTAAAGCAAACGTGATCCAAATTGCTCATAAGTTACTCCTGTTGTTGAAGAAAGAGAAGGCACAATTCTCGATCTTTAATCTATGAATTTTAAGGTTACGGCCGTCCCGCCTTTACAAACTCTGCTACTTTCTTAGACACTTTCTTGCTCTTCACCAGCGTTTCTCCAACCAGGATGGCATCTACACCTATTTGGGCCATTTTTTGCACATCTTCGGCCGTTTTTAACCCACTCTCACCCACGGCCACCACTTCTGCCGGGATTTGCTGCCGCAGCCGCGCCGTGTTGTCAAAATCCACCTCAAATGTTTGCAAATTGCGGTTGTTAATCCCCACGATGCGTGGCTGTAGCGGCAGCACCCGCGCCAGTTCATCCTGGGTATGAACCTCGATGAGCGCATTCATGCCGAGGCGATGAGTCAGGGCCAGCAGTTCTTTGAGATCGGTGTCGCTGAGAACGGCCGCTATCAATAGCAGGGCATCCGCCCCGGCAACACGCGCCTCGTACACCTGGTAGGGGTGGAAGATGAAATCTTTGCGGAGAACAGGGATTGGCGATTTGAGATTGGAGGTTGTTTCTTTTACGTCGCGTAAATCGGCCAATGAGCCTTGAAAGTGACGGCCGTCTGTAAGTACAGAAATGGCACTAGCTCCAGCTCGGGCATACGTTTTAGCCAGTTTGGCAGCATTGTAATGTGGCACCATCAGCCCCTTGCTGGGAGATGCCTTCTTGCATTCGGCAATGAGCGAGACGCCCGGCTTTTTCAGCGCAGCATAAAAATCTAGCATAGGCGGCGCGACGCTGGCCAGGGCACGAAGGTCGGCCAACGGCACCTCGCGCATAATTTTGGGCAAATTTTCCCGATGAAAGGTCATAATTTCGTCGAGAATAGTGCCACGACGCTGGGCTAATTTGGTGACGCTCATAATATTTCAGGGGATTAGAGATTGGAGATTCCAAAAAATCTCCAATCTCTAATCTCTAATCTCCTAGAAGTCATTCGTCTTTTCGATCCAGCGATTAAGTACATCCAACGCCGCACCGCTGTCAATGGATTCGCGGGCTTCGGCTAGGCCAGCGGGCCAGTCGTTGCACTCGACGCTAAGCGCGGCGGCGGCGTTGAGCAGCACGATGTCGCGCCGTGGCCCTTTGTCCTTGCCGCTGAGGATATCGTGGGTGATTTGGGCATTATCTTCCGGCGTACCGCCCGCAAAATCATCAATCGTGGCGCGGAGAAGGTCTAGCTCCAGCGGGTCGAAGTCGCGGGTGGTTACGCGACCGTTGTGCCAATGGCTGAGTCGATTCACACCAGTGGTAGAGAGTTCATCCAGGCCGTCTGCGCCGTGTACTACGAAGGCTGCTTTGCTGCCTAACTCACCCAGCACCTGGGCTAACGGCTCGGTCAGTGCCGGGTCGTAGACGCCAATGAGCTGGTGGGTGGCCCCCGCCGGATTGGTAAGCGGCCCCAGCACGTTGAAGATGGTACGCTGCCCAATTTCGCGGCGTGGCCCAATGGCAAAGCGCATGGCGGGATGGTGCTTCACAGCGTACAAAAAGCCAATCCCAACTTCATCGATGCAATCGGCCACCTGCTCGGCGTTGAGGTCGAGATTGCCGCCCAGTGCCATGAGCACATCGGCAGAGCCAGATTTGCTGCTGGCAGCGCGGTTGCCGTGTTTGGCCACCTTCACGCCATGCCCGGCCACCACAAAAGCGGCCGTTGTGGAGATGTTGAAGGTGTGCTTGCCGTCGCCGCCCGTGCCACAGGTGTCTACGACCATTTCGCCGCTGGCCAGATGGGGAATGTTGACGGAGACGACGTGGCGGCGCATCGATTTGGCACTGCCAGCGATTTCGGCAACGGTTTCACCCTTCATGCGCAGAGCAGTGAGGTAGCTGCCAATTTGGGCATCGGTTGCACCGCCGCTCATGATGCTGTCCATAACGGTTTCGGCTTGTGGTAGGGTGAGGTTACGGCCGTTAATCACCGCCCCAATCGCTTCTCTAATCTCCATCCTCTTTCTCCTCGAATACAACCCTCCCGCAGGTTTGCCTAACGACGAAAGCGATCATTTTTGAAACCTGCGGGAGGGTTAGGTACACACGAAATTATTCGCTGGTGAGTTGGAAGGTTTCTACGGCCGTTTCTGCCCCAGCCAGATAATCATCCGCCAATTCTCGCGCCATTTCGATAGTGATAATGTAGAGATTGCCGTTGTTGCTGAGATAATATTGCGTATTGTGGACATCTGCGCTGCCACCTGCGGCCGTTTGCGACTGCATGGTGTAGCGAAGCTGAACAGCCTCGTTGCCATCGATCGTCATGGAGGCTTGCTGTAGATTTGAGGTGAGATCGAGGATTGCTTCTAGCTGTACGGCCGTTTCATTCACCAATTCGGCCAGGGTCAGGCTAACCGGGGCATCCCGCCGGATAATTTGAATGGAGACCGGCACGGCACTGTTCAGCGAAGCAGCATCTTCGTTGAGCGCGTATAGCTCTAGTCCGCTGGCCAGCAACGCCTGAACGTATTCATCGGTCAGGTAAGCCAACGCATCTGCCTGCCCCACCGTATCGCCAATTTGGGCAAAAGCTGCGGCAGATGGCTCTACCGTTGCCCAATTATCGGGCAGAGAAATAGAAAACCCCGCGGCAGAATTTGTGATCGTTTCGGTACCTACCGCCGTTTCCACATCTTCAGAGATTGTTGCTTCGCTGCCGTCAGCAATGGGTTCGGCCGTTTCGCCACCACACGCGGCCAGCATCAAGATCAAAAGTAGCGTTAACCAATACAAATGTTTCATTATATTTTTCTCCCAAATTTTATTTACATAACTTTGGTGATGGCTAACCAATCACCCTGATTGTGTTCATTTGCTTTTTTTATCGCCTCGGCAGAGCCGAGAACGGTGACAACCGTATTTTCGGATTTTGGCAGTTCGGCAACCGCCTCGCCAAAGCGCACGAAGTCGGCAGCCGTTGCCCCCAAAATCTGGTCGCGCATTCGCTGGCGGTATTCATCACTGCTGTTGATGAGCAGCCGACTCATCGCCGTGTACCCTTTAGCATCTGGCAGTTGGTAACGATCAATAGCACTAATTGCCCCAATGATGCTCTTTGTCAAATCATCATCCGAGACGCCGCGCTGCAAGAATTGCGCCACGCTGTCGTATACATCGATCGTTTTTAGCAGGTTTGGATCACGATAGGAGTAGTAGCTAAGCACCCCGGTGTAGTTGCTAAAGCCCACCATTGTGCCATATGCGCCGCCCTGCACCCGGATTTTTTCCCACAGATAGCTGGTGCGCAAATAATTGACAATCGCAGAAACCGAACCGTGCTCCTGATACCCCAAGTCATATAGATTGCCGCCCTTGGCCACATAGTTGACCTGGGCAGGAATCGTGAGGCCTTCATTTTGGAACGGCCGTTGCCAATCCCACATCGCCATCTCCACTGGTAGATCAGGCAGTTGGCTGATCAAATTCACCAGTTGGGGTTGGAAGGATTGCCAATTTTCGCTGTCCAGCGTCACGTTGGCCAACATATTTTGGCGGTTTACCAGAGCGGCACGCACCGCCTCCAATTTCGCCAAAACCGATGGCCAATCCGCCTCTACCTGCTCCGCTAGGCGGCGCAAAAAGAAGAGGTACTCGACGCCATTCATCTGTTCTGCCGCCCAGGAGGATTCTGTAAAGTAGCTGCGTAGACGGCGATTGGCGACTGCATGACCACTCGGCACCAGCCCAGATTCCACACTTGCCTTGGCGCGGAGCACCATTTGGCGGAACCGATCTTGGTTGTCCAACTTAACCGTTAGCAATACGTCACGCATGATGTCTAGCATCTCTTGCGCTTGACCCATCGCTGCCTTCCCGCGCAAAAAGAGCCAGGCGGCTGCGTCCGCCTCGCCTCGCTTGGCAGAGAGGAAGGTGGTGGGATAAACACCCCCGGTAGAACGGCCGATTCGCTGCTGTAGCTGCACAAAATCCTGCGTCCCGGTGCCAATTTCTACCAAAGCGCGGCCAAATAGCTTCACGTAAGGCAGTAAATCGGCGGGCAACGCGTGCAAATTCATGCCCAATTCCAGGTAAACGATGCCATTGGTGAACAGGTCATGGTAATACGTTTTCACTCCGGCAGCTTCCGTTTGGTCCGTGGGAATTGGTTTGTTTTCTTTGTCCAGATCGGCCAGGGTTAGGCGGGGCAGCATGGCGATTGTTTCCGGGCTGTCCGGCTTTTCTTGCAACGCTTTCAGCTCCTGCGTCTGGCGAATAATGTCGTTAAGCTGCGTCTCGTTGAGTCGGGCTTTGATGGCAGCTAGCTTCTCTTTTTCGGCCGTTTCTTGCCGCTGCTGCAACGTCGCATCAGGTTCCAAAATCACCGTGCCACGATGATTGTTTTTGAGTAAATAAGTGTGTATCAGGCCGGGCAAATACATGGAATTATTGGCAATGGCTTCTTTTACGGCCGTTAACGGCCCCTCAAACTTTAGCGGTGACAGCGGATCCAAATCGTGAATCCAGTTGGACATTGCCCCAAACATTAGGCTAAGACCCTGCGGAAAAGCACCCGTGTTATTCTCCCGTAAGCTGAACTCGGTGCTGTTAATGGCCGCTTCTACTGCTTCTGGTTCAAAGCCACCATCTGCCAGCTTCCGCAACGTGTGCAAAACAAGTCGCTCGACCGCCTCAATGTTTTCTGCCTTGACGCCCTTCATCCCAACCGAGAACGTACCCTGCCGCAGTCGGCCCGAGTAGCCACCGCCGATTACATCATCCCCCAGGCCCGAATCAATCAACGCTTTGCGCAGCGGCGATCCCGGCGTACCCAGCAGGGTTACTGACAATATGCTCAAGGCACGTTGCAGTGCCATATCGTTGTCGCTGGGCGGCAGCACCCAATTGACGGACACGTAATGCTTGTCGCTGTTTTCGCCATCAGCTTCAACAGAGTACGGGAAGGTGAAGCGTTGTGGTTTTTCAAAAGGGACGTGGATGGGAACGGCCGTATCCGTCACATCTACCGCCTCAAATGCCTGCAAATAGCTATCTGCCATTGCCAAACGCTTGTCTGGGTCATCATCCCCGTAAAACACAATGCGCGAATTGGCCGGATGGTAATATGTTTCGTGGAAGCTGCGGAACTGCTCATACGTCAGGTTTGGCATCACCTCCGGGTCGCCACCCGAATCATTCCGATACGCGTTGTCCGGGAACATTGAACCCTTAATTTGGCGGTAAAGCACTCCCTCTGGTGAGGAATAGGCTCCCTTCATCTCATTGAAAACCACACCTTTGTAAATTAGTGGGTCTTCAACATTTTCCAGCTCCAGATGCCACCCCTCCTGCGCCAAATGGTTCGGCGTGATCAGCGGGTTCAACACCGCATCTAGATACACATCTACCAAATTGTAAAAATCTTGCTCGTTGGTGCTGGCTACCGGATACGCCGTCATGTCCGCCGAGGTGAACGCATTCAAAAAGGTCTTCATCGAGCCTTTGACCAACTCCACAAACGGCTCCTTCAGCGGATACTTTTTTGAGCCACCCAGCACCGAATGCTCCATAATGTGCGGCAAGCCAGTTGAATCTTCCGGCGGCGTGCGAAACATAATGCCAAACGCTTTATTTTCGTCATCATTCTCTAAGGAAAGCAGCTCCGCGCCGCTCTGCACGTGGCGGTACAAGCGGGCAGTCGTATTGCGTTCCTCAATTTCTTCTTCGCGTAACAGCTCAAAACCGTGTTTTACACTCATAAAATTCCTTCAAAATGCACAATCTACGATTGTTGCTTGGTTATTTCAAAGCAAAGCGTATCGTAAATCGACATTCGTAAATCGTCAATTTTGCTGCCATATCACTCCGAACTCGTTCGGCTTCGCTCAGGGCAGGCTGAAGTAGGGAATTTTTCTACTTACAACCTTCAGGACTTACGCAGTGAAGACTACAAAAGTCTTGGTCTCTCTGGAATTTACATCATTAGACCGAAGACTTTTGTAGTCTAGTTAGGGCGAATGCGTAAATCCTAACCTTGAAAGATTCCACGTTTTACTTGGAAGGACAATCCTAGCCATTACCGTCGCTCTAAAAAATTCTGCAAAATCCGCTTACCGTGTTCCGTCAGGATACTTTCCGGGTGGAATTGCACGCCTACGGTAGGATACGCCTTATGCCGCACCCCCATCACCTCGCCCTGGCTGGTGAAAGCTGTCACTTCCAAATCGTCCGGTATGGGTTCCTCGACGATGAGCGAATGGTAACGCGTGGCGTTGAAGGGACTAGGTACGCCCGAAAAAACGCCATGCCCATTGTGATACACTTTTGAAACCTTCCCGTGCATCAGTCGCGGGGCGCGGGTCACCTTGCCGCCATACGCCTGGCCAATGCATTGATGCCCCAAACAAACGCCAAAGATTGGGGTCGTCGCGCCAAATTCGCGCAAAACATCTAGCGAAATCCCCCCGTCGTCTGGGTCGCCGGGGCCTGGGCTAATGACAATGTGATCCGGGTTCAAGGCTCGAATTTCATCCAGTGTCACCTGGTCATTGCGGAACACCTTGATCTCCTGCCCCAGCTCACCCAAATATTGCACCAAGTTATAGGTAAACGAATCGTAATTATCAATCACAACTAACATTGATACACCTTTCGGCGTAATCGGTAATCAGTGAACGGTAATCGGTTTACCGCTCACCGATAACTGATTACTAATTACTGGAAACTGGTAAGACCAGCCCCATGATTTCTTTCATTTGACGGAGTTTGGGCATGGAAACGGCCGCTGCCTGTTCAGCCCCAATTGCCAAAATTCTGTCCAACTCAGCCGGATCATCCATAAGTGCCTTGTAGCGGGCTTGAAGCGGTGCCAAAAAGTCGATTACGACCTCAGCAACACCCACTTTGAGATCACCGTAGCCACGTGCATTGGCAAAATCTGTTTCCACTTCGTCATTTGGCTTGCCCGTCACCGCTTTGTAGATGCCCAGCAGATTGTTTACACCCGCCTTCTCTGGATTATCCGAGAAGCGAATCTCGCGCCCTGAATCAGTCACCGCCTTCTTAAACGAGCGTAAAATCTCCTTAGGCTCATCCAGCAGGCGAACTGCATGGCCGCGCGTGTGCGCCAAACTCTTAGACATCTTCACCGTGGGATCATCCAATCCCATCAGCCGCGCCCCGGATTTTGGGATTTTAGCTTCGGGCAGTCTGAAGAACGGTTCTTCATACAGATGATTGAAGCGTTGGGCAATGTCGCGGGTAAGCTCGATGTGCTGCTTCTGGTCTTCACCCACTGGCACTTCATGTGCGTCGTATAGCAAAATATCTGCCGCTTGCAAAACGGGATAGTCCAGCAACCCCACGCCAACGCTCTCCTGCTTGGCCGATTTGTCTTTGAACTGCGTCATCCGTTGCAGCCAACCGAGCGGCGTGACACAGTTTAGCAGCCAGCAGCCTTCGGCATGCGCCGTTACGTGACTTTGGACAAACAGCGTTGTTTTGTCGGGATCGATCCCCGCTGCCAGCAGCATCGCCGCCAATGCGCGGGTTTGGAAGCGCAATTCAACCGGGTCTTGCGGTACGGTAATACTGTGCAAATCCACTACGCAGATAAAATTTTCTTTCTCATCCTGTCCATCGACCCAATGCTTCACCGCGCCCAAATAGTTGCCCAGATGAATATTGCCCGATGGCTGAATACCGCTAAATACTCGTCTTTTTGTGGTCATGATAAATTCCTCAGAAAGAAAGCTATGTCATGCTGAACGCGGTGAAGCATCCCTAAAACCTGTAAGCAGTGCTGTCTATGCACGCGGATAAGCGTTTTATGCAGCAAAGCTATGAGGGATTCTTCGCCAAAAACGGCTCAGAATGACGCTTAAAAATTGCTCAATCTACAACAACCCATCCTCTGCACGATCTACCGCTACGAAGAGGGCTTTGGCTTTGTTAACAGACTCCTGATGCTCGGTGGCCGGGTCGCTGTCGGCAACGATGCCCGCGCCTGCCTGGACGTGAATCTCATCTCCCTGCATCAGCATCGTGCGGATAGCAATGCAGGTGTCCATGCTGCCGTCATAACTGACATAACCTGCCGCGCCAGCGTAAAGTCCGCGCCGCTGGCCTTCCAGCTCTTCAATAATTTCCATCGCCCGCACTTTGGGTGCTCCGCTAACGGTTCCTGCTGGAAACGTTGCCCGCATCAGATCGTAAGCGTCCATGCCATCTTTTAGATTGCCTTCCACATGGCTAACAATGTGCATGACGTGACTATACCGCTCCACGACCATCAAATCGCGCACGTTGACCGTGCCGTAGTCGCTGACCCGGCCAATGTCGTTGCGCCCCAAATCAATCAGCATGACGTGCTCGGCCCGCTCTTTGGGATCGGCCAGCAGCTCTTCCGCCAGGGCATTGTCCTCAGCGGGGGTGGCGCCGCGGGGGCGCGTCCCGGCGATGGGGCGGACGCTGGCGACGCCATCTTCCAGCCGCACGTGCATCTCTGGCGACGCGCCAATCACCTGCATCTCTGGCCCAAAATCGAAGTAGAACATATAGGGCGATGGGTTGAGCATCCGCAAAGCCCGGTAAATGGCAAAGGGATGGGCACTGGTCTGGCGGCTAAAGCGTTGGCTCAGCACCACCTGAAAGATGTCGCCTGCCGCGATGTACTCTTTGGCCTGGCGCACCATCTCTTCGTAGCGGCTTTGGGGCATGTTGCTAGTGAGCGTCTCGGCCAGATTTTGGTTATCACTACGCCAGCGGCGGCGGGGAATGGCGGGTAACGGCCGTAATAACCGCTCACTTACCCTTTCGATCCGCTGAATCGCCTCCACGTAGGCCGCCTCCACATCTCCGTTCACGTGGGTGTTGGCCAAAATGAGCAGTCGGTGGCGGGCGTGGTCAAACACGACGAGCGTGTCGGCCAGCAAAAAGATAGCGTCGGGGAGGTCGAGGATGGAGGCGGCCGTTTCTGGCAATCGCTCAAAGTAACGCACCACATCGTACCCCAGGTAGCCCACGGCACCACCGTTAAAGCGGGGCAAACCGGGTAAATCTGCGTGAACAAATTGCGCCAGCTCCGCTTTGAGGACGTGCAGCACGTCCTCACCTTCGGCTAGGTCTCGCGTGCTGCCTTCTTCGCCTAGGCTTGTAGTGACGGTACGGCCGTTCAATGAAATCATCCCACGTGGTGCAACCCCCACAAAGGAGTACCGTCCCACCTGCTCGCCGCCCTCAACAGACTCCAGCAAAAACGACGGCCCCAGCTCATCCATGAGCTTCAGGTAAACCGATACTGGCGTCTCCAAATCGGCCGCAAACTCACGGTAGACCGGGATCAAATTGGCTGGTCCGGCCGCCAACTCCCTAAACTGTTCCAAAGATGGTGTGTAAACTTGATTCATAACCCCTCTCGGAATAATGAATTGTGAATTGAGAATTATGAATTGTTAAAGACGTTCACAATTCACAATTAACCGTTCACAATTCACAATTTAAACATTTGGTAGCTGCGTCATCGCTTCAGCAATTGCTTCGGCCGGATACGCATAATCTTCTAGCTGTCCTTTCAAATAAGTGTCGTAAGCCGCCATGTCAAAGTGGCCGTGGCCACTCAAATTAAAGGCGATCACTCTCTTCTCACCACTTTCTTTGCATCTCATGGCCTCTTGCAAGGCTACGGCAACGGCGTGGGTCGATTCTGGTGCAGGGATGATACCTTCAGCACGGCTAAAGGTCATGGCTGCCTGGAACGTTTCCAGTTGCGGGACGGCACGCGCCTGCACATCGCCATTATCTACCAAGGCACTCACCTGCGGTGCCATGCCATGATAGCGCAGTCCGCCAGCGTGGATAGTGGGTGGTACAAAGCCATGCCCCAAGGTGTGCATTTTGACAACGGGTGCCATCATCGCCGTGTCGCCGTAGTCAAAAGTGTATTTGCCGCGTGTTAACGTGGGCGAGGCGGCAGGTTCAGCGGCGATAATTGTGGTATTTTTGCCATTCCGCAAATTTTCGCGCACGAAGGGGAAGGCAAAGCCGCCAAAGTTGGAACCGCCCCCGGTACAGGCCACAATCACATCGGGGTATTCGTCAGCCATCTCCATTTGCAGCAGAGTTTCTTCCCCAATCACGGTTTGATGGGTCAGTACGTGGTTCAGCACAGAACCAAGGCTGTATTTTTTGCTGCCGCCAGAAGTTGCAGCAACTTCTACCGCTTCAGAAATGGCAATGCCCAGTGAGCCGGGTGAATCGGGATCATTTTCCAGAACGGAACGGCCGTACTGCGTGCGATCCGTCGGGCTGGCAAACACCTCTGCGCCATAATTTTCCATCAAGATGCGCCGATACGGTTTTTGTCCGTAAGAAACCTTCACCATGTACACTTCCAAATCGAGCCCGAAGAAGTTACAAGCCATTGCCAGTGCTGATCCCCACTGCCCGGCTCCAGTTTCGGTGGTGAGTGCTTTGGTACCTGCTTCTTTGTTGTAGAATGCCTGGGGAACGGCCGTGTTCGGCTTGTGCGATCCCACCGGACTAACACCCTCATACTTGTAATAGATATGAGCAGGCGTATCTAGAGCCTTCTCCAGCCGCCGTGCCCGGAACATCGGCGTGGGCCGCCACAGCTTGTACACCTCGCGTACCGGTTCCGGAATTTCAATCGCAGCCTCGGTACTAACTTCCTGCATGATTAGGCTCATGGGAAACAAAACGCTTAAAAAGTCTGGCGTAACTGGCTCTAGCGTTTGCGGGTGCAGCACAGGTTCCGGCGGCACGGGCATATCCGCATTGATGTTGTACCACGCCTTTGGCAGCTTACTTTCATCCAACAAAAACCTCGTCTTATCGCTCATCATCTACTCCTTTTTTGCCACAGAGGGCAAAGAGATTTAAGAGGTTTTTCCCTCTTTCCTCTGTGTTCTCTGTGGCCAAGAAAACGAAAAACGCCCTCGTCCCAGCGAATTTCTTCACTGCTGGGACGAGAGCGTCTAAAAATTCACTCCCGTGGTGCCACCCGGCTTAAGCTGAAACAAAAAACGCGCTCGTGATAGCGCGTTGTGTGTTAGCCAGCTCCACTCATTTCAACCCACTAACAATTAATCAGTTACAATTCACAATTAACCATTATTCGTAGGTCTATGCCCTGATAACGGTGGCACTTCCGGCTTAAGCTATTTTCGATGTCTCGATTTCACTTAAACGACTCCCCGATCCATTCCGCAACTGCGCTGTTGTGGATTTTTCAGCTATGCAACCCACTCTCTAAAACCCGCTTTATTGTGTACTCTTTCGGTTCAACGTCTTTGTTTTTTAAGTTGGGCGAGATGGTAACACGGCCGTTTTCCGCTGTCAAGCATTGATTTTCGCCAAAATTTGCTCCGTTTTTTCCAATTCGGCCAGCAGCCCCAGCGTTTTAAATTGGTGGGATGCTTGCATCAGGGCATCTTTGCTGGCTGCTGCTTCCTGTTGCTTTAGCAGCACCTTACCCAAGGCTCGCCAGGCGTAGGCTGCCATGTAAGGGTCATCATTTTTGTGTGCCTGGTCACGGGATTCAGTGAAGTGGGTAACGGCCGTTGCCAACCTTTCTTCTGCCTCTGCCACCAAGCCCAAGGTGAACTGGGCGTAGGGGTAGGCATGGGTTTCTTCCGTTTGCAAAACCCTATGTGCCATTTTCTGTGCCTCTACCAGATTGCCTACTTCGTAGTGGGCTTCTGCCAGATTGGCGGCCGTGACGGCCGTCCAGAATGGCATTCCGGCATCTTCAAAAAATGGCAGGGAGGGTGCAGCCGTTTCAATGGCTTGGGCAAACTGCCCTGCCTGAATATAAGCCACAGCCAGGGCATTCCGCACCATCTCCTGCCCCATGCGGTCGCCGATTTGGGCAAAATAGCTGATGGCTTCTTCGGCGTGGGGTACCGCTTCTTCCAAACGCGCTTGCCGCCCTAAAATCACGGCCAATTCGCGGTTAATTTGTGCCACCCCAGCCGCATACTGCACACTTTTGGCCAAGGCCAGAGCCCGCTGGTAATGTAAATAAGCCTCATCGTAATTGCCCTGCTCCTCCCGCACGATGCCTTGAAGGTGCTCCGCTTCATATTGCACCAATCGCGCTTCGTGCCAGGCTTCGGTCATTTCTCGCTGCTGCAAATGGTGCCGGGTTTGCTGGGAGCGGAAGCGTACCAGTTTGCGCAGCAGCCGCTGGGTGATTTCCCTGCCTTGTTGCAAGGATTCGGCCGCCTGCTGTGGGTAGCCAAGGGCATTGAGAAAAGCACCCTTGAGCAACTGTGCGTGAGCGGCCGTTTCGCTGCCGTGCTGCCAGGTAGCCGCTTTTAAAACGGCCAGGCCTTCCTCTGGTTGGCCAGTGAACCGATACAGATCAGCCAACAGCAGAGCAAGGGCTTCCCGCTCGTTGCCATCCAGCCGTTTGGGAGAAAGTTGCTCGAAGAGCATCAGGGCAGCATTGGCCTGGCCACGCTGGATTTCTTTTTGCCGATGGGGGTACCAGATTTGAACGGCCGTATTTTCCTCACCCGCCTGGACAAAATGGTACGCTGCCGCTGTGTACTCACCCCGCGCTGCCCGAATCGTGGCAGCAGCGAGATGGCTCTGCTCCCGCTGCTCGATGGGCAGCCAATGCCATTCTGCCAGCACCAAATCACGAATGACTGGCAGCAAGACCACTCCGCCCAAGCCATCTGCCTGCACGAGTTGGCGTTGACCCAACATGCGCAACTCGTCTGCCGCCTCAGGCCAGGCATCACCAGGGGCGGGGCTGCGGAACACAGCCAACTGCCCTAGCAAGCCCCGCTCGGCTGGGGATAATCGCCGCCACAGCCGAGCCAGTAAGGTGCGTAAAGATGGCACCTGCGGCAACTGTTGCATCAGGTCAGTCAGCGATTTGCTGCCATCGTGCAAAGCTACACAAAGGTGCAAACAACGCGGATTGCCCCCGGTGTATTTTGTGAATGCCTCAATCTCTACGGCCGTTCCCTGCACGTCCGCTTCGGCTAGCAAGTTGGCAATCTGAGGCATTGTCAAACCGGAGAGATGTATCTGTTGGTTGGTGTGGAAGAAACATTGTTGACCGACAAAAAGGAGGGGGGTCATTTGCCCCAGACTCTCCAAAAATTCGCTCAGTTGAACACGAATCTGGCTTGTCGTTTCCTGATTTTGCTGGAGCAGATCGATCTCATCAAAGCAAAGCAAGGGTGGGGTTGCTTGTAGCTGGTGCAGGTCGCCCCGTAGCTGCGCCAAAGCCAAATCAGGATTGTCCACCTTGCCCCCATCCGCTACGAGCTGGAGCCACAGCCGGGACGCACCCTGCTGGTGCAGAAATTGCCCCAGCGCAAAAAGGAGACTGCTCAAATTATCGTTAAAGCTGGGGCGGATGGTGAACCAGAAACTTTCGTGTGGCCATTGGCTCATCACCGTAGCTGCGACCGAGGTTTTACCAATGCCGCCCATACCCGTCAGTGCCAGCGTTTTTCCGGCCAATAATGCCTCGGTGATGGTTTGAATGGTTAAATCGCGGCCTAGCAGCGGTTTTGCTGGCACCAGCGGCCGTTCCAGCCGGTAGGTGGGATGGAGTTGTCGCAGCAAGGCATCGGCCAGTAGCTCGCGGGCATTTTTGAGATGGCGAAAGTAGGGGCTACGCCCCACGCCAAGGTATTCGATGATGTCCTTTTCGCTGCCAGCCTTGGGATAATCGAGGGGACGAAAGTAGGTGCGGAAGTAGCGCAGCTCCAGCAGCAGGAAGCTGTAGCAATTGCCCTTGTTGCCAAACTCGCGCCGTTCCTCGGCAACGCTGTCTTCCAATTCAGCGCGGGTTCGGGGCAAAGTGTTATCTGTCCACAGGGAAGCTGCCGCTTTTTGCAGGCTGTTTTGCAGGGCCTGGCCACGACCAACGGCCGTATCCGCATTGGCACTATTTTGCAGGACATCCCCCAAAAAGCAGGGTGCTGCCAACGGGGATTGTTCCCCCAGCCAAGCGGCATCAGCATAGCTATTTAAGGCCAGTCGTAGCTGATCGTGGAAAGGGTCGCTGCTTGCTCCATTTTTTTGCTTTGGTGCCATGATTTGTTTTGCTCCGTATGTTGAAACGGCCGTTTCAGCCCAATAGCCATAAAAAATATATTACAAATCGCCACAAAAGCATATTTTGCCCAAAAGCGAATTTTGTCCACATACTTTGCCGATTCTTCATAAACGGGACAAAATGCGCCAAAATCGGGACGGATCAAATTGACGAAGATGGTAGTATGAGTCAAGTTGGTGTCCATCCGGCAAACAAAGGAGAAACTGTTTATTATGAAACGATCAGTATTGGTAGCTTTAGCTTATATCGTTGTTGTAACGGTCATATTCGCTTTGTTCACTTTTCCTAAATCAGCCACAGCCTCACTTGGTGACCAAAAGGCACGCTGGTTTATCGAAGTGGGCATTCACAACAATCAGCTAATTGTGAAAAGGACAATAGAAATTGGCTATGAAGATCGCCTGGGCAATTTGTTAGTTATTACTAGTGAAACCACGCCCATATCGTGCCAAGAAGATGGTCAACTTATAATTGAAAATAACAAAGCCACCTTTGATGGCAACACCTTTTTAATTTGTGAAATGCCCAGCTTTCAGGAGAAGGTATATGATTTAACAAATGGGCAACTCGTGATAGAAGATGAATGCGATTTCAAAGTGGCCAATGGAACGGCCGAGTTTATATTTACAAAAACAGGAGAAAATCCCTTCTTTTACCAGCCAGAGCTGCAATTTTCTGCGCCAATGAATGCAATTTCTCGCATGGCAAAATATGAGTTTGTTGCCGGAGGCAGCATGGCAAAAAGCGAACCCTTCATGACCAATCAGCAGATGCAAGGGGGCGGGGCGGCGTTTTTCGATAACGGCTTAGGTTATCTGACTCATTTTCACGTTGACGGGGTTACGTTAGGGAGCAATCCGCCATTTTTACCCGGAACGCTTACAATCCCAACAACCTCTACGGAGTTCTTCATCGGAATAAACCTGGACACGAGTGAAACCTTACAGGGCATATTGGGTTCCCTTATTGTTGATCCAGGCTGCGTGGGTCATGGCGGCATTTAATTAAACAGAGCTGAGAAGTTTCCTCCAAATCAATCTTCCTCTTATTCTCTTTCCCTTCGTTTTGCATCGGGCACGCTCTGTGTCCGGTGCATTACTTCCTCATACCTTTAATTTTTTTATCCGTGTAAAACTGTATTTATCTGCGTCAAAAAAGGAGTTTGCCATGAATCAGTTTTCTGTAAAAATTATTCATATAAACAACCTTGCCGAGCAATCAGTAGCAATCATAAAATTGAATCGTGCCATTCAAGCAGATACCTTTGAAGCGATTATCGCTGCTGCTCATTCATTATTTGCTGAGGGCCACACCCAAATGATCGTCGATTTGGCAAACATGCCCCGGCTAAATCTGACCGCGTTATTTACCCTGTATAGCATTGCCGAAATTGTGAGCAATCGCCAACCCGCCAGCCCGGAAGATGGCTGGAAAGCCCTCCATGAAATGGCTGATAGACCCGATGCAGCCATGGTGGCTAACCTGAAGCTGTGTGCCCCGCAACCTAAAGTGGAGCGAGCCTTACAACAAGCGGGTGTCACTGAACGTTTGGGGATTTTTACGTCGCTCCCCCAGGCTTTAGAGGCATTTGGTAAAACGGCCGTCTCCAAACCCCAGCCCCTCCCTCTCCCCGCGCGCAGACCCATCTGGCAAATGGCCGTTACCTGGGGTTCACCCTTGTATACCTTTGACCTTTGGTAAATTGAGACAAAAACGGCCGTTTTCGGTACTTCTTCCTGTAAACCTGGTGATACGGTAAATTCATCAACCGATTCAACAGATCATTCGCGGGAGAAAATCATGATTCATAGTTCAGGTAGCAATGCCCAAACCCCACGTGCAGCGCAGCAATTACACTACAGACAAAATTGGAATATCGCCTACGCTGGCTTTGGCCGCCAGCCATTTCGCCCCAAACAGAACAATTTATTGCACAATAGCCTCAAGCAGGCTGAGATTAACTCCAGCTTCATTACTTTGCAACAGGGCGCGTGGCTGTTTCGTCAGGGTGAGCTGGGGGATGCTATTTACTTTATCGAGAAAGGTGCTGTTCAGCTTGTCATGAGCTTGCCTGCTGGCAATGAGCAGGTGATTGATGCGGTGCCGCATGGAACGGCCGTTGGTCTAGTTGCACCGCTTACTGGCCAATGGCGTGGGGTTGGCGTTCGCACATTAACAGATTGTGTCTTCATTCGAATTGAGACGGCTGACTTGCCCTCGCTGGCAAAGAAACGGCCGCAGCTATTCAAAGCGTTACAAACTCAGGTGCAGGAGCAACGCCAACTGCGCGAAAAGTGCAAATTTTTGTGCCGCTACTGGGGCACGTTGCCAACGGCCAAACTACACAATTGGCTTTCTAATCTGGAATGGCTACAGATTAAAGCTGGCGAGACGCTGTTTGAGCAAGGTACATCGCCAGAATATATTGCTTATGTGGTAAACGGCCGTCTTCAGCAAATTCATAAACAATTGGATGGGCAGCAAAAAATCTGCGGTCAAATTGGGTCTGGTCAATTTGCCGGAACGCTGCCCCAACAAAACCTGCTACCCCGGCACCACGCAACCGTGGCAGAACGAGACAGCCAATTGATCGTTTTGTCTCAAGAGAACCTCGGCCGCTTTTGTGAACAACTGCCCCAAGCCTGGTCGTCCTTGGTTCATGATTTTGCTTTTCCCAGCCACCTAAACCCAACGCAGCAAACAGCCGCTAGAACCGCACACAACATCGCCTTTGTGCCGCTTTCTGTCAATGTTCCTCTCACCGAGCTGATGGATGAGTTGCGAACGGCCGTATTCAGGACAAAAAACAGCCTCATACTTAATGCCCAAACGGTAGACAACAATCTCAACGATTTGGACGCTTTGCTGCCCTGGCTAGACAAACAAGAACAATATAACGATTATCTGCTTTACCAGGCCAACCCGCAGTGGGATAGCTGGAGCCAGCGGTGCATTCGGCAAGCAGACCGGATTGTGCTCGTAGCAGAGGCCAACACTTCACCCGATCTCACAGCCATTGAGGAACAAATTCAAACGTTAAAACCGCAACTAATACCAGAACTGGTGCTTTTGCAACCTGCTCAAGGCCAGCCGCAAGGGACTGCTAATTGGCTGGCATCTCGTCAGGTAAACGCCCATTATCACGTCAGGCAAGGCAACAAACAGGACATTCGCCGATTGGGTCGCCGACTGACGGGGCAAGCGGTTGGTTTAGTTTTGAGTGCGGGGGGAGCCAGGGGATTTGCCCATATTGGTGCCTATCGTGCCTTACTGGAAGCGGGTATTGAAATAGATTATTTTGGCGGAACCAGCATGGGTGGGCTTATTGCCGCCATCATCGCTCACGGCTACAGCTATGAAGAACTAGCCAGCTTTGCCGCCGATTATGGTGCCAGCAGTGCACTACTGGATTACACATTCCCGGCAACCAGCCTGTGTGCCTCTGGCAAAATTACCGAATTGTTGCGCAGAATGTTTGCTGAAACCCGGATTGAAGATTTGGTATTGCCTTACTTTTGCGTCTCGACTAATTTAAGCCAGGCACAGTTGAAAGTCCATCAGCAAGGGCGGCTGCGTCGCGCTGTGCGTGCTTCCATAGCCATTCCGGGGGTCTTTGCCCCTGTCAGCCAGGATGGTGATTTGCTGGTTGATGGCAGCCTCATCAGCGTATTGCCCATCAAATTAATGCATCAACGACTGAATGGTGGTCAAGTCATTGCTGTGAATGCGACACCGGAAAAAAAGAATTCTCGACATTGGCATGTCGATGATACCATTTCCGGATGGAAAACTCTGTACAATCGATTAAACCCCTTTACCAAGTCCGTACATTTACCATCGCTTATTGGCACTTTAATGCAATCACTTTATGTCAACAGTGCTTGTCGATTAGATGAGTCAAAGCCATTGGCTAATCAATTTATTCAATTAAGCACAGAGGAAATTGGTATGATGGATTGGGACAATTACAAAAAGCTAATAGAAATCGGATATCGCTCCACCAAATTGTGGTACAAGCAAGATTTTTATGCCACCTTTACATAAAACAGCGTCGCAAAAATGAAAGTGAGATTCTTTTTATTGCCTATGGAACAAAGAACACCTACTTCTGCTGTTTTAGCCATAGCCGGAAGAAAACAGGCATCAGCAAGGCCAAAACTGTGAGAATACCGCCCAGCCAGCCAGGCAAATTGACCGACTCGGCCTCTAACATTGGCGCGGCAGACACCGTAGCGGGTAACAATAACAGTAGACACAATCCAATATAAAGTGCCAGGCGAAGTTGTTTCTTCATAGTTATTTCATTCCTCGTTGTCTTAATTTTGATTATCTACTGTCTATTATAAACCGCTTATGGGCAATTGGCAGGACGCGACGTGGAATTGGTACATACCCCTTCGCACCGGCTTGCATTCAAGGACTTACGTAACCCCAAAGCTGCTATTCTTCCAAGCAGCTACTTCGTAATGCGATTTGTAATGTTGTCTGACTATAACTTGACTCAAGGTCTGCAAAGACCTTGCCTGGGTAGGTCCTGACAATCATCCCAGCAACATCACAGATTCATTGCAGCCGCATCGTCGCAAGCAACTTACCTGCACTGGAGCCAACTTCGCTGAAGCATCGCACCAACAAGATAGCCGCATCGTCGCCTGCATCATTGCCGCATTATTACCGCTTGTATAGGTTCTACCCAACTGCTCGAAGAGCTTAGGCCATCATTTTTTTCGTTCCCAACGACAATATGCGGTCTAAGCTCTTTTTTCTTTGATCTCTGCCAATAATGCTTGCAAGCCCAGGCTGTAACTGCGCCAACCAAACCCCGAAATTTGCCCCATGCAAACCGCCGCTAAGACAGATTTTTGCCGAAACGTCTCACGTGCATGAATGTTGGAAAGATGCACTTCCACTGTGGGCAGCTCGACCGAAGCAATTGCATCCCGCAGGGCATAGCTATAATGGGTGAATGCCCCCGGATTGATGAGAATGCCATCTGCCCAATTACGCGCCTCATGAATAGCGTCGATGAACTCACCTTCGTGATTTGATTGTAAAAACTGAACGGCCGTTTCCGCTGCCGCAGCCTGTTCACTTAGTTTATTATTGATATCAGTGAGGGTAAAACGACCGTACACCTCAGGTTCACGGCTGCCAAGCAAATTCAAATTTGGCCCATGCAAGATCAAAATCTTTATGGTCATAGTACCCTCTTACCATATAGCCTTATCATAATTATCCCCTCCGGTGAGTCAACTGCCAATTGTCACTTCTTACGGTATTTTAACAGCATTTACCCGCCAATTGACCAACTCTGCATTTTGCCTTTGACGAAATTTCGACTGTTTGTTACCATCCGCCGCTATGTTTAGTAAGCAAGGCCAAAGCAGTATGCAACTATTCTGCATGAATCAAATGCACAACATGATGTGCGCTATGCCTTGCTGCATCTGTATCAAGCGGGGGCGGTTTTGTACCCGGTTGGTACCGATGGTGCGCTAACTCCCCTAGCACCGTTCGACTTCTCCCGCGCTTCAAACGAGTTCTTTTTTCTAGCCAATGCGCTGGTGCGTAACGGCCGTTTTCCTAACAACCAACACAGCTAAAAAAACACCTACCCAAACCTAAAAGAGCAACCCTATGCCACTCGTTGCCCATTCACCCTTACCAACCTTTGAACGCTTGCGCCAGCAAGGACAGGAAATCCTCTCGCTGGATCATGCCCTGCACCAGGACATCCGTGAACTGCACATTGGGCTGCTAAATATGATGCCCGATGCTGCCCTCACCGTCACGGAGCAGCAATTTATGCGGCTGCTGGGCAGTTCTAACCAGATCGCCCAATTCTACGTCTACCCCTTCTCCATTCCAGGGTTACCTCGCAGCCCGGAAACGGTAGCCTACATCGACGAATATTACGCCACCTTTGAGCAACTCCAGCAAGAAGGGCTAGATGCGCTGGTCATTACGGGTGCGAACGTGGCGAATCCTACGTTAGAACAAGAGCCCTTTTGGCAACCGCTGCAAAATGTGATCGTTTGGGCTACCGAGAATGTAACCTCTGTGCTTTGCTCTTGTTTGGCGACGCACGCCTTGGTGAAGCAGCTTTATGGCGTGAAGCGACAGCGGCTGCCCGCCAAGAAGTGGGGCGTCTACCCGCACCGCATTACGCAAAAGGCGCATCCGCTACTGCGTAACATCAATACCCGGTTCGATGTGGTTCATTCCCGCTACAATGCCATTACGCGGGCACAACTGGAAGCGGCCGGGCTGGCCATATTGGTTGAGGGTGAGTCGGGCGGCGTACACATGGCAGTTAGCCCCGATCAGTTTCGCATTGTCTACTTTCAGGGACACCCTGAATACGATTACAACAGCTTGCTGAAAGAGTACAAACGCGAAGTGCTGCGCTTCATTGCCAGAGAGGTTGATGAATATCCACCCCATCCAGAAAACTACTTCCCGCCGAAAGCAGCTGATATTGCTGATGAGTACGAGGCAATTGTATTGGCCAGTCAGGAAGCCAACACGCCGATTCCCCCCTTTCCAGAAGCAGCAATTGATCGCCATCTGGACAACACTTGGGGGG
Source organism: Candidatus Leptofilum sp. (assembly GCF_965223285.1). Classification (GTDB taxonomy): domain Bacteria; phylum Chloroflexota; class Anaerolineae; order Promineifilales; family Promineifilaceae; genus Leptofilum. The sequence continues at coordinate 504,510 of NZ_OZ244997.1, read as the reverse complement.
ATACGGGAAAGGCATTGTTCAATAACTGGTTGGGGCTAGTTTATCAACTGACGGCACTGGATAGGAAAATACCGTTTTCACCAGGCATCGACCCCCAAAACCCACTCGGACTGCGCTAATTTATTCAACCAGGACTGGCAGTCCTAAAGGTAATTGAGAACTACTACCTTTAGGACTGCCAGTCCTCCATCTGAAACAGGAGAAATATCTATTATGAAAGCAGCAACCATTGGCATCCACGGCGGTTATGAAACCGATCCTACCACCAAAGCCGTGGCCGTACCCATCTACCAAACTGTGGCCTACGAATTTGACAACGCTCAGCACGGTGCTGACCTGTTTAACCTGGCGGTTCCGGGCAACATTTATACCCGCATCATGAACCCCACGGCCGATGTGCTGGAGAAGCGCGTGGCCGAGCTGGAAGGGGGCATTGCGGGGCTGGCCGTCAGTGCAGGCAGCGCGGCTGTCAACTATTCCATCCTGACGATTGCTGAAGCGGGCAGCAATATCGTCTCTGTGCCGCTGCTGTATGGCGGCACCTACACGCTGTTTGCCCACATGCTGCCCAAGCAGGGCATCGAAGTGCGCTTTGGCAAGGACGACAGCCCCGCCAGCCTGGAAAAATTAATTGATGCGAAGACTGCGGCCGTTTTCTGTGAAACAATCGGCAACCCAGCGGGCAACATTGTTGATCTGGAAGCTATTACGGCGATGGCACACAAACACGGTGTGCCCGTTATCGTGGATAACACCGTCGCCACACCCATCCTCATTCGCCCAATTGATTACGGCGCAGACATCGTGGTGCATTCGCTAACAAAATATATGGGCGGCCACGGCAACTCACTGGGCGGTGTCATTGTCGATTCCGGCAAATTCCCCTGGGCAGAACATGCAGACCGTTTCCCCATGCTCACTACGCCAGAACCGTCGTATCATGGCGTTGTGTACACAGACGCACTCGGCCCTGCGGCGTTTATTGGCCGCGCCCGCACTGTACCTTTGCGGAATACCGGTTCCGCCATCAGCCCACTCAATGCGTTCCTCATCTTGCAGGGCATCGAGACGCTGGCCTTGCGAATGGAGCGGCACACCGAAAATGCACTGGCAGTGGCCAACTATCTGGATGGCCATGATAGTGTGGCTTGGGTGAGCTTTGCCGGGCTGCCCAGTTCCCTGTATTATGAACTGGCGCAGAAATATACTGATGGGAAACCGTCGGCACTGCTCACTTTTGGCATCAAAGGCGGTTTTGAAGCGGGCGTTAAATTCTATGATGCGCTCAAGCTGTTCAAGCGGCTGGTGAACATTGGTGATGCCAAATCGCTGGCGGCACATCCGGCCTCTACCACCCATCGCCAGCTTACAGAGGAGGAACTGGAGGCCGCAGGCGTCACGCCAGATGCGATTCGGCTGTGCATTGGCATTGAGCATATTGATGATATTTTGGCCGATTTGGCGCAGGCGTTGGACGCTGCCGCATAGCTTATAAGAGGAGAAAGCATCCTCAGATGCGGCTTTGCAAATGGCCGTTCGCATCTGAGGATACTCACTCCTCGGTTTAGGAAAATGAACATTGTTTGAATGGACGCAGTTGGTGACGTTTTCGCTGGGGGTAGGAACGGCCGTTTCTGGCAGCAAGGCCAAGTGAGCAAGTTAATGAAGACAATTGCCGATCTATTCATAGAAAAACCGTGGCAGTGGGGCTTACGTGGCGACCCCTACCTGTGGCAAGAGATGGCTGATCACTTTGCCGATACGCCATTGCCCGTAACCCCGACGCACCTAGAACTGCTGCTGACGCAGGCATTTGAAGCATTAACTGGCCAGCCCATCACCGATGAAACACACTTTTTTGTAGAGCGATTTGCTCACGGCGGCATGTCCAGTGGCTTGGTGTCACCCTCATTTTGGCGGGAAACGGCCGTTCCCCTGTTGCTAAATCGTTACGAAGAACACCAATCTCATTTGTAACTGTTTTTGGGCAAAACGGCCGTTCCATGCTACCATCTCATCCCGGTGCAACTAAGGCGCACAAGTGAGGAAACCAATGCCTGAAATAACCGGGAAGAAAAAGAAAATCGCAGAAACCGTGCGAAAAACAAATTGTTATTCATAGCCTGATCCTTCTGGATTAGGCTTTTTTTTTGCCAAGAAGCAACAGCAAATTCTAGTAACCAACGATTCCAGCAATTAAAAATCTGTGCTAATCTGCGGATTATGCGGATTATTTTGTAGGAGGCATATGACGGAAACAATCACATTACCCGGACTCATAGACGTCCACACCCACTTGCGCGTGCCGGGTGGAGAACACAAAGAAGATTTCCGCACGGGAACGGCCGCTGCCTTGGCCGGAGGCATCACCACCATTTTGGGAATGCCCAACACCAGCCCGCCGCTCAGTACGCCAGAGGAGCTTGCTGCCGCACGGGAACAAGCGGCACAAGATATTTTGTGCGATGTCGGTCTTTTTGCTGGGGCTAGCCCAGAGATGATTGACCAGCTCCCCGCCTGCGCCCCGCAAGCCGCCGCACTCAAAATTTACCTCAACGACACCTTTGGCCCGCTGCGCGTGGAGGATGTGCCTACACTGGCCGCCTGTTTCGCCACCTGGCCCCGCCACAAAATGATTGCCATGCACGCCGAAAAGCAGAGCGTGGCCGTGGGCATCGGCCTAGCAGCGGCGTACAATCGGCCGGTTCATTTTTGCCACATCAGCCGCCGGGAGGAGATTGAACTGATTGCCCAGGCCAAAGCGCAAGGGCTGCCCGTCACCTGCGAAGTAACGCCGCACCACCTCTTCCTCACCGAGGCAGACGCGGCGCGGCTAGGCCCGCTGGGTGACATGCGCCCGCTGCTTGGTACACCATCTGACGTAGCTGCTCTGTGGGAGCATCTGGATGAGACAGTGGACTGCATTGCCACGGACCATGCGCCGCACACGCTGGCCGAAAAGCGGTCAGACACGCCGCCGCCGGGGGTGATTGGTTTGGAAACGTCGCTGCCACTGATGATGACGGCCGTACAGCAAAATCGCCTCACCCTAAACCGACTGATCGAACTGATGCACCATAACCCCCGCCGCATTTTTAACCTGCCAGAACAGTCGGATACGGCCGTAACCGTCGCGCTCACCCCCAACAGTATCACCAACCAAATGGTGCAAAGCAAATGCGGCTGGACGCCGTTCCACGGCACAGAAGTGCTGGCCAAAGTGCAAAAAGTAATGCTGCGGGGAGAAGTACTGTTTGAAGACGGCCGAATTTTAGCCAAGCCGGGATCAGGCAAACTTTTATCGTAAATTGGCCACGGATTAAATGTTAAAAATCCGCATAATCCGTGGCAGAAAGAAAAGTATTGAGGAGAAAAACATGCACATCAAAACACTTGAACCTTTATTTGATTTTGACTCGTTGGACACCCCCTTGCTAAACAGCAACGGGCTGACCGGACACGACATTCTGTCCGTTTCCCAATTCGATCCTGACAAACTGTCCTACATCTTTAGCCGCGCCCGCGAGATGCGGCAGATGGTTGAGCAGGTTGGCGGCACCGATTTACTCAAGGGCAAGGTGCTGGCCTGCCTCTTTTACGAACCGAGCACCCGCACCAGCTCCAGCTTTATTGCCGCCATGGAGCGGCTGGGCGGTAGCGTTATCCCGATTACGCAGGGCGTGCAATTTAGCTCCATTAGCAAAGGGGAAACGCTGGCAGACACCATTCGCGTTTTGGAACAATATGCCGATATCATTGTGCTGCGCCACCCGGAAATTGGCTCGGCGCGAGAAGCGGCCGAAGCAGCCAGCGTGCCGGTTATCAATGCAGGCGACGGCCCGGGCGAGCACCCCACCCAAGCCCTGCTAGATTTGTTTACCATTAGGGATGAATTAGGCACGATTGATGGGTTGAAGGTAGCGATGGTGGGTGATTTGCGCTACGGCCGTACCGTCCACTCCCTCACCAAGCTGCTGCTGCAATACAACGTCAGCCTTCGCTTTGTGGCACCAGAAATCTTGCGCCTGCCGTTGAAAGTGATGAACGAAGTGATTGATTCCGGCCTCAACGTCCGCGAAACCCATGACGTGGCCGACGTCATCGAAAATGCTGACGTGCTGTACGTCACCCGCGTGCAAAAAGAACGTTTCACCGATTTGGCGCAGTACGAGGAAGTGAAAAACTATTACGAAATCACGCCAGAAATCATGGCCCAAGCCAAAGAGAAGATGGTGGTAATGCACCCCCTGCCCCGCGTCGGCGAAATCCATGACTCGGTGGATAGCGACCCACGCGCAGCTTACTTCCGCCAGGTGCGCAACGGCATGTACATCCGCATGGCACTGCTAGCAGCGGTGCTGGGACGTGCGTAATTTGTGCTCACCATTTCCTGGAAACTTTGAGTTTCCGGGGAAATTTACAGTCGGTTCGTACCAAACTGCATAGTAAATCTGTTAAGCACAACACAGAGTTTTCAGGAGAAATAGGTACTCTTATCACAGTTAAGCAAATAACTCTTCTCCTTCTTCTCCTCTTCTTCTCTTCCGCTTCAAGGCCCCCGCAAGGGGGTCTTGTTGTTTCTGTTGATTTTGCTGCTACTCTATATCGTTGAGAATGCAAACAACACAGAGATTTGAAATCTGGCGATAAAAAGTATGGCAGAAATTAAAATTAAACCAATCACAGACGCGGCAGGCTGTACGGCCGTTGAGCAATTGCAGCTTGACGCCTGGAAATTGGCTGATTATCGCGAGGTTGTACCTACCCACATTCTGCTTACCTTCCACAAAAACGGCGGCGTGTTGCTAGGAGCCTATGCAGGGGAGCGATTGGTCGGTTTTGTCGTGGGGTTTATCGGGCTGATGGGAGACGGCCGTTTCAAACACGCCTCGCACCAAATGGGGATTCACCCACAGTTTCAGGGCCAGGGCATTGGTACCATGCTAAAACTGGCACAGCGGCAAGCGGTGCAGCAGCAAGGGCTAGACCTCATCACCTGGACATATGACCCGCTGGAAATTGGCAACGCCCGACTCAATATTCACAAGCTGGGTGCCGTCTGCCGCAACTACATTCCCAACCTGTACGGCGATGCAGATGGCATCAACGCCGGGCTACCGACTGACCGCTTTCAGGTGAATTGGCACATCAACAGTGCCCACGTAGAAAATCGGTTAGCAGGAAAGGATTTGGTAGAAACGGCCGTACCTACCTATCTCATTTTGAACCCAGCCTTGGAGAACGGCCGTCCATCCGAAACTCCCAAATCGCCCACTGAACCCACCCACTTTGTACAAATCCCCCGCAATTTTCAAGCCCTCAAAGTCCAAAATTTGCCACTGGCACTGGCGTGGCGGCTGCAAACCCGTCAGCTCTTCACCAACCTCTTCGCCCATAACTACACTGCCACCGATTTTATCTTGCAAAATGAGTGTGCCTTCTATCTTGTAGAGAAGACGTAGCAAAGCGATAGAAACTCCGTTCAGCACCAACTATTTCGAGTAGATAAATTGGGAACTACATCTCATAAGTTTGGTGATTATGGAGGCGAAAATGTTTAAGAAGAAAACGGCCATACTGATACTAAGCCTGATTTCTGTTTTGGCTGTGCTGATTTTGGTTCAAACTGACCGACTTTATCTGTCTCAAGAGAAAATCGTTAATGAAACAATTGTCGATTTGCTAGCAGAAAACCAACAGCGTCTCCCCACACAACAGGCTGATTTAGCCATGCTTCATCAAAATCCAAACATTGCACTCAAAGAAATTACTCGGTGGGAAGCCACACAAATAGAATTAGAGAACTCAGCTACATTTTTTCAAGCGATTTTTGACGATGATCCCATTTATCGTCTTCAAGCTGCTCTGGTCATTACCTTTGCCGATGGTAATCAAGCCACACTTACCTGGGAAAGCTGGCGCTACGGTTTGGTCATCGGGCCTGCCGTTGTTAGCATGGGTGATGGTCCACCAGGGTTCATTACAGCAGTTGCAGAGAGATAACTGTTTGCCCGGGCTTAATACGATTGTAGGAAAGTTGGGCTATACTTGGTGGGATGAAAATTTACCTATTTATCCATAGCCAAAAGGTGATTTGTGTCTGATTTTCCTATTTTTGATGGCCACAACGATACATTATTGAATTTACATTTAGAGCATCGGGGCAACGGCCGTTCCTTCTTTGAACGATCTGATATTGGCCACGTTGATCTGCCCCGCGCCCGTGAAGGTGGCTTGGCTGGGGGATTCTTTGCCGTGTTTACGCCCAACAACCGCAAACCGCCCAGCAAAAAAGAGAAAAAAGAGGAATTCAAGGGCATCAAGATGACCAAGGATGGGTACGAGGTGCCGCTGCCCAAACCGATTCGCCACAAAGATGCGCTGCGCTTTACAACGGCCGTTGCCACCCATCTATTTGAAATTGAACGAGCATCCGAAGGGGAAGTCAGAATCGTCCGCACGGCTGACGAGCTGGAACACTGTCTGCAAACTGGCACCTTTGCCACCATTTTCCACATCGAGGGTGCCGAAGCGATTGATGCAAATTATGATGCGCTGCACATCTTGCACGCCGCCGGGCTGCGTTCGCTAGGGCTAGTGTGGAGCCGCCCCACCAAATTTGGCCACGGCGTCCCGTTCAGCTTCCCCAAATCGCCAGACAGTGGCCCCGGACTCACCAAAGCAGGCAAAGGATTAGTACGCACTTGCAATGAGCTGCGTGTATTAGTCGATCTCTCTCACCTGAATGAAAAAGGTTTTTGGGACGTAGCCAAAATCAGCGATGCACCGCTGGTAGCCACCCACTCCAACGCTCACGCCCTCTGTCCCTCACCGCGTAATCTTACCGACAAGCAGCTAGACGCTATCAAAGAGACGGGCGGCATGGTGGGGATCAACTTTCACATTGGCTTTTTGCGGGAAGACGGCCGTTTCAAAGAAAAAACCTCCCTCACCGAAATTGTGCGCCACCTTACCTACATCGCCGAACGCATTGGCATTGATCACGTTGGCTTCGGCTCTGACTTTGATGGTGCCACCATGCCACACGACTTGGTGGATGTTACCGGACTACCCAAGCTCATCACTGCCCTACGCGAAGCTGGTTTGGATGATGCCGCCTTGAAAAAAGTAACCCACCAAAATTGGGTGCGCGTCCTCCGCCAAACCTGGGGCGCATAGCGTTTGGTGCTTTTGTTAAAAATGCCTTTATGCTAGAATGCTGTGTGTCAGCAGATGACACTTTGAGGCCAAACATGCAGCAATCAATCAGCGCAATTCTATCCGTTACCGACATTTTTGATTCTTTCACAGACAATCAGCTTGCGCTGGTTGCTGCCATCTGCGAAGCAGACACCTACCAAACGGGCGACATTCTGCTCAAAGAAAACGACCAATCGACAGAGCTGTACGTTATTGCCCGGGGCGGCGTTGAAGTGGTGATGAACCCCACCTTTGTCAGCGACGACGTGGACGAAACCGAGATGGTTGTGCTGACAGAATTGCGCCAAGGGCAGGTTTTTGGCGAAGTGGCTCTGGTAGATCAGGGCATCCGCTCCGCCACCATCCGGGTGAGCCAAGCCAATACGCTGCTATTGCGCATAGAGCGCCAACGAATTATGCAGCTCTGCGACACCTACCCGGAGCTAGGGTACAAGTTAATGAAAAACCTGGCTGCGGACCTCGCTTTCAAAATTCGCAACACCGATTTGACCATTCGCCAGTACCAATTGATGTTGTCACAAAGTAAATTAAGTGCATCATAGTAACCGTTCGGAATTAGCTTACTACCTGTCCGAATATTGGCCACAGAGTTCACAGAGAACTTAGAGGCAAAGGTTCATTTCTCAGATTTCTATTTTTCCTCTGTGGCTTTTTCGGTTAGATTCTTAGTGGTTTCGGAACCGAACGGCTACTTTAAGCCCATTCGCCAATTTTTCTGGCAATTGGGTACATAGGGTTCGTTCACAAATAACTTTTGTTCAGAAAACGAACCCCAAGGCTTGACCGTTTACCGAAATTCAAAAGTTAAAAACGGTCAAGCCCATAGGTAATAGATCAGTTCTCCACACAATAGCAGTAACAAACATGAAAGTGGAAATCATCAGCATTGGCACTGAACTCCTCGTGAGTGACATTCTGGACACAAACGCCGCCCACATTTCCCGCAGCTTGCGTGAGGTAAACGTTGCTCTTACTAGCAAGGTAACCATTGGCGACGATCCAGAGATGATTGCCGATGCCTTCCGGGTTGCCCTGCGGCGGGCCGATTTGGTCATTGCCACCGGGGGATTGGGCAGCAGCAAAGATGACTTTACGCTGGAGGCAGTAACGGCCGTTACCAACCGACACCCTACCACTGAATCACCTGGCATTCAGGGGGGCATTTTGCTTGGAGACAGCATCGTTGGCTCTACAGGCGTGATGGTGGAAGAGAAAGATGGCGTGCTGGTCTGCTTACCCGGCAACCGCCGTGAAATGTCTTATCTGCTGGAAACAGAAGTGCTGCCCTACCTGCAAGAGCAGCTGAGTGATGACATCCACACCGGCTGGACGTTGCTCCGCTGCGTGGGCGTGATGGAAAGCAGCCTCAAGCAAGATTTGGCTGATCTCAACGCCAATGCAGAGCAGCGCATCACTTTCGACTCTTTTGCAGGGCAAACCAACATCCGCTTATGGGCCAAGGCCAGCAGCGAAGCGGCACTGAATGAGAAGCTAGCCCGATTGAAAACGGCCGTTGCTCAACGGCTGGGGGATCATGTATTTGGCGACGAAAGCGATCGACTAGAAACGGTCGTGCTGCAACAACTGAAGCAAAATAACCTGCATTTAAGCCTGGCAGAATGTTATACACACGCCGTTTTGCAAAAAATCATTGCGCCGCTGCCAGATGCAGCCAGCCACGTGCAGCTACACCCTGCCCAAACGTGGCAAGCCGTTGCCACCGCACTCAAACTAGACGATTTGACGGGTGACAACCTGAGCCAATGGTGCCGCCATGCCGCCAACGCCTTGCGCAGCCAAACCGATACCGATTTGAGCCTGGTGGTTTATAGTAATGTTACCCAGGGTGGCGTGCAAATCCTGGTCACGCTAGCTTCCCCGCATGGCGTGTCTGTTACCCAGCGTTCCTTCGGTGGCCACCCAGAAAATATTGACCAGTGGGCACTCACGCTCGGCCTCACCCATCTGCGCCGTTGGCTGATGGTTCACAACTAACGCCAGCCTCCCTGACACCCAAACCAAACCTTTTACGTATTGCAACTATGTAAATCACAAAAAGAATTTTGATGAAAATTGAGCTGTGAAATTGTGATTTACTCAAGTAAATGCGGGAGAAATGGCTCTACTAACTTCAAATTACTTTCCCGCTTTTACATATCAGGCAACGATTGATTACGCTTATACTTTTTTGCTGAGCGTACAAAAACTATCTGGTTAGTGGTATAAATATGAAAATGTAATTGTGTGTTCACAGGTTGTTTTATGTAAATAAAAATCTATTGTTTCATTCTGGCAGAATAAGCAAAAGTTTGCATAAATTCACACCTAAAGGAAGAAGGAAATGCGTATTGGCATGGTTACTGCCTGCTATAAGCCCGTCATTAATGGCGTTACTCGCATGGTTTCACTTTACAAAGAGCATCTGGAAGCGGCTGGTCATGAGGTCACTATTTTCACCCTGGGGAACCCTGACCCTAATGATGAACCGGGGGTGGTGCGTTCGCCAGGACTGATGCTGGGAGATTACGGCTACTATGTTAGTATGCGGTACAGCAGCGAAGCGCAAGCATTGCTGCAAGAGATGGACATTATTCATTGCCATCACCTGTTTATGAGTGTAGAGATGGCCCATCGGTACGGCCGTTCTCCCATCGTCTATACCAATCACACCCGGTACGATCTGTACACTGGCTCCGTCATTTCCCTGCCCCAGCCAGCCGCCGATGCTATTATGCGGCAAGTTTGGCCGGAATTTACCGATTTTGCGGACGTGGTGATCACCCCTTCCGCCGGCTTGCGGGACGTGATGCTGGAGTTTGGCGTGCGTCGCCCCATTGAGCTGATTGAAAATGGGGTCGATTTACGGCCGTTCCATCACCCCACGGCCCCCCTCGCCAAAGCGGATTTAGGCGTGCCAGAAACGGCCGTACTTGTCACTTACGTTGGTCGCCTCTCCCCCGAAAAAGATGTAGACATCTTGCTCGACCAGTTCGCCATTGCCAAAGATGTGGTGCCTAATCTGCACCTGATGATCATCGGCAAAGGCTCTGTTCAGGCAGATTTACAAAAGCAGGCAAAACAGCTAGGCGTTACCGACAGCGTCACCTTCACTGGCCCGGTGGCTTATGAAGAGGTGGCTAACTACCTGGCAGCCGCTGACCTGTTTGCCACGGCCTCTGTCACCGAAGTGCATCCGCTCACCGTTATCGAAGCGATGGCTGCCGGATTACCGGTTGTGGCCGTCTCCTCCCCAGGCATTGTAGATACTGTTACCTCGGACCAATCTGGCTTGCTGACCACCAAACCAGCAGGCGGCTTAGCAGCAGCACTGGTGGGCCTGGCCAGCAACGACGCGCGCAGGAAGCAAATGGCCCAAGCTGCCCGCCAAGAGAGTGAACGGTTTGACATTTACAACACCATTCAGCGCACCATTAAACTGTATGAGCGTTTGCAGGAAGAACGGCCAGACCTCAAGCGCAAAAAGATGCACGGCCGTCGCATTTTTGATTCGGAGCGTCTTCAGCCAGTGGTGGAGCAGTTAGGCAAACTGCTTTGGCCCGCAGAAAAAGAGCCGTCCAGCCGCCGCTGGTTTTTGCCCAGCAGCATGACCCAAGCTGAACAACGGCCGCATGACAACTAATTCCGGCGCGTCTCGTAAAAAGTTGGGGGCGTGGGGTGAAAAGGTCGCGGCTACCAAGCTAGAGGCCGACGGCTACCGCATTGTGGCCCGCAACTGGCGTTGCCAGCAGGGAGAAATCGATCTGGTTGCCCAGGCGGGTGACGGGTTGTTGGCCTTTGTAGAAGTGAAAACGCGCAAAGGGCGCAGCATGGGCCTGCCCGAAGAGGCATTGACGCCGCACAAAAGCCGCAAACTGATCCAGCTCGCCCAAATTTACCTGAGCGAGCATGATTTGGACGTAGATTGGCGTATTGACCTCATGGCTGTAGAGTTAGATCGCAGCGGCAAATTAGTTCGGTGCGAGCATATACCTAATGCGGTACTCGGCTGGTGACAAGGTGATCGGGTGATGTTTCTTAATGGCATACTTGCCACTTGCACACCTGCATACTTGCACACATTTAGGAGCGTGGCTTGGATCAACCTTTAATTGTGCTGTTGGGGCAAACGGCCGTTGGCAAAACAGCCCTTTCTCTCAAATTGGCTCAAGAGCTTAATGGTGAGATAATCTCAGCTGATTCGCGGCTGTTTTACCGGGGGATGGACATTGGCACCGCCAAACCCACTGTCACCGAGCAGGCTCAAGCTCCACACCACCTCATTGATCTATGCCCACCAGATGAAACGATTACTCTCGGCGAGTACCAACGGCGCGCCTACCAGACGATTGATTTTGTGTTGGCAAACGGCCGTTTACCTATCCTGGTCGGCGGTACAGGGCAATATGTAAAAGCCGTAGTGGAAGGCTGGGGCATCCCTGAAGTGCCTCCGCAGCCACAGTTGCGAGACGCTCTGGCCCAGCTCGGCGGTCCCAAACTGGCTCGCTGGTTGCGGCAGCTAGACCCCATCGCTGCCCAAAAGCACGATCCGCGCAACGTGCGCCGAATTATTCGCGCCCTGGAAGTCACCCTCGTTACTGGGCGGCCGATTTCTGAACTCCAGCGTAAAACGCCACCACCTTACCGCATTTGCCAAATTGGCCTTACCCGCCCCCGCGAAGAACTGTATGCCCGTATTGATGCTCGTGTAGATCAGATGATGGCCGATGGGCTGCTGGCAGAGTTAGAGAAGTTGCGCGATTTGGGCTACGGCCGTTCCCTGCCTAGCATGAGCGGCTTGGGCTACCGGCAGTTGTGGGCTTATTTAGATGGCGAAATGAGTCTGGACGAAGCAGTTGAGCGCATTAAGTTTGAGACGCATCGCTTTGCCCGCCACCAAGCCAACTGGTTCCGCCAGGATGACCCAGCAATTCGCTGGTTCGATATGGAAAGTGGAATGGAAACGGCCGTGCTGAATCACATCAAAAGCTGGCTGCAAGAAGGTCATTTGGGCAATGGCAAAACGCCAAAATAGAAAATTTGTGCTAAAATTCAATCGAGCAAGATTCCATCCTACACACCCGCTTTTGCAAAATCCTGGAGGCAAAAATGGCTGAACTGAAAACCCGGAAAAATGATGGCGACGTTGAAGCATTCCTAAACAGTGTAGACCACGACAAACGTCGCGAAGATGCGTTTAAGGTCCTGGATTTGATGAAAGAGGTAACGGGGGAGGAACCAAAAATGTGGGGCGGCAGCATTGTGGGCTTTGGCGACTACCATTACAAATATGAAAGCGGTCGCGAAGGGGATTGGTTCCTCACGGGCTTTTCACCGCGCAAAAAGAGCCTGACGCTTTACATCATGGCGGGCTTTCCAGAGTATGGCGATCTCATGGCCAAGCTGGGGAAATACAAAACGGGCAAATCCTGTCTGTACATCAACAAAATTGAGGATGTCGATTTGCCGACACTGAAAGAACTTGTTAGGCAATCAGCCGAGCATGTCGCCAAAACAAACAGCTAGCAACGAAAGAAAAACCTGACAGGCTTGCCTCAAAACCAAAGGATTTGAGGCAAGCAGACCGTCAGGTTTCTGTTTTTCCTACTCAGATAAGATTGGCAAATTACCCAACGGCGCATTGGCATTCAGGAAACGGCCGCTTGTCCAACCCACCGTGCCATCTGCCTCCCGAATCTTAATCCAGACCGTAAACGCATCACGCCCTAGCAGCGTTACAGATTGCCCGTTAGACAAATAACCAACTGGCTCATTAGATAACCATTGGTGCTAGTAAATCACAGGCTGAAATTGGCGATTGAAAGATGAACAAAGCCTGTTTCATCCGGTTCAATCCCGTTCCACTGCACCAGGATATTGAAAAGAGCCATTGTCCAGCCGACACGGCTCTTGAAATAAGACCAAACGCGATGACCAACTTGTTTGAAGTGACAAACTCGGGTCAACATCGACAAAACCGATTCAATTATCATGCGGTCATTCCAGGTTCCTCTGGGACACGGCTTCAAATTGGGCGGATTCCAGCCCTCTTTAGCAAAGCCAGTATCAGAAAAGACAAGCATCTGTTCAGCCACCTCATCAACAAGGTGTTGAAAGGCTGTGCCTTCGTAGACATTAGCAGTATCCACATCCCAGCCAACAACCAGACCGATATTGTTGAGAAGCAGACACAATTTGCCACCAACAATCCAGCGTTTGTTTGACAAACCTTTCTTGCCAATCTGCTTTTCACTGCGTCCTTCTCGACGGGGATGAATCAATTCAATGCCAAAACCGTCAATCACACCGATCAGCGTCGGGTCTGCCATGAAAAGGTCAATCCACTGTTGATGGACATTAAACAAGCGAAACAAGCGGGTACGTTCAGGCAAATTGGGGAACAGATGACGCAGGTTTTTGACAAGCCAACGGTAAAATGAGCGATTGCCGCTCCCTTTCAAAGCAAACAACAAAGCAAGGGTAACCATCTCACTCGGATAAAGATTGGCTTGGCTATGTTTAGGAATATTACACATCTTATCGTCAACGATGCAAAACAAACATATCGTAAAATCTTCGTCAGACAGCAGAATTTCGTCTATCATTTTGTACTTCTCCTTTAGCTTTCAATCAGGGTTGTACTGATTAGCTTAAGGAGAAGTCTTTATTGGGGCGAACTAGCACCAATGGTTAGATAAGCCTGGGCCAGAGCGCACCGTCAGGTGAACGGCACCAGACATGGTGGCTGTGGTTGGCATCCCTTGCCCCGTTGGTTGCGTGCCGTTGGCGGTCGTCCAGCTCAGCCGCGCCTCAGCCAAGCCACTGTACTCAAAATATTCCATCCGAATTTCTACCGGGCCACCGGGCAAAGTAATGGCTCCCGCAAATAGCTGCACGTCGTGAATATCCCAGGCATCAATCAGTTGCTGCCCATTGACCCAAACCCGCACGCCGTCATCGGTATTGGCTGTGAAAACATAGTTGCCCGCCGCCAAATTCACTGTTTGCGTCCAGCGCACCGAGAAATGGTCACTGTTTATTGCGTTGGGAATGGGCGAGCTAGAGCCCCAAATGAAGTCGATGGCACTATCGTTGCGCACGACCACTGGGGACCCTGCCAAATCGCGGTTGTTGTAATATTCACCACGCCAGTCTGAAATAATCGGTGATGGAGGTGCAGGTGTGGTGACACCAGAGATTTTTGCCCAGGTAAGGGCAGCAACGGCCGTTCCCCCATTTTCATAATACTCCATCTTGACCGGCACAAAGCCGTCAGCGACAGAAATATCTGCGGTAAACGACGTGGCTGGCTGCTCCCGCCATTGGTCGATGATCAGTTGATTATTCACCCACAGGCGCACACCGTCATCGGCCGTGACGGTAAAGCGGTAAACGCCCGCATCTAGCGACAAATTACTTGTCCAGCGCACCGAGAATAGATCAGCGTTGACGCTGCTGCCCGGTGAACCGCTCCAATTATAATTAATTTGTGCCTCATCCCGGCTAAGCACAGGCGCGCCGCTTAACGAAGTATTGTTGTAGTAGTCGCCCCGCCAAAGTGCAGATCCGCCAGAAACTAATGCCCAGTTGACCCGCGCCAGGGCATTACCACCCGCTTCGTAATACTCCACCCGAATATCATGATGGCCCCCGTTTAGATAAATATCGGCAGTTACGGTGTGGGCCTGGCTGTCATACCACACGTCAATAATGGGATTGTTATCCACGAAGACGCGCATTCCGTCATCCATCGAGGCAATGAAGCGGTAATTGCCCGGGGCAAAGTAAAGATTGCGCGTCCACTCCGCAGAAAAGTTATCTACGTTGATGGCATTATTTGGCGATCCAGTTCCCCAATCATGATCTAAGTTGGTTTCTGAAACGGTGATCACTGGCGTGCCGGACAAATCTCGGTTATTGTAATATTTTGCTGTCCAGCTAGTAGCGGCTGAAGCTTGGTTGGTGGCAGATAAAATGAAAACGGCCGTTACCAACCACAAAAATAGCATGGCAACACGTTTAATCGACATTTCGTACTCCTTCCTTGAAGCCGTCAACCACATCTGATTCTATTGGCAATTATGTCAGAGGGGGAAATCAGGCGTGGAGAACGCCTCTTACTTGTTAATGACAATTTTCTACACCGATTCGATACAGCTATAGGGTAATGGGATATTTTGAGGTTTTCAAGGGTGCCAAGTGAATCGTCAGGCAATCGTTGGCTTCAATCGTTGTGCCTAACGGTAGAGGTCCATCTCTTTTGGGCGCACCAAATCAGTTGCTTTGCCATCTACCACTGGTAAACCCAGCCCGCGCACTAACACCACTGGCATCCCTTCATCCCCCTGCCCCATAAGCAAACCTGCGGCTGCGGCAATTTCATCTGCCACGGCGATGTCGGTGTGCTGTAATTCATAGCCATACAAATCTGGCTCCCCCCGTCGATCCCACAGTGCTGGCAACCCTGCAACCCCAATGGCCACCCCAACGGTGCCTAGGCGAAACGGCCGTCCATGACTATCCGTAATTACCACCCCCACCTGCACACCCAAACGCACCCTGATTTCATCCCGCAGCTTTGCTGCCGAGCCGTCTGGATCGAGCGGCAAGAGCAACACAGTCTCATCCTCGCCACCTTGCGCCACGTTTGAGCGGTCAATACCTGCATTAGCACTGGTAAAACCAAGCCGATGGCGCACAATCAGCACGCCTTGACGCATCCGCGAGATTTCGTCGCTTTCCTGCAAAATCAGCTCCACCAAGCGCGGGTCTTTGTCGGTCTGGGATGCCACTTCCAGGGCGCGTTTACTAGGCTGCACGTCCGCCAACCGCACCAGCCGTCCCTCTGCCTTGGAAACGATTTTTTGAGCAATGGCCAACACATCGCCATTGGCAAGCGTTATTTGCGCCTTGCTTAAAGCCTGAAAAATAAGGTCAGCCAAATTGTCACCAGGTTGAATGTGAGGAATGTTAGGAACGGCCGTCAGCGTCAAATCTGCCATAATGTTTTTAGGAAAAATCAAAGATTACGCAGATTAAATCTGCGCAATCTGTAAAATCTGTTGATATAAAATGTGGATTTTAGGACAGTCCGGTAATGCGGATGCCCGCGCTTTTCACTTTGTGGATGACGTTGATAGCGATAAGAACGGCCGTTAACTCCTCAACCGCCCGGGCATTTTGCAACGCCCCCGCATTCACACCCCGCAACCCTGCATCTTCGCATAGCTGAATCGCCACTTGCTTGTCTGCCTTCTTAGTGCCGCAAACCAACACGTCACAATCCATCTCATGCTCCAAATCCAGCAAATGGTGTGCGCCGATATTTTGGAACGCCGCCACGACCTTCGTTGCTTCACCGAGCTGGTTTTGCGCCTCTTCCGCTGCGGATAACCCGCTCTCCAAATGATGCACCCGCGATTTTTTCTCGCCGGATGGGGCTACTACCGTCAGCAAAATCTTGCCGTCCAAGGCAGATTTCACGCTATCCAAAGTGCCTTCCTGTGCCCAGTAGGGTACGGAGAGCACCACCAGTTCCGCCTGCTGCGCCGCGCTCAAGTTGTCTGTGCCGCTGATCTTGCCCTCGGGCAACTTTTCTAGCATGTCAACGGCCGCTTGCGCCCCCTTCTCTGTTTTGCGCGACCCAATAATAATTTCATGCCCGGCCGCCGCCCAACGGAATCCCAAACCAAACCCTTCATCACCTGTGCCACCTAAAATTGCAATCTTCAATGTTCAATCTCCTTAAAATTCAGTGGTTGCTTGAACTCATTGGCAAACTTGCAACTTGTAAGTGTAACCTTGGTGGAATTACCTCTCCCAAATTGCGAACATCAACTTTTACAGCTAACCACTTTAGCTTTTGTTTCAGTTTATTCCTCAAAACATTTTGCGAAACTTGGTCTTTTCTTTTTGGTGGCTTATCTTCCTCCAACCACAGAATCACGCTTATCTTCTTCTCTCTATCCAAGAGAAGGTCACAATATCTTTGCCACAACTCGAAATTACTTGAAGAGCGAGAACTTCCAACTATGCAGGCAACCGTGTCCCTAATTTTCTGGCCAATCTCTATCAACAAATCGCCGTTTGCAATACGATGCTTGTTTTCAATTCGGTAGCCTCGAAAATCTTTAACCTCAATGATGCAAAGTTCCGAATCAAGAATGCCCAAAAAATCAACGCCTTTTGTGCCAGTTAGGCTATTAGCTACTTTTTTATAATCACGATGCTCATCAAACTTAATAACAGATTCTCGCCACTCAGAATCAAAAACAAAAGCTAACCAACCCTCTTCAAAGCGCATCATTATATTGATTCCTCAACTACATCTTCATTGTATAAAAGCCTGTTCTCACGCTCTTCATGAGCAACATAAGCATCTAAAATTGGATTGTTACTCAGTTGAGCTAACGTGTCACCACTTTCAACCTGCACACCGTCTTTCCCTTCTTGACGATAGAGTGAGAAGAACTTGATGTTACGCTCTAATCCATATTCAGCATGGAGAGAAATTTCATGACTGAACAAATAATTATGTGTTGCAATAAAAATTTGTACCCCTGCATTCGCCAAGTTAATGAGGAACTCAACAACGGCCGTTACCAGCTTGGGATTCAAATTAGCTTCAGGCTCATCCCATAAAAGCACACTCTTTGTTGTCAACGAACCATTGCGAATTAAATAGACCAATGAAGCCAGCTTACGATAGCCCTCTGCAACCAACTGAGCTTCTAATTTGCCAGCATCAGGCAAATCAACAAAAAAATGGTCTCCTTCTTTACTTACTTTGCCTTCACCACCAAATATTTTTTCCAATGGTTCAACAAGATGTTTTACCAATTCATATTTTTCTTTACGAAGCGGGTTTGCATTTAATGACACACACAAATCGTAATAAGTTTCATCAAATGCAGTTTCTCGATTTAAATAAGCAGCAATAAACCCTGGATAAATAGAAAGAACCTCCCGACTAGGTAAAAACAAAGCATTCGGTATACCGTTCTGTGGAATTGAGGGAACTGGTAATCTTAAGGTGTCTTCATCTTTTTCATTCTTTGATATGAAAAGCTCTGCTTTTTCTTGATTCGCAAGGATGAGTTGAGCTGCTAACTCTTCATTTGAAGGCGGTTCATACAAGAGAGAAGTTGATTTTCGACGCAAGTTCCAAAATTGGTTTGCTTCTGGTTTAAAAATATCGATAAATTTTAAAAGTTGTTTTGTTGTTTCGCTACGCTCTCCGTCAAACTTTGATAATTCAAGCAAACTGTAAATCAACTTTAAGACATGTGTTTTACCCGTGCTATTTTCCCCAATTAAGACGTTGATACCGGGAGAGAAATCAAAGTTGGCATTGCTGAAAGCGGTAAAATTTTTAATAGAAAGTGAGCGAATTGTATTCATCATTTATCTCCAAAGTAATTCAGTAACCACATCTCTTGTAGTTGCAAATTTCCTTCATTCAGCGTATTTATTGTAACCCACTGCGGACTGGTTACAGATTCATCGTCCACTTCTTCAGAAGAAAGCAGATTGAAGGTAAGCGGCCTGCAAACATAATAAAACAGCAGACCATGCAAAGCCTCATCTTTGGGATCGTAATAAAAGAAATCTTCCCGAAAATGAAGCAATGAGCCTACCTCAACTTGAATGCCGGTCTCTTCCATGAGTTCACGTTGCAAGGCCTCTGCATTTGTTTCCCACGGCTCAGTGCCACCACCAGGAAGACAGTAACGGCCGTTCTCACCCACCGCCGTCAGCAATAAAACCGTGTCCTCCCGCCGCACAACCCCATACGCACTCGGCCTGTGTACCAATTGCTCCTTCGGAATCAGAATCTCCCCACCCAGCCATCGTCGGCAACTAATCATTAACCAATCCTTGTATTAAAAAGCGGAACACGGAGGAACCACGGAGTTACACAGAGAAAACCATCCCTCTTAAATCTCTGTGTTCTCTGTGGCAAAAAATTAACTCAGCTTCTCGTACCGCTGCCACACTTCAGCAGCCAGTTGGCGGCTGCGTTCAGTGATTTCCGCTTCGTCCAGCGTCAGCAGTTCTCGATTGTGCATCAGAAGCTTGCCCGCCACCATTGTGCTAGTCACCAAGCTACTCTCGAAGCCAAAGATGATGTGCCAGGGCAGATTGCCCGCGCTCAGCGGCGTGGTGGCGTGGTAATCGACAAAAATGATGTCTGCTGCCGCGCCTCCTACCAAACGGCCGATTTGCTTCCCCGGCCAAAACATGTCTGCCAACGCCGCGTTGTTGTGAATCGCCATCTGTACAATGTCCATGCCGTTGGCGCGACGCGGATCGCGGTGAACCTGCTTGTGCATCAGGTACGCCATCTTCCACTCCGCCCACATATTGTTGCTAAAGCCATCATTACCCAGGCAAACCGGAATCCCCAGCCGCAGCATTCCTTCGATGTCGGCCGCACCCACGGCATTGTTCATGTTGCTGCGGGGCTGGTGCGTTACCCAGGTTCCCGTCTCGCGCAGGATGTTCTTTTCCACGGCGTCCACGTGTACGGCATGAGCCACAATGCTTTTTGGCCCCAAAATGCCTGCTTCCGCCAGCCGTGGCGCCACGCGCTGCCCATATTTGTGCAGCGAATCGTATTCATCCGCCTCGTGCTCGGCCACGTGAATGTGGAAACCAGTGTCTAAATCCGCAGCGGCGGCGACGCAGTTAGCCAACGTCTCATCGCTCAGTGACAGGGAAGCGTGCAGGCCAAATGTGCCTGCTAGCAGCTCGCTCTCGCGCTCTTTGAGCGAATACAAGAAACGAACATTTTCACCAATTCCCGCTATGGCTTCTTCTGGCCCGTTGCGGTCAGTTACTTCGTAGCAAAGAGCGGCACGAACGCCAGCCATCTCCACCGCATCGGCAATCATGTCCAGTGAATTGTTGAGGGCGCTGGGGCTGGCGTGGTGGTCTACCAGGGTGGTTGTCCCGTGTTTGATGGCATCTACCAGGCAAACGAGCGCACTGTACTCGGTGTCTAAATCAAGCAGAGCGCGGTCCAGCCGCCACCAGAGACGCTCTAGAATGTCGGGGAAATCTTTGGGGGGCGGGCCAGGGATGCCCATGCCGCGAGCAAACGCGCCGTAAAAGTGGGTGTGGGCGCAAATGTTGCCGGGCATCACCAGTTGGTTGCCTGTGTCTAGCTGTTCCAGGTCGGGATGGGCAGCGATTAGCTCAGCGGAGCTGCCGATTTTAGCAATACGGCCGTCTTCCACCAATATTCCCCCGTTTTCAATGATCTCATTGGGATCGGCCCAGGTAACGATACGGCCGTTGGTAATTAGAAATGTGCGGTTTTGTAACATACAACCCTCCTAGAAATAGGCTGTGAGGAAAAAGTGTGTATTGAATCCAATTGTAGGCTTTTTTGCTTGACAGCCCAAACGGTTTGGCTAAACTCGTTGGTAAGAATTTTCCATGTAACCTTATCTAGAAAGCGTAATCTAAAGAAACAGACACACGACTCGTGTGTAAGATACCAAATGCAAGGAGCATAAAAAGATGGCAACCCCCTTAGAAATTACTGATAGCAGCTTCCAAAGCGACGTTTTGGATTCCGATATGCCTGTTCTGGTGGACTTTTGGGCAGATTGGTGTGGCCCCTGCCGCATGATCGCCCCTTCCGTAAAAGCAATTGCTGAGGAATATGGCGACAAAATTAAAGTTGGCAAGATGGATGTGGATGACAACCCAATGGTGCCTGGCCGCTACGGCATCGTCGGCATCCCCACTTTGATGGTATTCAAAGGTGGCGAGGTTGTAGAGCGCATCACGGGTGCTTTGCCCAAAGACCGCATCGTGGCCCAGATTTTGCCGCACATGAACTAATCACAAATCCGTGATATTTTTGAACGCCCATGCTGCCTACCAGCGTGGGCGTTTTTGTTTTCATTTTCAACCTCCGGGAGGATGTTCAAACGGCTTCACTTTTTGATGAATCCTCCCGGAGGTTTGGCTAGAGGAGAATAAAATGATTGAAGTTGCAATTATGCTGGAAGGCCAAAATGGGCTGACGTGGGAGCGGTGGCAGCGGATTGCTCACGCCGTAGAAGATTTGGGTTTTGTGGGGCTGTATCGCTCGGATCATTACACAAATGCTAATCCGCCGGACAAGGAATCGTTGGAGCTTTGGGTATCGCTGACGTGGTTGGCGAGCCATACTAGCCGCATCGAGTTTGGGCCGATGGTGTCACCCGTCTCTTTCCGCCAGCCAACCATGACGGTGCGAATGGCCAGCGCGGTAGATGATTTGTCGAACGGCCGTCTCCATCTAGGTCTCGGTGCAGGCTGGCAAGAGCGGGAACATCACAACTATAGCTGGGATTTGCTGGACATGAACGGCCGTTTCGCCCGGTTCGAGGAAGGTTTGCAAATCATCAGCCATTTGCTGCAAAGTGAAGAGCCGCTCGATTTTGACGGCAGCTATTACCAACTGCATGAAGCGGTTTTGCTGCCGCGCCCGCAGCGGCCCGGTGGCCCGCCCATCCTCATCGGCGGCAACGGCCCCAGGCGCACCCTGCCACTCACGGCCAAATACGCCACAGAGTGGAACGGCGTTTACATTCCGCCCCAAACCTTTGCCGAGCGGTGTGCTTTGCTAGATGAATTATTGGGTGCAAACGGCCGTCAACCCACAGATGTGCGTCGCTCGCTCATGACCGGGCTTGTGTTCGGCAAGGATCAAGCAGATTTTGATGCCAAAATGGCACCCCGCACCCTCTCTGCTACAGAGCTGCGCGAGCGTGGGCTGGTTGTGGGTACAGGCAATGAATTGGTGGAGCAGCTAGGGGCGTTTGCAGAGGCAGGCGTCCAGCGCATTATGCTGCAATGGATTGATTTGGATGATATGGCGGGGCTGGAGGCGTTAGCAACGGCCGTTTTGCCACAAGTTTAGTGATGTGCAGGTCAGTAATCAGTGTTCAGTTGAAAACACTGATTACTGATTCACTGAATACCGTACGCGAAGCGGTCGTCCAGCGACATTACTCGGTACTTTCTTCTTCTGCATCAGGAACCGGCTTCTCCACAGGCGTGAATCGCTCTGCCAGCTTAGCCAGTTGCTCACTGAGAACCTGCAGGCCAGAGGCCACGCCAGAGCGCGCTTTGTGGCCCACATCACTGGTTTGCACCTTGTCACGCACGTTCACAGCTTCTGTTTTTACGCGGTCTGCTGCCGGGCTTTTCTTGATTTCCTGAATCGCCTTGTCTACCTCATCGGCAAAGGAACGCATTCCATCGCGGAGTTCGGTTTCTAACCGCTGCCGCTCGGCACTGTTCCAGGCGGTGCGAATGGTGTCGGCAAACTGCTTGCCAAACTCACGCAATTCCTCAGCTACGTCTGGGTTTTGTGCCTCAGCTTTTGTGACTTCTTCCTCAACAGGAATTTCTACTTTCAAACGTTCTTTGATTTCCTCAACGCTGGGGGTTGTTTCTTCGGTCATCGTTTCATACTCCTTATTTAACTTTCTACAATTTGTGTTTTTATCTCTTGCTTTAATTCTGTTTGCGAGTTTATGTAAACTCCGCTCCAAATACAATTTTCAATCTCTTTTACTTCTAACAAATTAGCATCTCGCAAATTCGCCTTTTCAAAATTAATATTTCGCAAAGAAGCATCTGAAAAATTAACTTTGCTCAAATTGGCTCTGACAAAATTGACATTTTCCAGGCAAGCTCTAGAAAAATCCGCATCATTCAAGTTTGCTGCACTTAAATCAATATTTATCAGATGCGCGTTTCGAAAGCTAGCCTCAGTCAAATTCGCCTCGGCCAAATCTACATCTTCCAAATGAGCACCTGTGAGATTAAATCCGCGTAGACTTTGCTGCTTACCACGCTCAGCCCAATGCCGAGCCACTCTGGAATGCTCCTCCCGAATCCTCGCTTCCAGTTTTCGGAAATCTGCTTTCTCTTTTCTTTTTTCAATGACTCGATCAAAGACAACTTCGAGCACTTCTGAAGCAATAAAGTCAAGCAATCTGGGCATTCGTACCTCTTGAAATCTGCAAAATCTCGATGCAAGCTATACGACGTGACCAGTGACAAGTTGCATAATTTTTTAGCCGTGCTTTCTTAGCGCGTTTAACAGTAAATAAAATCCACGGCTACGATGAAGGGAGGCGGACGAAGATGAGCCAATCGTGAAGAACGTTAGTATGATGGTGGCGGCGATAGTTGGACAAGCGGGCTTCTAGCTGGAAGCCACATCGCTGTGCCACGCGGATGCTGCGTTCATTGTGCGGATAACATTCTAGCTGTAATCGCTTGGCACCCAATTGCTGAAACGCCAAACTCGCAATGGCGTTGACTGCTTCCGTCATGTAGCCCTGACCGCCATAATCCACATGCTGCCAATAACCAATCTCGAACTTTGGAACTTGCCAATCCGGGTCGTGGAGGCCGCTGCCGCCAATAAGCGCGTTGCTTTCCTTCAGGAAGATGAACATTGTCATATCTTTACCTTTCAAGTAGCGATCTCGGTTCCGCAGCACCGAGGCTTCGGCACGCTTGAGGGAGATGTTCGGCCAGCTGGCCCAGGTGAGCCAGGCAGACAGATGCTCCCTGGAGACCATGATGGCATCGAACAGTGCCTTACCATCGCCGGGGCGTGGGCAACGGATGAGCAGGCGTTCGGTTTCGATTGTTGTGGGGACGGAAGGCACGGGCTGATTGGTCATGCAGCTATTATGGCCGGGGGCTACTTTTTTGGCGAATGGGAAGTGAGGTTTGTTACGAAGTAAACGGCCGTTCCTCACTAATTCCCCCATTTCAAAAGATGTACTATGGAAGTGGAGGTAAACGAAAATCAGGGCGGGAGAAAACCAGATGAACGGACAAAAATCAAAACAAAGGGTGCTGATTGTTCGCTGGCTGGCGCGGCTGGGCAGCTTGGCCAGCCTGGGGTTGCTCTTGCTCTTCTTTTTCGGCGAGGAGATGAATCTGGCACAGCTTACCACCACCGAAATTTGGGGACTGATCTTCTTCCCACTGGGGATTACGGTGGGGATGCTGCTGGGCTGGCGTTGGGAGATTTTGGGCGGCTCGGTGACGGTGCTGAGCCTGCTAGCGTTTTACAAAGTGATGTATGCGGCCAACGGCCGTTTCCCAACAGGTATCTGGTTCTACATTTTTGCGTTACCGGGGCTGCTCTTTTTGTACTGTGGGCTTTGCGAACGCAGGCCACGCCAACAGATGAGGATGGGTTAAACATGACGACACTTTCACCACAATCTGAACAAACAATGCGGCAGGTATTCCGCCGCTTTAACCATTTTATGCTGCTGATGTGGCGGCTGGGGCTGGCACGATTTATCAACATCTGGCCAGACAAGGGCGGGCGGATCATGGTGATTCAGCACATTGGCCACAAAACGGGCAAGGTGCGCCAGACGCCTGTGAACTATGCCGAAACTAACGGCGAGATTTACTGCACGGCAGGCTTCGGCAAAATCTCGCACTGGTACCGCAACCTGCTGGCCCAACCTGACGTGGAGATTTGGCTGCCGGACGGCCGTTTCCACGCCCACGCCCAAGACATTACTGACCAACCAGATGCCCTGCCCATCTTGCGCCAGGTGCTCATCAACAGTGGCTTTGCCGCACCCGCGGCCGGCGTACATCCCAAAACAATGACCGATGAAGAATTAGCAACCGCCACCGCCAGTTACCGGCTGATTCGCTTTACTAAAACGCAGCCCGCCGCAGGCAAGGCCGATTTGCTTTGGGTGTGGCCCGTTCTGGTTGCGATTCTACTGGGAATTGTGGGGCTAAAGCGTTTTTATGATGAAGATTAACTGGGTTTCCGCGAGGTTTGGCTGTTTATGCTGCTGAGAGTTTGAGAAGGGAACCGCCAAACATTTATGGGAGGAACAGATGAATACAAAGACTAAACAATTGCTTTACTGGCTACCTAGAGTGCTGAGCATCTTGTTTGCATTGTTCATCAGCCTGTTGGCTCTGGACGTTTTTGGTGAGGGATACAGTTTTTGGGAGACGATGGTGGCCCTGTTTATGCACCTGATCCCCACCTTCATCATCGTCGCCGCCATCCTGATTGCCTGGCGTTGGGAGCGCGTGGGGGCAGCCCTGTTCTTTGCGCTGGCACTTACCTACCTTATCATGACAGACGGCCGTATGTGGACGATTCCCACCCCGCTGTTCCTGTTTGGCCTGCTGTTCCTGGTTAGCTGGCGAGTGACGTTAAAGTCCAGGTAGCTTACAAAAAAAGCGCCAGTCATGGGGCGCAAGATTCTGAATAAACCAGGATCGTTTGCCCGGTGACTGGCACTTGGCTAATTACGCAATTACCATCCTACTTCACAATATTCACCAACCGCCCTTTCACCACAATCACCTTGCGCGGCGGTTTGCCATCTAGCCAGCCCTGCACCTTCTCGGAAGCCAGCGCAATTTCCTTCAATGCCTCGTCATTTTGCCCCGCTTCCGTCTCGATTTTGTCCCGCACCTTGCCGTTGATTTGCACCACCAGCGTGATGCTGTCCTCTTTGGCTGCTTCTTCGTCCCACGCTGGCCACGGCTGTTCATGGATGCTGTAGCCATGCCCGCGCTGCGCCCACAGCTCTTCAGTGATGTGCGGGGCGATGGGGGCTAACACCAGCAGCAAGCTGTCTACGGCTTCGTTCCAGACGGCCGTACTCACATTTTTGGCTTTCTTAGTCTCACCAATGCTGTTGCGTAACTCCATAATGGCGGCAACGGCCGTGTTAAATGAAAACCCTTCCAAATCCTGGGTCACCTTACGGATCACCTGGTGCGTCTTGCGCCGCAGATTGCGATTCGCCCCGGCAGCCTCGTTGCCCGGCGCGTATTCGTGTGTGCCAATATCCCACACATCATTCAGCAGCCGCTCTGGCCCCTTGATGCCGTCATAATTCCACGGGCCGCCCTGGTTCCATTTGGCAAAGAACATCAGGTAGGTGCGTACCGTATCTGCGCCAAACTTGTTTACCAACTCGTCTGGAGCCACCACGTTGCCGCGCGACTTCGACATTTTTTCGCCATCCTCGCCCAGCACCATGCCCTGGTTGTATAGTGCCGTCATTGGCTCATCAATCGTCACCAGCCCCATCTCCCGCATCGCCTTGGTGAAAAAGCGCGTGTAGATGAGATGCATCGTGGCGTGTTCGATGCCGCCCGTGTATTGATCCACAGGCAGCCAGTAAGCCCCTTCTTCGGGGTCAAACGGATGCTCGCCGTCATGTGGGCTGAGATAACGATACTGGTACCAGCTAGAGCACATAAAGGTGTCCATCGTGTCTGTTTCTCGCAGCGATGGCTTATCGCAAATGGGGCAGTTCGTGTGCAAGAAACCTTCATGCAGCTTCAGCGGACTTTCCCCTGTGGGCATAAACTCCACGTCTTCCGGCAGCATCACCGGCAACTCTTCATCCGGCACGGGCACTGCCCCATGATCCGGGCAATAAATTACCGGAATCGGCGCGCCCCAATACCGCTGGCGGCTGATTAACCAGTCGCGCAAACGGTAATTTACGGCACCTTTGCCGATGCCCTTTTCTTCCAACCAATCGGTTACTTTTTCAACGGCTTCGGCAACAGAGGTACCGTCAAATTCGCCAGAGTTCACCAAATGCCCTTCGTATTTGGAGGTGTACGCTTCTTCCAGCGGGCCATCGCTATCCTCACGCCCCGGCATCCGAATCACTTCAATGATATCCAGGCCGAACTGGGTAGCGAATTCAAAGTCACGCTCGTCGTGGGCTGGCACGGCCATGATCGCCCCAGAGCCGTAGCTCATCAGCACATAATCAGCAATCCAGATGGGAATCCGGGCCTCATTCACTGGATTGATAGCATACGCTCCGGTGAAGACGCCTGTTTTTTCACGATCGGCCGTTTCCCGGTCAATGTCGGTCAATTTTTGTGCATTTTCACGGTATTGAGTGACGGCTTCTAACTGTTCATCCGTCGTGAGTTTGCCCACCAGCGGATGCTCTGGGGCCAGCACCATGAAGGTGGCCCCCCACAGCGTATCGGGCCGCGTGGTGAAAATCTCAATTGGATCGCCCTGTTCGGTGTGGAAAACAACATCGGCTCCGGTAGAACGGCCGATCCAATTTGTCTGCATCACCTTTACCCGTTCAGGCCAATCAATCTGGCTAAAGTCCAGCAGCTCCTCAGCATAATCAGTTGTCTTGAAAAACCATTGCTCCAAATCTTTCTTGATGACGGGCGTACCGCACCGCTCGCAGTGGCGATCCTCGCCCCACACCTGCTCCCGCGCCAGGGTGGTGTTGCAATTTGGGCAAAAATCCACCGCCGACATCTTGCGGTAGGCCAGATTCAGCTCCATCAGCTTCTTAAAAAACCATTGCGTCCAGCGATAATATTCTGGAGATGCCGAGATTGCTTCACGCTCCCAGTCAAACATTGCCCCCATGCTGCGCAGCTGGCCGCGCATCCGCTCGATGTTGGCAAAGGTCCATTTGGCAGGATGAATGTTCCGCTTAATAGCGGCGTTTTCGGCAGGCAGTCCAAACGCATCAAAGCCCATCGGAAAGAGTACGTTGTACCCGCGCATACGCATAAACCGCGCCCGGGCATCCGATGGCGTCATGGCGTACCAATGCCCAATGTGCAGGTCGCCAGACGGGTAAGGCAGCATCGTCAGCGCATAATGCTTCGGTTTGCTTTTGTCAATTACTTGGCGATACAGGCTAGTTTCTGCCCACTTTTGTTGCCACTTGGCCTCGACTTCGTTCGGACTGTAGTTGCTCATAGTCATTTCCTCGTCAAAAATTCAATTGCTTTCGGTGCAAAATCTACCACATTGTTCTGAGCGGCACTGTGCCCGCCACTATCATACGTTTCGAGCTGCACGTTAGGCAAACGTTCCACATAACGAGCAGCTTGCTCATAGGGAATTACCGGATCATCTTTAGCCCACGCTAGCAAAACCGCCTGCTGCAAATCACGCAGCGGATCAATGTTTTGCCGTGCCGGGGCAGTGAGAATCAATTTTGCTACACGTTGGGGATGGTTTAGAGCCACTTCTAGGACAACACCGCCGCCCCAACTCTTACCCATTAAAATTGCGTGATCCACGTCCAATGAATCAAGCATTTGCAAGACGGCCGTTTCCGGAGATACATTTTGTTCTTGCTGTTTCAAAACAGTACGCCCCCAGCCAGGCATATCCACGCTAACAACCCAAAACCCTACCTGTGCCAACGGCCGCATAAGCGGTTCCCAAGTGTGCCAGCCGTTGCGCTGGCTGTAGCCATGCACACCCAGCACCAGTGGATTTTCCCGTGTACCAGCAGACTTGGCAAAAATCGTTGCTATTTCTGTGTCGATAAAAATTTCTTCCATTGCCTCAATGACCCAAATACAAAAAAAAGCCCCTCGTCTTTTCAGAGACGACAGGGGCTTCCGCGGTACCACTCTGTTTTGATGGTTATGCATTTCCCGCCGGGAAAAGCATTTAGGAGTTTCTGCGAAACTCTATATCATGATAGTGGACCTAAAGGGGCTCGAACCCTTGACCTCTACAATGCCATTGTAGCGCTCTCCCAACTGAGCTATAGGCCCATGTCAATTGACGATTGTTGATTAACGATTTTATAATAACTTTTCTGTCTTGACAATCGCAAATCTTCACTCGTAAATGATTTCAACCATCCACTCTAGCGCGTAACGGGCGCGACTCGTCACCAGTTAATTCGATTATCGGTATTCCATACATCGGTGAACAGTAACAATCAATTAAACTGCTTACTGCTTACTGTTTACCGAAAACTGATTACTGAAACCGGTTCCCCAATGCGGCTCCCAGGCGAGTTCGAGAAAATTTTGTTGGGCTTTCAGCCAATGTCCCAACTCTCTACCACATCTACCGATAACTGTTTACTGGCTACCGATTGCTGTTCCTCTACTACTCCTGTTCTCAGCCTTTCTATTTTCTTTTGTAAAGTGCGTTTACTTCCACGTTGCAGATGGACCTGAGGAGATTTGAACTCCTGACCTCTACAGTGCGATTGTAGCACTCTCCCAGCTGAGCTACAGGCCCGGGAGCGAGCAGGATCGTAGCCTACCTACCGCCTGTTGTCAAGGTTCTGACACCTTACTATACTAGGTAAAATTATCCTCATCTTGCGCCTTTTGCTATTGTTCAATCGAATCCTGATTTTAGCAAAGTTGCAACAAAACCATGATGCTTTGGAGGCAATAAATGGACAAAAAATACACGATTGCGCTTGAATATTGTGTGCCTTGAAACTATGCAGCACGTGCCGTCCGTGTGGCGGATGATATTCTAAGCAATTACCAGCACATTATCAATGAGTTTACGTTCATTATGGGTACAAAGGGTGCCTTTGAGTTCAGGGTGAACGATGAGATGCTCTACTCTAAAAAGCAGCTCGGCCGCCATGCAGAGCCGGGTGAGGTTTTGGAGCTGTTCAAAGAGCTCATTGGCCCTGGTGTTGAGCCGTATCCTCAAAAATAACCAGCTTTGATAAGAAACAAAATACCTGCAAAAGCGGGTATTTTTTTGCCTAATGGCTTTCCATTTGCACGAGAATGATGCATTTAGTTAGGTGATCCAGTCGCGGCTGTAGCGATCCCAATCGCGGTGTTTGTAGCTGCGAATGCACTCTTTGCACACTTGTGCGGAATCAACCTCTCCGCTGCTGCGCCAACGCCAGCGCACGGTGCCGAGGTGGTTGCCGCAGCTTGGCTGGAAGCAAACGGGACAGACGATGCCGCTGGCCAGGGCGCGGCTGCTGGTGTGTCCATGTCCGTAGCGATCTTCTTTGTTGCAGATGTGGCAAAATTTGATGGCCATGCAGTTAACAAGAGATTGGAGAGTGGAGATTAGAGATTGAATTCTGGTGAAGCAATCTCCAATCTCTAATCTCCATATTTAAAGAAGCCTTGGCCGGATTTACGGCCGTATCTACCTGCCAGCACCATTCGTTTCAACAATGGAGAAGGGCGGTATCTGTCCTCACCCCATTCACTAAACAGGCCGTTCATCACCCCTAGCACGGTATCCAAACCGAGATAGTCGCCCCATTCCAGCGGGCCGTAGGGGTAGTTGGTGCCTAGCTTCATCGCCTGGTCAATGTCGGCGGGGGTGGCGACGCCTTCTAATAAGGCACTGGCAGCTTCGTTGATGAGGCAGCAAATGGTGCGCGCTCGTACCAAGCCAGGGCCATCGGCAACAACGGCCGTTTCATACCCCAACCCGTTCACAAATTTCTCTGCTTTTTCCAGGCTAGATTCGGCCGTATCCAACCCTGCCGCAAGTTCGATCATGCCGCTATCTTTGCGCAGTGGTGGCACAACGCCAAAGCCAACAACGCGATTCGGCTTGGGAACCCAGGCGGCAGCTTGCGTGGTGCTAGTAGCCAATGCCGAGGTAAGCAGCAGCGCATCGGGCGGAATGAAAGCACCGAGCGCGACAAGCAATTCCTCTTTGGCAGCGGCCGATTCATTATGCAGTTCAATCGCCACATCCACCCCAGCGGCATCCGGCATAGAAAAGCCGCTGTGCAGCGCAGACGTGAAATCTTCTACCAAATAGAGAACGGTATCATGACCAGCCTGGGTGCAAAGCTGGCCCATTTGCTCCACAAAGGGAGATTCCCCAGCGATCACTACCTTCATACAAATCGTCCTGCCATAACGCAAAAATCCATCACAACTTTTCTCTTTTGATCTGGTTGCCCCCACACTTCAGCAACCTTTTCATATGAATCTACAAAAAACGCATCCCCTTGAGCAGCCATACACCGTCTAGTTGCAGACCAGCTATGTAAATAAGCAAACAACTCGTTAAGGTCCCAATACATACTCATTTCAATCGGTGGCATATTTTGTGGCAAAAACGGAAAGGGTACATCGATATAATGATCCCATAAAAGCTGGTTCTGTTTCGCCCAATAAGGCTCCAATTTCTTCATAAATGCCTGTTCGATAATGGCATCAATCTCACCTAAAATCTTGAACCATGAATATCCCCAAGCTGCAAAAATACCGTTTGGCTTCAGAACCCGGTGAACCTCGGGCCAAAATTTCTCAAAATCGAACCAATGTAGTGCCTGCGCAACACATACCAAATCAAATGAACTCTCTTTGAAATTGGTCGATTCTGATGGCTGGACTGAATATTCAACTTTTGGGTGGGCAATCGCATTTGCAATTTGCTGATTACTAATATCTGTTGCCAGCACTTTGGTGAAGTGGTTGGCCAGGTCAATTGACGCCTGACCATTGCCACAGGCAGCATCCCAAACGCGTTCATGATTCTCGCAAAGATCCACCAAGATACTATAAAGTTTTTCAGGATACCTTGGGCGCGCATTCAAATATATTTCCGACTTATCGCTAAAAAGGTTTTGATGTTGCAGCAAATTATGTCCCATTCGATGGCCGAATTATACTCGGTTTTGTTGGACTGTGTGGAGAAATTGGAGAACGGCCGTATTAAATGCATCTGGTTGGTCTATGGGCGTGCCGTGGCGGGAGTTCTCGATGACTTGCAGCCGCGCCGTGGGCATTTCACGCACATACGCCTCCTTGTTGGCCACTGGCGTGTAATCCATATCGCCACTGATGACCAACACGGGGCATTGAATGCGGTTTAGCTGTGACCGCACGCTCCAACCGATGAGCGCATTCGTCACCGCTCGGTACGCTTTGGGATCATTTTCCCGCATCTGCTGCACAAACAGCTCCTTGTAATGCGCCTGATGTGGTTCTGGGAAGAGCCGTTCGCCAATAAAATTGCCAATTTTTTCCATAGACATGAAGTTAAGCACAAGCCGCCGCTGCACAATTAGCCACCGCTCTTTCCAATTTTGCGCCACTAGCTCTGGCCCGCTGTTAACCACCGTCAGGCTGTAAAATCGGGCTGGCTGCTCCACCGCCATTTGGAAGCCAATCATGCCGCCCATCGAGAGGCCAAGCAGGTGAAACTGATCAATTTGCAAATGATCCAGCAGGTCAAAAATATCGGCGGCAAGTTGGGGAACGCTGTAGGGACCGGGTGGTTTATCGGAACGTCCGTGTCCCCGCACATCCACCAAAATCACTCGAAATTGTTCGGTAAACCGTTGGTGCTGATATTCCCAGGAACGGCCGCTTGCCCCCAGCCCGTGCAGCAAAATCAACGGCTCCCCTTCGCCATATGCTTCGTAATAAAGTGAAATGGTTTTTAATTTCGCAATTGGCATACTATTTTGGCATCGAAAAACTGTCTACCTCAAGCTGCTTGTTTAGCACCTTCTTTGCCTTATTCAACTCAAAATTAAATGATGCGACGATGGCGATGTAGATTCCAGCATAAATTAGCCAAAACAAACCTACATTCACTGTCTCATCGGCAAATATGGTCAAAAAGATAGGTGCCAACAAAAATCCAGGCAGCAAAATGGAAGCCAGTAAATTAGGGCGAGCCGTGATTTTCACCTTTGTGGCGTCTAAATCATCTTCAATTTGCCCAACAAGGATAGGCAGGAAATTATTCCGGTAATGAATAATGCGGGAAATCTTAAACGTGAATCCCTCAATCTCCCCTTCAAATGGTTTATGATCTTTTGAAAAAGGTCTGCGAATGATTTGACGTGATTCAACCAACACCGCTACTTTTCCAACTGTAACATTCTGGCTAAACCGTGTTTTAATCTCAAATTTTTGGTAGGGAATCAAGGCTATCATTTTGCCTCCAAAAATGGTCATCAGGGAACAGTCGTGCTATGCTTATGTCGAGATACTTTCACCCATGAGGATGCCAAACGCCAATGTCTGAACTACAAGCTGTAACGGGTCAACTTTACATCGTTGATGGCGTAATGCAAACCGTTACGTCTGGCTCGCCGACTCCCGGCATCCTCGTCCAGCCTCCACCCAGTAAAGCTGCCCGCAGCCGTAGCCGCGACTTTCTGTTTGTGCATCTCACTTTGAGTGGAAATGTGGGGGAAACGGCCGTTCTCACCCAAGATTTGCTCGATCTCATCAGCCAGAAGTTTTATGCTACCAGCGGTAGCCTTACCGCTGCCTTGCGCGGCGCGATCATGACGGCCAACCAAACCCTGCTGCAACGCAACCTCACCAGCAAAGAAACTGCCCGCGAAGGCGGCATCACCTGCGCCGTGCTGCGCCAGGATGAGCTGTTTACGCTGCAAGCAGGCGAGACGCTGGCCCTGCTGGGCCACAACTTCGGCATCGAGCGGCTGCCACCCCGCCAGCTAGACCACATTACGCCGCTGGGCCGCACGAGCGGGCTAGATATTCGCTACGCCCATCATCGGCTCCAATCTGGCGATCTGATGCTGCTAGCTGATCCCCGTCTGAGCCACCTGCCCACCGATGATTTCAACGAAGCATTGGTAGACACCGACATCGAATCTGGTCTGGATAGCTTAATCGACATCGTGGCGGATGAGTCCGCCCGGCTGCTAATGATTGAGTTTAACGACGATTCGCTGCTGGATTTGCCCGATGTGGTGGTGCCGCGACCCCGCGAAGGGCAAATGGTCGCACCCACCCCACAGCCCCGGCGTGATCCAGAGATCGTAGCGCATCCTGTAACCAGCGGGGAACGTCTCCCCCAACCCGTCCGTGAAAGCCAGACCACCCTAGCCAGAGACAGTGCGCGCACCCTGCCTATTATTGATCGGCAGCAGGTAGAAACAACGGCCCGCCGAGCTGGTTCACAGGCAGCATTGGGGCTTTCTACCTTCACCGCCTGGCTAGTGGATTTGCTTTCACGGCTGCGCCCACCACGCACGGCCGACGCTCCAGCCGAAGAAGAGGAGCCTACCAGCCTGACCTGGCCCATCCTCATCGCCATTTTTATACCCGTCTTCATCGCCGTTATCGTTTCTGGCGTTTATCTAGAGCGTGGGCGCAACCAGCGTTTGTCAGAAATTCAAACAGAAATGAGCCAGTTCATCAGCCTGGCTGACCAAGTTGGTGCAGATTCGGCGCAAGCGCGGCAATATTACAATGAGGCACTCGCGCTGGCGGTTGAAGCGGAGACGGAGGTGCGCCCCGGCGACGGCACGGTGGCCCAGCTACGCGCCACCGCCCGCCAGCGGCTGGATGTACTAGATGATATTACGCGGTTAAGCGCACGGCCGTATTACGAATTCAGCGAAGGCACCGCCCTGACACACGTGGAACTACGTGATGGCTTCAACGGCGGCATCTTCATTTTGGACAAAGGCAACGGGCTGGTCTACGAGCAAGAAACGGATGAGTCATACCTCAATCCGCTGACGCTGGAACCGGAAGCGCGCCTTTTTAATGGGCAAGCCGTTGGCAGTGGTGTTGTGGGCAGCGTCATTGATATGTTTTGGCGACCCGCTGGCAGTGCAGTCAGCCGAGACGGGCTGGCCATGCTAGACAGCAACGGGGCATTGCTGACTTACCAGCCAAATCTAGGCAGCACCTTTGCCGTGCCGCTTGACTTAGCCAGCCAATGGCAAGCACCCATCGCTATTTCTACCTTCGATGAGCGGCTCTATATTTTGGACATCGGGGCACGGGTTATTTGGAAATATTTCCCCAGCGGTGATGATTTCATTGCCAACGCCGATGATCGCACCATCTTTTTTGACGCAGACCCGGAACTAAACCAGGTAATTGACTTTGATATTTTTAGTCAGGATGGGGGCTTGGTGCTTCTGTATCGAGACGGCCGTATTCGTTATTATGACACCCGCTCCAGCCGCCTGGAATGGGAT
The DNA here is from genome assembly GCF_965223285.1 of Candidatus Leptofilum sp. Classification (GTDB taxonomy): domain Bacteria; phylum Chloroflexota; class Anaerolineae; order Promineifilales; family Promineifilaceae; genus Leptofilum. Next base: position 469,540 of record NZ_OZ244997.1, on the reverse strand, counting down.
GAGTCTGACGTACTGGCCAACGGTTTGCTGACACCCTTCGTAGCTCCAACCTCTGTCGAAATTGTGGGGCGTGGGTTGAATGCCTCTATTTTTGTGGCTGACCCAGGAAGCGGCCGTATTGTGCAAATTAGCCGACCCACAGGGCAGGTGCTGGCCCAATACCGTGCCACTGCCCCTGATGGCAGTGAACTATTCAGTCAGATTAGCGACTTCGCCATCGCCGAAACGCCCCTCCGCGTCTTCGTCACCACCGAACAAACGCTTTACCTTGCCGTCCAGGAGTAAACTTACCCAAAATTCCGTAATGACCCACACTTGCACATAGAACTCCTCGCAAATTGCGAGAAGTTCTTTATGATTTAGTCGCCAGCCGTTTTCAACTTACTGGTTTGGAGAACGGCTGGCTAGTGGTAAGAGTTCTTTTTTCAGTGAAGTTATTGTCGAACGCTTACTCAGAATGGTGGCTCGTCTTCCGGGTCCTCCCCAGCCCCTAACTTTCTACGCGTTTCTAAGTAAGATTTATTGCTAATAACGGGTCTCCCCGATGCTTCCTCAAACGATTTGCGAGCCACACCAGCATTCTTGCCCCCCTTTCTGGCCGCTTTTTTATTTTCATCAAAGCCTTGGGCGTCTTTTGCCTTCGCCTCATCAATGGTCGACGCTTCACCCAAGATCGTAAATGCTAACTCAAGGGGTGTCATATGATCACGAAGGTTTCCTTTCTTTACCCCTTTGTACTCTTTATGAGCTTTCACAGACAGATTATCGAAGGTGCCTTTATGGATTTCATTTGTGAGAATGCCGTATTCACGTCCCTGCACGCCGCGCTGCTGCCACTCATCAGTCAATTCGTTGCGAGTAGTTATCGAACCGATGCGAGCATTAATCCATTCTTCATCGTAGCCCAAAAGACGATACCTCTCCCGCTCTGCTTCAAGAGGATCAGCCTGTATTTCATCTAAACGGCGGCTGCCGGTTTTAGCTAACCATTGCTTAAAAGGTTCCGCTTTGGGCGAGGGGATTGATTGCAAAATGCGCAGTATTCCTTCCTGATCAGCACACTCAGTTTGATAAGTGCGATTGTTTTTGCGACTCTTCATAGGGAACTTCTCGCAAATTGCGAGAAGTTGTCCTGATTTGTCACGCCGTTTCATATCGGCCCAATAGCGACTAGGGTCAGTTGCCTCACTCAAAAGCGCCACAACATCTACGACAGCAAACCACCAGCGCTGCGTACTTTCATCCCAAATTCGTCTTAAGCCTTGGTATTCATCAAGCGGTTGAAGTTCTTTGGACATCTTTACCACCTTTGTAAAACAAATCGCATTGCCATTCTCAGAGAAGCCAGCAGAATATTTTTACCCTTATAAATTGCTTTCTTGCACAAGGCTAATTGTAGCACATCCGAGCTAGTCACAAATTTAGTTCGCTTAAAGCAAAAATGCTCATCAAATTATTTGCTAGCGGTAAGCAAATCATTTCGCTGGTGAGCGGCCGTAATCTCATCATCATAAAATAAAACCGCCTTTTGCTCGGCAACCTGAAGTTTTTGATCGGATTGACTCATCTTGGCACCTTAATTTGTTCCGTGTGCATTTTACACATAGGATTATGTTAACCTAATCCATTACATATGCAAAACACATACGCAATTATGTTAACTTGATCGTTCGATTTAGGCGATCGTATCGTCATAAGAATACCTTTCCAGAAGCAAAGGAGTATGTCATTTACATACCCCATTATATTATGTTGACTAAATGTATTTTGGCAAGGCGTTAAAGGCTCAGGGTGCATAAAAGAGATGTCAGTGAATTTCACGCCAAGGCGCAAAGACACTAAGTTTTACCTCTTGCGTCTTTGCATGAGTGAATCTGTTTATCTGACAACTTGTCGATGAACAAGGGTAATGAGAATCAACCGCTGGCCAGCGGTAAGGCAATGATAAAGGTGGCTCCCTGCCCCGATGCGCTTTCGGCCCAGATACGGCCGTCATGATTCTCCACAATTGATTTGGCAATGGCCAATCCCAAACCAGAGCCGCCCTCATGCCGCTGGCGTGATTTGTCCCCCCGATAAAAGCGATCAAAGACGTTTGCCAATTCGTCACTATCCATGCCGGGGCCGCTGTCCCGCACGCGCAGTTGAACGGCCGTTTGCCTTGGCTGAGCGGTGAGTTCGATACGGCCGTTTTCTGGTGTGTACCGCAGCGCATTGGCAATTAAATTGTCCAACACCTGCGCTATGCGATCCGGGTCAACCAGCACGTCTGGCAGATTAGTGGAGGCGTTTAGCGCAAGTTCAATCTGCTTTTGCTGGGCGGCGGGCGTGTGGGCCAGCGCAGCCCGCTCCAGCAAGCTGCGCGGCGACGTGGGCCGCAGGGCCAGCGTCAGTTCACCCGCTTCGACTAGGGAGAGCAGGCGCAAATCTTCCACCAGCCGATTGAGGCGACGTGCTTCGTCATGGATCACGTCGAAGGTTTCTGGCGTCGGCGGCAGCACCCCATCGCTCAGGGCTTCAGCGTGGCCGAGGATGAGGCTGAGCGGCGTACGCAAATCATGGGCGATGTCGGCCGTCATCTGGCGGCGCAGATCGCGGGCGTAGGACAAATCGGCACTCATCTGATTAAAGGAGGCAGCCAGTTGGCCCAGCTCATCGTCTGAGCGGACTGGCACCTGCTGTGTCAAATCTCCTTGAGCCACTGCCTGAGTTGCCTCGGTCATTTCTTGCAATGGCTTGGTGAGGCTGCGAGCCAGCACCACACCAATAACGAGGGAAACGGCCGTTGCTCCTAAAGCGGCCAAAAAGATGGTCTGATTCACCTGCACCGCAAAATCATTGCGCGGCGGCTGTAGCCCTGCACCGCGCCGCATTCCCTCGGCGAAAATGAGCTGCCCCACCCGCTCATCATTTACCAAGATTGGCGTACCGCGATTGAGCCAGCCGCGCGGCACGCGATTGCCAATATTTTCGCCCAGCCCACCAAGCACAATTTCACCCTGGTTGTCTATGACGAGAAACGGCCGTACCTGCCCATCCCCTGGCCCCACACCCCCAATGCCAATACGATCTAGATCGTCCCAACTGCCGTTGATTTCGTAATACTTGACCAACTGCTCCATCAATAAGCTGTCTGACTGGGCATCGGCAAAGTTGCTGAACGCGTTGGCCGAGACCCGCCCGGCCAAAAAGGCAACCAGGGCAATCCCTACCAGGCTCACCAGTAAAAAAGCGAGGCTCAATTTGAAGGCCAAGGAACGTGACATCATTTACTCCAGGGCAAAGCGGTACCCCACACCGTAGACCGTTTCCACGTAGCGCGGTTTTCGCGGATTTGGCTCAATTTTAGAACGCAAATTTTTAATATGTACGTCAATCGTGCGTTCTGAGCCTTCAAAAGTGGTGCCTTGTAGCCGATCTAGCAGATCGAGCCGGGAGAAAGCACGGCCGGGCGAGCCCATTAAAACAGACAGCAGGTCAAATTCAGAGCGTGTCAGATCAATTCGCTCGCCATCCACTTCTACCAAAAACCGTTCCAAATCGAGGGACACATTGGCAACGTGCAGCCGGGGGCTGCTTTCGGCAGGCTGATTGCCGCGACGCAGCACGGCACGCACCCGGGCCAGCAATTCTCGCGGGCTGAATGGCTTGGTAACGTAATCGTCTGCACCTAGCTCCAGGCCAATAATTTTGTCATCTTCTTCCACTTTGGCGGTGAGCAGGATGATGGGGGTTTGTCGCTCCTGACGGTGGACGCGCATAAATTCATGGCCGTCCATTTCAGGCATCATGATGTCTAGCAAGATGAGATCGGGCTTTTCCTGACGGGCGATGAAGAGGGCTTCACGGCCGTTTTTGGCCGTGACGACGCGAAAGCCACCTTGTTCCAGGTACGCCTTCACCAGATTCACCAGCCGGGCTTCGTCATCAACCACTAATACGGTTTTACTCATAAGAATTCTCAAAAACTATCCGCAGATTTTGAACCTTTAATCTGTGAAATCTGTGGATTTTTATTTACGCCTCGCGGACGGCGGCGAGGTCTCGCTGGTGCTGCTTTTCACGGGCGCGTTCGATTTGTTCCACCGTCAGATCATCGGCACAGGTGGGGCAAGAGACGCCAAATTCGTATTTGGGCGAGGTGCGATGCTGGGGCTGAACGGCCGTTTTGCACATGGGGCAAAGCTCTACCGGGGCTGGCTGCAACTGATGGTTCACTGTTACGCGCTCGTCGAAGACAAAGCAGTTGCCTTGCCACATACTTTGCTCTGGTGGCACCTGTTCCAAATATTTCAGAATACCGTCCTCAAGATGGTAGACTTCTTCAAACCCTTGCTCCAGCATATAAGCCGTGGCCTTTTCACAGCGGATGCCGCCAGTGCAAAACATGGCTACTTTTTTGTGGCGGCGCGGGTCTAAATTTTGCTGCGCAAATTCGGGGAACTGGTTGAAAGCGGCCGTTTTTGGGTTAATTGCCCCCTTAAATGTACCTAATTCCACCTCAAAATCGTTGCGGGTATCTATCAAAACAACCTCGGGGTCGCTGATGAGCGCATTCCATTCGGCGGCAGGAACGTATTGCCCTACCTGCTTGTTTGGGGTGATGTCTGGTCTACCGAGGTTGACAATTTCCCGCTTGAGCCGCACTTTCATCCGGCCAAAGGGCATAAACTCGGCTTGGGATTCCTTATGGCTGAGGCCGGTAAAGGCAGCATCCTGGCGCAAATGAGCCAGCACAGTATCAATCCCCTGGCGGCTGCCAGCAATGGTGCCATTAATGCCTTCGGCCGCTAGCAAAATGGAGCCTTTGACCTCCTGGGCAGTGCAGAATTCGCGCAACGGCCGTTGCCGTTCACGATAATCTGGCAGATCCACAAATTTATAAAACGCAGCAATCACAAATAAAGACATGCTAAACCTCGAAAGTTAACCCGGTGCCAATCATCTATTTTCCACCACTATAACTCAAGGCAAAAAGCGTGTCATCATTTGAATGGTTCAAAGATGACACGCTTGAATCAAGGAGTGTGAGGGACTGTTCAACGCCCACTCACGTATTTAATTAAGCACCCTGGCCGGCGGGATTGCCAAGGCCATTACCGTTTCCAGAACCAAAGCTGCCACCGCGGGGGCCACCGCCCCGTGGGCCGCCGTGCCCGCCATGACCATGACCGCGTCTGCCAAAGCCACGTCCTTCATGGCTCAGCAGGATGTCGGCCTGCTCCTGGGTGATGATGCCATCTGCTACGGCCGCTTCAATGGCAGCAGTGCGTGCATCAGATACGGCCGTCATCAGCGTTTCCATGTCCACACCCTGCTCCTCGGCCAACTCTGGCAAGCGCGTGCCGTCGTCGCGGGCGGCGGTGAGCTCTTCCACCGTCAGACCCAAGGCCTCGGCAATGACAGCCTGGGCGTCGTCGCGGCTAAAGATTTCCTGAGGGAGGCCGCGCAGTTCCTGGATCGCCAGCATCTCATCCAGCTCTTCCTGAGTGATGACGCCATCTTCCACCAATTGCGCCAGCAAAGTTTCCATGACGACATCACGAGCAGCTTCCAGCTCTTCAACAGTGACGCCTAGCTCGGTGGCAATTAACTCTTTCATCTCGTCACGGTTAGGACGGCCGTCTTCAGCTTCTAGCGCGTCTTTAGCGGCATCGTGGGCAGCTTCTAGCTCATCCACCGTCACGCCCAATTCGTCAGCGAGCAACGCCTGCGCTTCATCGCGGTCAATGTGACCTTTCAAACCGCGCGGGCCGTGGTGTCCGAAACGGCCGTTGGGACGCCTATCTTCCGTTTCACTGCCATCCTCAGGAATGGTTACCGTGTCGTCTGTGTCTGGCTCATCCTGGGCAAAGGTGAGTGAGCTACCCACCAAAGCTGCTAACGCCAACAGTACAATCAAAATTCCACCAAACTTTACAAATTTACTTCTGTTCATTACTTTACCTCCGAACGTTTCTAAAATTCTTTGTTAAAAGTCAGCCTTTTGTTTGGCCGATGAACAGAGATTAGCAATAAGATGTTCAGAAATTGTGAAGAACTTTTAGCAAATTCGTAAAATTCGTATAATCGTTGCATGTCTGCTAAACATTCCCCTAGCGAGCTGGCCAACCAGCTGCAAACGCTCTCTTTTTTTGCGGGACTACCTGAATTAACCCTGACTGAACTGGTGCAAACGGCCGTTCGGCGTACCTACGACCCCGGCGAAATCATCTTCTTGGAGGGAGAGCAAGCCACTGGCCTCTATTTTTTGCAAACGGGCTGGGTCAAAATAGTCAAAAGCAACCCAGCCGGTCGCGAACAAGTGCTGCGCTTTATGGAACCGGGCGACACCTTCAACGAAATCGTCGTCTTTGCCAACCAGCCCAATCCAGCCACGGCTATTGCCCTGGAAACGGCTAACGTCTGGCTGCTGCCCCGGCAGGCACTCAACCACGCCCTGCGCCAAAACCCGGATTTTGCTCAGCACGCCATTGCCAAAATGGCGGAGCGGGTGCTCCATCTGGTGACCCTCGTTGCCGACTTGTCGCTGCGCCCAGTCACCGGGCGGCTGGCTCGCTTGATCAGCGATGGCGCGGTGGGTGGGGTATTGTCGCGGCCCCGCTGGTACACGCAATCTGAGCTGGCGGCGCGTTTAGGCACCGTGCCAGATGTGGTGCAGCGCGCCCTGCGCCAGCTAGAGCAAGATGGCCTCATCCAGGTGGAACGTCACCAAATCCACATTTTAGATGCCGCTGCTCTGGCAGACATCGCCACATAAAATTTAGCGCAGAGTCGCGGAGGCGCAGAGAACTGGCCAGCCCACGACACCTTTTATTCCCAAAGCCACCCATTGTTGACAAATAGTTGTAAATCCGACAAAAGTCGGCGCATCTTCATGCCATTTCCCCTATCCTGCCAACTGTAAAAGGAAAAACCGCAGAGATCGCGAAGTACGCGGAGTTTTATATCGTCTCAACCCAACCTCTGCGCTCTCTGCGCCCTCTGCAGTGAAAAATACGAGGTGTGGCTTGGTGGCTGAAATGGTGGAAAAGCTGACGATTGAGGCACAGGTTTGTTTGGCGTGCGGGGCGATAGTGGAAACGGCCGTTTCCCGTGGCATGGCCATCCAAAGCAGCGAAGGCGAATTGGTTGGTGAACTGGCGGCAATTTTGCTAGACGACCGTACCAAACAACCGACTCATCTCATCCTTTGCTGCCAACTGCCGGATTACCGGCTGGTGCCATTGGAAAAAGTTGTGGGGGTGTACGGCCGTACCGTCCAGATCAGCCTCGCCCGTGAGCAAATCAACCAACTACCAAAGCACCAACCGAAACCATAAAAATCACGCAAAGGCACGAGGGCGCAAAGAATAAGAGAAAAATCTGCGCCAATGGTTCGGCTACGCTCACCACAAGCCTGTGAAATCTGCGGATTTCAAAAGGAGAAATGATGAATCTTTACTTTTTAATGACCTTTTTGTTCCTGGCCGTTGCTGGTTTAACGGCACTTGATGCGGCCCTCACCAGTTGGACCATCATCCCCTGGGTGAATGGATTGCGCTGGCTGCGCGTTCACTTCATCACCCTTGGTGCACTGACAGAGCTGCTATTTGGCTTGCTCCCCTTGCTAGCCGCCAAACGAGCCAGCTTACCAAAACCGCGCACCCGGCTAGATATCTGGCTGCTGCTCAACGCTGGGCTTATGCTTCTGCTGGCGGGCATTCCTATTGTCAACCAGGTGCTCATTTTTGTGGGCGGTACACTCATTTTTGCGGCCACGCTGCTGTTGGGACACCAGCTTTACCAACTGCGTCCCGCCAATCGCGCCACGCTCAGCTTGCCAAACCGCTTTTACCTTACGGGCTTGGGCTTCTTCCTGGTGGGCATCATCGTGGGCACCGGCCTGTGGCTTGGTTGGAGCGACGTGCTGGCAATTCAGGTTCCAATTGAGGTTCACATCCACGCCAACAATTGGGGGTTGATGTCGCTTGTGTTTGCTGGGTTGCTAATCGAGTTGTACCCAAGGGTGATGAAACGGCCGTTCCACTGGCCCAATTCGCTCAACAAAATCTACTGGATGATGAGCCTGGGAGCGTTAGGGCTGGTGCTGGGGCCGTGGTTTAGCTCCCTTTACTTCACCGTACCGGGATTGGTGCTGCATTTAAGTGCCACGATTTGGCTGCTGCTCAACATCATCAAGCCAGTTTGGGGCGATCGGGCGCAGTGGGCCAAGCCGGGCTTGTGGCATCTGCTCACCGCCTACTTTTGGTTCCTGGCTCCCGTGTTGATTGCGCCGCTAATCATCCTGCAAGTTCCCGGCTTCCCCGGTGCGGGCATTGAAGCCAACGCCCCACAAGCATTAATTTACGGCTGGGTGCTGCAATTTGGCTTTGCCATCATCCCTTACTTTGCTCGGCGGCTGTTCCAGCCGGAAGCTGAGGCGGCTCTGGGTGGCAGTTGGCTCAGTTTAATCGCCGTGCATGTGGGTGGGGTGGCACTTTGGGTAAGCATTTTTGTGGAAAATGGCGGCGTCTGGCACGGCCTGGCTTATGGGCTGTGGACCATTGCCATCATGCCGATTGTGGTGGAGCTATGGCGCATTCTTCATCCAGTTTTTGGGGATGAGCACGTGGATACGGCCGTTTCCCCCACCGATTAGTTTGCGTAACATGTTACACCCTTTAGAAGCAAGTTGTACCATTTCAATACTGAAATACAAACTTGTGAGGGCCGGAGAGGTTTATGAGGACTTTGCGAAATTTTAAGATGGTGTAAAATAGGATTAATCTTAACCCTCCAGTACTAATCAGCACCAGATTTCAGGTTCAGTCAAGCAAATTCTCTGCCTTCACAGACAGGATAAATAGCAGTTAGCCAAATCCCTTTTCACCGCAAGATGCTATATAGTCTACCTTGCAATCATTTCCTATAATCATATTCTGATGGGAGAAACCATGACTAATAATAAACATCCAAAATTAAATCCTATTCTAAAGGAACTCCACAATCAAGGACACGACAGTAACCTCACCACAGTTAAAGGTTTCATAGCTGAAGCCCCCGATGGCCTTGTTAGAGTTTATCCATCTCTTACAGCATCCAGTTATATGGACATTCGTCGGGAAGATATTGTTCACTTCACGGATGCAGAGGAAAATGACCACCCAACAATATTGTACGTCAAGTCTTCTGCTGAAATTAACTATACGCGTATCCAGGCAAGCCTTATAAAGGCTCAAAACTTGCAGCAGATAGAGGAAAGAGACTGTAAATGTGGATGTAGTGATCAGCCGAATACTATCGAATTGCGTAGGCGAAACGACACAGGTGGCGACTGGCCCGACGACTACGAGTGCGCCAGGGGCTGTTACCTTAGTTTAATTGACTGCTTGGATAGAGGCGAATCGCCTGCTCGATGCCTAAACGACGCGCAACTTTGCAGAATTATATGTGACCTAATAATATCCGGGGACAACAGAGGTGGACGGGTGATCTATTGAATTCACTGATTTTACGCGCTGACACTGGGAAAAAATTCAAAAGTCATACTGATCATTGTGTCGATCCCAAAGTACTCCAAGACTTTTGAAATCTACGCCGCGTAAAATAAGTGAATTCAGTCAAATTTTGATATTTTTATTCATAAGCAAAAATACTCAGCCTAGAAAACATAACCACTTACGAACAAAGATAGAAGATAAAAGAGAAGAAGTATGATACGCTGGGTGCCTATTGGATTCAGTCACAGCTTAACGTCTAAAATCTTTGATGATTACGTGGAAATCTAGCCACATTTGTCATATTATTCACCGTCCTCTTCTGATCTCTTCTCATCGACTTCATTCCCAATGGCACCCCCGATCATTCCACCAAGTACTGCACCGGCAGGGCCTCCTAGCTTAGCACCAATTAGTATTCCAATCTTATTCCCAATACCTTCCCAAGTCCCGCTACTTTTTGCTTTGTAGACTATTGTGGGTTTGTCATTATAGTCCTCAATAGAGATGTAAGATTCAGCTGCACTGCCTGCACTGACTAAAGCAACAGGGCTCGCTTTGCCGGTAGCAAGCATCTCATCATAGATTCTGCGTACTTCGTGATATGCCTCCTCGGGCTCAAGGCGGCCATTGGCAGACCTAACAGCAATATCATTGATTGTGGTCAGTATTTCCACTTCGTCTTCAGAGATCAATCCAAGATCTTGCATTTTCGCAATAAGTATCAATTCCATCGCAAGATGATTGCCATGTGTTTCTTTCCGGAGGCGAACTGCTTCACGGTGTACCGCCAACTGAATATCACCAATACCTATGCCAAACGCTGCATTGTCAAAATCAATCATAATTTCGCCTCCATAACAAAATGCATCTGAAATTTCATGGGCAATATAGCATAATTTCTAGCAACTCTCAATTTGAGATAAGAGCAATGAAATCGCTTTATTGTAATCCGGAGAGGAATTTCCTTCTCTCCCTGTGCCACCAACGGGCACGGTCTGGAGAGCAGCCCTTTGGAACTGAGAAGCGGCCCGAGCATTTGATTTCTTACTTCCTCGCAGCTTCCAAGTAGGATTGAACGGCCGTTACCGAATCCAACCCCAGCACCTCAGCCGCCAACGCCTCCGCCTCCGGCAGCGACCAGCGGCGCAGGGCGGTTTTCACCGCCGGGATGGACGGCGCGGCCATGCTTAGCTCCGTCAGGCCCAGGCCCAGCAGCAGCGGCGTGGCTAGCGGATTGCTCGCCAGCTCGCCGCACATCCCCACCCAGATATTTGCGTTTTGGGCAGCAACGGCCGTTTGCTGAATCATGCGCAAAACGGCTGGCTGAAACGCCTGAGCCAGCTCCGCTACGTTGGCGTTGCCCCGGTCGGCAGCCATCACGTACTGCGTCAAATCATTGGTGCCGATGCTGAAAAAGTCCACCTCGGTGGCCAGCAAATCGGCAATGGCCACCGTCGAGGGCAGTTCGATCATCATGCCCACGGCCATGTTGGGGTCAAATAGTTTTCCTTCAGCCAAAAGCTGTTCACGGGCAGTTTGCAACATTGCTTTGGCGCGGCGCAGCTCATCCAAGGTGCCAATCATGGGAAACATCAGCTTCACATTGGCTGGCGTGCCGTCTGCCAGCACGCTGGCTTGCAAAATAGCACGCAGCTGCGGCAGGAAAATCTCCGGCATGTCCAGGCAAAAGCGAATCCCCCGCCAGCCCAGGAATGGGTTTTCTTCCTCACCCAAATCCAAATACGGCAGCGGCTTGTCACCCCCCACATCCAGCGTGCGAATGATAAGCGGCCGTTGCTGCAAACCGGCCACCACCTGTTGGTACGCGGCCAACTGCTCCGCCTCGCTCGGTGCCTCTTGCCGATCCAAAAACAGAAATTCCGTGCGGAACAGCCCCACGCCCTCCGCGCCGTAGCTTAACGCCACGTCCACATCGTTTGGTCCGCCAATGTTGGCCGCCACCTCAATGCGCACGCCATCGGCCGTTTCTGCGATGGCCTGGCTGGCCGCTTTGGCCGCTTGCTGCTCTGCTTGCCACGCCTCTCGCGCAGCTTGTAATTCAGCACTTTGGGTTTCATTTGGGTCTAGCCAGATTTGCCCGGTACGGCCGTCTACACCCAACAGTTGCCCATCTGCCACATCGGCTAACTGGCTACCTGCCCCCACCACCGCTGGAATGCCCAGAGCACGCGCCAAAATGGCACTGTGCGCCGTCGCGCCACCCAGCTCCGTGCAAATGCCCAGCACCAGCTCAGCATCAAGCCGAGCCGTGTCTGACGGGGTTAAATCAGCAGCGACCAGTATGTACGGCCGTTCCGCCGCCAGCGACGGCATCGACACCCCCAGCAAATGGCGCAGCACCCGATTGCCCACATCCCGCACGTCTGCCGCCCGCGCCTGAAAGTATGGATCGTCCAAATTGAGGAACCGCTGGGCCGTTTGCTCGATCGCTTTCTGCCAGGCAGCTTCGGCATTAATTTTTTCAGCTTCCAACATCGTTTGGACGGCCGTTTGCAAATCCGGGTCTTGTACAATGAGCTGATGCGCTTCAAAAATGGCCGCTTCGGCACTCCCAGCCTGCTGCGCCGTCTGTTGTTGTAGGGTTTTCAGGTCAGTCAGCGTAGTTTGGACGGCCGTTTGCAGCCGCTGCCACTCCGCCTCAGGTACCCTCCCTTCCTCCCGCACAACGGTGGGCAGCTTGGGGCGATATTGCAGCACCGGTCCCAAGGCGATTCCCGGTGAGGCGGCAACCCCCTGTAGCTGCCCCGGTTCTGCTGGTTGGGTAACGGCCGTTTCCACCACGGGTTCTGGCACACTGTCATCCTCAGCTTCGCCAAAGTTTTCGGCAGCTAGCTGCTGAATCGCCGCAATTGCCTGGGAGCTGTCTGGGCCAACGGCCGTTACCAAAATCGTTTCCCCCTGCCGCACTCCCAGCGTCGCCACCTGGTTAATGCTCTTGGCATTGGCAGTCTTGCCATTCTTGCGAACGGCAATTTCTGCCTGGAACTTGCTGGCCGTCTGCACAAAATTGGCCGCAGGCCGGGCATGAAGCCCCATCTTGTTATTGACAGTCAGGCTAATTTCTTCTGGTTTTTCGTCAGTCGGCGCGGCAGCAGCAGTTGGCGGGATTTGCGTACCGGCCACCTGCGGAACTGGCAAATTGAGCTGCTCTGCCTTCACAGCCAAGGCCCCCTCCGCTTCGGTTAACACCTGCGCTAGACTCCCCCCCACCATCGCCTGCACAGCGGCAGCCATGGTTCCCTCCACCAGAGGCGCAGCGCATAGCCTTATATTCAATTGTTGATCTTCTGGTAAAAATTCCAGCGCCATTTCGGCACTGAGCAAAGCACTGCCCAAATCCATCAGCACCAGCACGCCATCGTCACTATAAACAGATTCGATAGCCGCCATCACCTTCATCGGATCGGTGCCAATGGGTTGTTCCGGATCATCAATGCCGCCAGCGATTGCTATGGGCACCTGTCCTTGCACCATCTGCTCTGCTAATTCACGAACCCCTTGGGCCAGGGTAGCACTATGAGAAACAACGACGAGTCCAACCATCCCCACACACTTTCTTTAGGTGCAAAAAAAAGGTTCCCGACGGCCGTTTCCAGCGTCGAGAACCTTTCGTTTCAAAAATTAATTAGCAATTACTCAACCCAGTCAAAGGTCCGGGTAACCGCTTTCTTCCACATCCTGTACAGGTCCGTGCTGGCATTGCTGTCTTTGTTGGGTTCCCACGTCTTGTCTACGCCCCAATTCTCGCGCATTTCGTCCGTGTTCTTCCAGAAGCCAACGGCCAAACCAGCGGCGTAAGCAGCACCCAGAGCGGTTGTTTCTGCAACCTTGGGCCGAATCACCGGTACGCCCAACACATCTGCCTGGAACTGCATCAGCAAATTGTTAAAGACCATACCGCCATCCACTTTCAAAGCCGTCAGATCAACGCCGGAGTCTGCATTCATCGCGTCCAGAACCTCGCGGGTTTGGTAAGCAGTGGCTTCCAGCGTAGCGCGGCCAAAGTGACCCCGATTCACGTAGCGGGTGAGGCCAGCAATAACGCCACGGGCATCGTCTTTCCAGTACGGTGCGTACAAACCGGAGAATGCTGGCACAAAGTAGATACCACCATTGTCATCCACCGTCTTGGCCAACTCTTCTACCTCAGGGGCAGATTTGATCATCTTCAAGTTGTCACGCAGCCACTGTACCAAAGCACCGGTAATAGCAATGGAGCCTTCCAGTGCGTAAACGGCCGGTTGGTCGCCAAACTTGTAGCACAAGGTGGTCAGCAAACCGTTGTTGGAGGGAACTGGTTCCGTGCCGGTGTTCAAGATCATGAAGCAGCCGGTGCCGTAGGTGTTTTTGGCTTCGCCGGGGCTGAAGCAGGCTTGCCCAACCGTAGCAGCTTGCTGATCACCCAGGTCGCCAGCTACCGGAATACGGCCGCCAAACGGGCCATCGTCCAGAGTATAGCCGTAAACCTCAGAGGAGGATTTGATTGTGGGCAACATGCTCATGGGGATGCCCATTGCGGCAGCAATGTCAGCATTCCAGCTAAGCGTATCCAGGTTCATGAGCATGGTACGGCTGGCATTGGTAACATCGGTTACGTGTGCGCCCCCGTTAGGACCACCAGTCAGGTTCCAAATTACCCAGGTGTCGATATTGCCGAAGAGGGCATCGCCTTTGTCGGCTGCGGCGCGAATTTCTGGTACGTTGTCAAGCAGCCATTTTACCTTGAGGCCAGAGAAGTAAGTGGCCAAGGGCAACCCAACCTGCGGACGGAAGCGATCTTGACCGCCATCTTTGGCCATCTCGGCTACAACTTTGTCATTGCGGGTGTCCATCCAAACAACGGCGTTATGGTACGGCTTGCCGGTGTTTTTGTCCCACACAACAGTGGTCTCGCGTTGGTTGGTAATACCAACGGCGGCCAAATCTTTAGCCGTGATGCCTGCGCGATCCAAAGCACCTTTCACAACATCTTGGGTGCGTGCCCAAATTTCCATGGGATCATGCTCAACCCAGCCCGGTTTCGGGAAGATTTGCTCATGCTCCATTTGGTGAATTGCTACGGATTCACCGCTGTGATTAAAGATCATACAACGGGTACTGGTCGTACCCTGGTCAATTGCTGCTACATATTTTGACATTTTTGCTCCTTATTCATGTGAGAAGCAAGATATTTACCGAAATTAAAGCGACACTTGCTTCTCTTAAAAGTAAACCACATCGTGCTTTGAGTTATCAAAAAACTGTCTGCGGTTTACTTAATGATCTACAGATTTTGCAGATTACACAGGTTATTCTTTGATTGTTTCGAGCAGGGCGTTGAGCATAAGGTAGGATGAGGTTGCCCCAGGGTCCTGATGCCCGATGCTGCGTTCACCCAGATAGCTGGCACGACCTTTGCGTGCTTGCAGCGGAATGGTGTTTTTCATGCCTTGTTCGGCAGCAGCAACGGCCGTTTCCAAAATCGCCACCGTTTCTTCACCAGACGACAGCGCGTTTTGCATCGCTTCCATGGCGGGTGCCCAGGCATCGTACATCGTTTTGTCTTCCAAATTTGGACGACCCCGCTGCAAAACACCTTCTACACCAGCCTCAAGTAGCTTAAACAAATCTTCGTTGCTCAGCTCTTCTTTTGAAGCCATGGCCATGCCGCTACGCATGAAAAATGTGCCGTAAAGCGGGCCACTTGCACCGCCCACGCTAGAGATCAGTGTCATGCCAGTGGTTTTGAGAATATTGCCAATATCTTTGTCAGAAACAGTGGGGAGTTTTTCCATCACCTTCTTGAAGCCCCGATCCATATTGGTGCCATGATCGGCATCCCCAATGGCGGAGTCCAGTTCGGTGAGGTAACTTTTGTTTTCGTGTAAAACGGCCGCTGTTTTTTCTAGCCACCGCACTATCTGGTCTTTGGTAATCATAATTAAAAGACCTGCTCCTTCTAAAGCAGTAATCGGTGATCAATAAGCAGTAATCAGTGAATGCAAAACCAGCCTGATTACTAACTTACTGAGGACTGTTTACTGAAACTATGCGCCCCAGCGCAGACCGGGCGTGTTTACGGGGGCATCCCAGAATTTCAAAATTTCGTCATCGGTTTTAACAAGAGTGATAGAACATCCTTGCATTTCCAGAGAGGTAATGTATGGGCCGATGAGGTTGCGGGCAATGGTGATGCCACGTGCTTCACATTCAGCAGCCAGCTTGCGATATACGGCATATAGCTCAGAAACCGGCGTGCCGCCCATGCTGTTCACAAAGGCAATCACGGAATCGCCAGATTTGAAAGGCTCGTCGGTGAGTTCTTTCTCAACCCAGGTGCCTTCTTCATTGTCCCATTCGCGTACGGTGCGGCTGTAGGCTTCATCATCCAGAACGGCCGCTGCCATCATGCCTGTGATCTCATCGACAGAGGTCATCGGCAGCCGCTTGCGGCCCGGTTCACCATGAATGCCAATGCCAAACTCAAATTCGCCGTCGCCCAGGTCGAATGTGGGCTTGCCAGCAGCGGGCACAATACAGGAGGTGAGGGCGATACCAATGGAACGGCCGTACATGTTCACCTTGCGGGCCAAATCAGCACATTGGTCCAGGCTGTAACCAGCTTCTGCTGCCGCACCCACAACTTTTTCTACGACGACGGTGGTGCCAACACCACGCCGACCAGCCGTGTACAAACTATCTTTTACCGCGGCATCATCGTCAATCAAAATTGATTGCACTTTGATCCCTTCGGCATAGGCGAGCTCTGCGGCCGTTTCAAAATTCAGTACGTCACCAGTGTAATTCTTTACCAAGAATAGAACACCTGCGCCGCTGTCTACCGCCTTGGCACATTCATACATCTGATCTGGGGTTGGGGACGTGAATACCTCACCAGGGCAAGCACCATCCAACATGCCCATGCCCACAAAGCCACCGTGCATCGGTTCGTGGCCGCTGCCGCCACCGGAAACCAGTGCCACCTTACCTTCAACCGGCGCATCAGCGCGTACAACAAAGTAAGGGTCATAGGTAACCTTTAGCGCATCAGCGTGAGCCAAAGCCATCCCCTCTAGCTGCTCTTTGACAACGTTATCAACAGCGTTAATTAGTTTTTTCACAACAACGCTCCTTTTTTAAAAACTATGGGGTCAATTCTGTTAATGATTAAGTAGCGGAAGTTTGGCTTGATCCGGAGGCGAAATCCGCTTTTGGTAAGAGCGGCACCCGGTGAAATAGACCGGCTACCGCTCTACCATTTAACCAAGGGTATATGCAAGTATAACCAAGGGTATATGCAGTTTGTTGGCTACCCCTTGGAGGGTTCAACTAAAATACCGAGTTCCAAACCAGCGCGCCTAAGATACCACCAATCAGTGGAGCAACGACTGGAATCCAGCCGTATCCCCAATCGGAATCGCCTTTGCCGGCGATGGGCAACAAGAAATGAGCGAGGCGGGGGCCAAGGTCACGAGCTGGATTGATGGCGTATCCGGTGGGGCCACCTAGCGAGAGGCCAATGCCCCAAACCAAAGCACCAACCAAGTACGGGCCTAAGCCAGCTGCCGGGCTACCGTTTGTTGCGCCAGAGAAGATTGCACCCACACCAATGAGCAGAACCATCGTGCCGATCAGCTCAGTGACGAAGTTCCAGGTGGTGTCGCGAATAGCTGGGCCAGTGGAATGTACGGCCAATTTCAGACCCTGGTCGCTTGTTTCTGCCCAATGGCGGTAGTAAGCTAACCAAACGATAACCGCACCTACAAATCCACCAGCAATTTGGATGAGCATGGTCACAATAGCCTGACCGGCATCATAAGTTCCCAAAATGAGCCATTTACCAATGGTCACGGCCGGGTTAATGTCAGCTTCCGGCGCACCAGCGGAAATTGCGACGAAAACACCAACCATTACGGCCATGGCCCACCCTGTGGTTATCACGATCCAACCAGCGTTTTCACCTTTTGATTTACTCAAGAGAACATTGGCAACAACGCCATTACCCAAAATGATCAAAAACATTGTGCCAAGAAATTCACCAAGTAAGTTATCCATTTTTTATCTCCTTAATGATCCTACTTCTTCCTAAAATCCTTGATAAACGAAGGGTACAGCTAATTGCTGTACAGTTTGCAAAAATGTATATTTTTGCGGGGGGGGGGGGTAAAAGTCGCACTATTTTAGAAATGTGTGTGTGGAAACCACCTCCTTGTTGTGTATGCAGCCCAACATAGCCACAAGATTACAGCAGGTAAGAATGACCAAAAATGCCTTGCTAACACGGCCGTTCCAGGTAGCAAATTTGTTAAAAACAGTTGGGCAGTGACTACAATGTGAAGTTGAGTTTATTTGTGTAAGTTGTATAACACTTGAGTACTATACGGGGTTGCGAACGACTTTAGCAAGAAGCCTCACGATTTTGTTTCATCATGAAACACTGGAATCGGAAATGTGTTTCAAAATGAAACACGAGCCTTGCGGAGCTTAACGGCCGTTTCTAAAGCGAGCCGGATCTATTTGGTGTAACTTCATCTTACGCCAAAGCGTGGTACGGCCGATTTCCAGCTCACGCGCCATCTCAGAAACACGCCCCTGGCACGCCCACCCCGCCCGGATGATTGCCTCGCGCTCCGCCTCGGCGGCTGACAAAACAGGCTGTACCTCCGGCCCCTGCCCCATAACCACACGCCCCTTACGGACACTTTCTGGCAAATCCATTGGCGTAATCATATAGCCGCTGCTTTGGTATGTGGCTCGTTCCAGCACCATTTCTAGCTCACGCACATTTCCTGGCCAGGGGTACCGACTTAAAATTGCCGCCGCCTCTGCATCTAGCACCAACTTTTGCCCATGTCGCCGGGCAGAGCGCGCTAAAAAACGTTGTGCCAGGAGCAAAATATCTTCCGTGCGCTCCCGCAAGGGTGGCACTTCAACGTTAAATACAGAAAAACGATAATAAAGATGAGAAAGAAACTGGCCATCGGCAATTGCCATCTTGAGATCGGCCGCTGTGGCAGCCATCACTCGGACATCAACCGCAATTGGGCGGGTACTACCCAAGCGCATCACGTGATTCGTTTCAATCACCTGTAGCAATGCAGATTGCATTTCTAACGACAAACTTTCTACCTGGTCTAGCAGCAGCGTGCCTTCGTGGGCTAGCTCAAATTTGCTCGGACGGCCGTCTCGCCCGGACTCTTTTTCAAACCCCAAAAACTCGCTCACGATGAGTTCGCGGGGAATAGCACGGCAGTTGATAGAGATGAAGGGCTTGTTGGCACGCACGCTGTCGTTGTGAATGGCGCGTGCCAGATGGTTTTTGCCTACGCCTCCCTCGCCGCACAGCAAAACGGGGGCAGTGCCTTTGGCCGCAATACGCGCCTGGCGAGTTATCGGGCGCATCGCCGCCGACTCGGCAAAAATATCTTCCAATTTTAATCTAGCCTGGCTGCCAACTTGCTGGTTCACCAAACGACGTACCTGGGCCAACGGCCGTAACATCATCATGTAGCTCACAGGGCGACCATACTCCCAAATAACCCGCAGCGTCACCACCGTTTGCAAAAGGTTGCCAACGAGCTTTACCTGCAAGGTCACCTCAGTATCTTCCAAATCCCGATTTTCACGCAGTGCCGTTTGAATAATTTCAGGCAAATCCAGCACGTCTGTGATGGGCATACCGAGCACGGAGGCAGGCGACATATTCAGCAGCTTACCAGCTTGAGCATTCACATGGTTGAGCTTGCCAGCACTGTTCCAGGTAAGCACCCCTTCGGCAATAGATTTCATAATGGTGTTTAGCTCTGTCAGGCGGCGATTGGCCTCTTCCAAATATAGTTCCGCCTGGAGCTGGTTGCTAATGGCCCGCGCCACAGCCATCACCAACGAGAGGGTATGCGATGTTGAATCTTCGACGCTGCTAACCACCCCGATCACGCCGAGGATACGGCCGTTTACATCATGAATGGGTGCGGCCGTACTGGTGAAACGGTGAAACGTCTGGAAGTAATGTTCTGCGCCAACGACCTGAACCGGCATCGCCGCGATCAGGCTCACGCCCAGCGCATTGGTTCCCAAATACGCTTCAGACCAGTAAGACCCCAACCCCAACCGACGCACCTCAACCATCTCTTTGGCCACTGAATCGCCATACAAAGCCAACAGGCAGCCCGTCCCATCAGCCAATAAAATTGCCGCACCGGAGCCTTCAATAAACTGGTGCATATCCTCAATAAAAGGGAGGGCAATGGCAACAAGCTCTTGTTGAGATTTAAGCAGGGATTGCAGCACTGGCTCACTAAGCACGGGGGGTCGTGGCCTTTTGGTCGGGTCTGCCACCGGGGCGCAGCGTTGCCATGATTGCAAAATCGTAATGTCTGGCTCCGCACCAGGCACGGATGTTAGAGACCCTGTGGTCATGAAGTTTTGCCAGTAACGCTGCAACAGCGCATGATTAACCGGATATCCAATCGGCTGCATGATGCATTTTCACAAAAATCACAGCGTGGCGCAACTTTCTTCCGGTGCTTTTTACAACCTTCTGGACAACCACCCAATATCTGCCCTATCATTCAGGTAAGTTAAAGTAAAGGATGGCGACTATGAAACGATGGAATGGCTGGGGTGATACGGCCGTAACCTACCCCCTCCCTGAAAAAGCAGGTGACTTTTTGGTTGAACTGGTCGGCGACGCCTCACCGCAGCAAGACGCCACCCTGGCAGATGTGGTGGCCACCGTGCCTGCCAGCCGCCTGCCTGAACACCCACTCATTCAAACAGATGCAGAAACGCGGCTGAAGCACGCACGCGGCCAGAGCTTCCCCGATTGGGTTGATTTACGCAGCGGCCGTATTGCCGCTTTCCCCGATGGCGTTGCCTTCCCCCACACCGAAGCCGATGTGCTGACGCTGTTGCAGTTAGCGCGTAGCCACGATCTCAAGCTCATTCCCTACGGGGGCGGCACTTCTGTGGTCGGCCACATCAATCCCGAACCTAGCAACCGGCCGGTACTCACCATCAATTTGCAGCGGCTAAGCCGCCTCAAAACATTGGACAGAACCAGCCAGCTTGCCACCTTTGGGGCAGGCGTTGCCGGGCCAGAACTGGAAGCCCAGCTGCGCGCCAAAGGATACACGCTGGGCCATTTTCCCCAATCGTTTGAATATTCCACGCTGGGCGGCTGGGTGGCAACCCGCTCCAGTGGTCAGCAATCACGGGGGTACGGCCGTATCGAGGATTTATTCGCTGGGGGCAAGCTGCTGGCTCCTGCTGGTGACCTCATCATGCCACCGCTGCCCGCTTCCGCCGCCGGGCCAGATTTGCGCCAACTGGTGCTTGGCTCCGAGGGGCGTATGGGCATCATCACCGAGGCAACTGTGCGTATTTCACCCTTACCAGAGCGGGAATCTTTTAACGCTATTTTCTTCCCGGATTTTGAAGCTGGCAAAACGGCCGTACGCCAAATGCTGCAAGCCGATCTGCCCCTCTCCATGCTGCGCCTCAGCACCGGCGTCGAGACCGAAACCACGCTCAAGCTGGCCGGGCATGAGCTACTCATCGGCACGCTGGAGCGATTATTGCGCATTCGCGGCGTGGATGAAGGTAAATCAATGCTGCTGCTGGGCTTTAGCGGCAACCGGCACATCGTCAACACCGCTCGCAGCGAAGCGGTGGATATTGCCAAACAGCAAGGTGGCATTCACGTGGGGCAGCAGTTTGGCAACCAGTGGCAAAAAGGGCGGTTCCGCACACCATACCTGCGCAATGCGCTGTGGGAAATTGGCTATGGGGTAGATACGTTGGAAACGGCCGTTACCTGGAACCAGGTAGATGACACCCTGCAAGATATTGAAGCCAGCCTCAAAACAGCCATGGCCGATTTTGATGAGCGGCTGCACGTCTTCACCCACCTGTCGCACATGTACGCCACCGGGTGCAGCATCTACACCACCTATCTTTTCCGGCTCTCCCCCGACCCGGATGAAAATTTAGCCAGATGGACGGCAATGAAAACGGCCGCCAGCCAGGCCATCGTGCGGCACGGCGGAACGATTAGCCACCAGCACGGCGTGGGCAAAGACCATCGCCCCTACCTGGAAGCAGAGAAAGGCAGTTTGGGCATTGCCACGTTGGAGACCATCGCTCGGCAGTATGATCCAGCAGGGGTAATGAATCCGGGCGTTTTAGTGAGGGGATGACAGGGTGAACGGGTGAATTGCCCACTTGCAAACCTGCACACTTTTACGCCGTAAGAAACGGCGGCTACAGGAATAATTTATGTGGAACACAAATTGGCGTGAACAGATTTGGCAGAATTTAGACCAGCCGTGGGACATTGTGGTGGTGGGGGGCGGCATTACGGGCGCAGGTATTTTGCGCGAAGCAACACGACTAGGGCTGAAAACCTTGCTGGTGGAGCAGCGAGACTTCGCTTTTGGTACCTCCAGCCGCAGCTCCAAACTGGTCCACGGCGGGCTGCGCTACCTGAAGCAAGGCAAAATTGGGCTAACGCAGGCCAGCGTGCAGGAGCGACAAAAGCTGCAAGAATCTGCCCCTGGATTGGTTGACCCGCTAGGCTTCCTGCTGGCCAACGAAAAAGGGAGCGGCCAGCGGCGGGAAAAATGGCTCGTCCGCGCGGGACTCTCTTTTTACGATTTGGTGGCCCTGCAGTGGAGCCATCGTTACTATAGCCCGCAGGATGTGTGGATGTTGGCTCCGCGCCTGAACGTGCAGGATTTGGCGGGCGCATTCCACTATTTTGATGCCCAAACGGACGATGCGCGCCTGGTGCTGCGAGTGATTCGGGAGGCGGTGGCGGCAGGCGGGACGGCCGTCAACTACACAGCCGCTGTTGATCTCATTCGTGAAGAGGGGCAGGTTGTGGGCGCGATGCTGCAAGATCGGGAAAGTGGCCGCAAGAAAGCCGTTCGCGCCAAGATTGTCATCAACGCCACCGGGGCATGGGCAGATGATCTACGGCAAAAAGTGGACCAGGAACCAAAATTACGGCCGTTGCGCGGCAGCCATCTCATCTTCCCGCAGTGGCGTTTCCCCATTGCCCAAGCGGTTTCGTTTAACCATCCGCTAGACGGCCGCTTTGTCTTCATCTTTCCCTGGGACGGCGTGACGCTGGTTGGCACCACCGACGTGGATCACAGCGAGGAGTTGCACCACGAACCGCACATCACCCCTGGCGAGGTGGCTTATCTCATGGCCGCTGTCGAAGCGCGTTACCCATCACTGGCACTCATGTTGGATGACGTGCTGGCTACCTTTGCTGGGGTGCGCCCAGTCATCAACACAGGCAAGGCGGATCCGTCGGCTGAATCCCGCGACCACGTGGTGTGGACAGAAAACGGGCTGCTCACCGTCACGGGCGGCAAGCTAACCACCTTCCGCCTCATCGCCCTGGATGCGCTCAAGGCGGCACGAACCGCGCTGCCAAAAATGCCCAAAATAGACGAAGACGCCCCAGCACTGGATGAAGTAACCGAAGATTTGCCTGCCAGGCTGCCAGAAGCGACCCGGCAGCGGCTCATTGGCCGGTATGGCCGCGAGGCGGATGATTTGGTTAAGGCGGCGCAACCGGGCGAACTGGTTACGATTCCTAATAGCAATGTGCTGTGGGCAGAACTGCGCTGGGCTGCGCGTAATGAAGGGATCGTGCATTTGGACGATTTGCTGCTGAGGCGGGTGCGGCTGGGGTTGCTGCTGCCAAAGGGTGGCGCACAATTTGCAGAGCAGATTCAAGCGATTTGTCAGGCGGAACTGGGATGGGATGACGGCCGTTGGGCTGAGGAATGGAACGCTTACCAAGAACGGTGGCTGGCCAAATACAGTTTGCCGCCAAAGGAAACCATCCCCAACTGGCATTCAATGCTGCAAAAACCAGAAACGACACCGGTAGTGGTGGAAAAAGAAGGTGTGGGACGAACGGCCGTAGCGGGTGGATTGCTCGGTGCCGCCTTTGCCCTCATTTTATTTTATCTGGGTCTACGTCGCCGCAGCTAAATCGTAACCGCTAATTTTTCCCAATGTGCGGAAAGAATCCGCGGCTACAAGGCTCCTAACCAGAGGTGTTTTTGAGGCGGACTGTTTTAATTTTGGGTACACAGTGAGGGGGATTGGTTGCGGCTAGCTTCTGCATTATCATACCTTTCTGTCAAATTTTCATCGCGGCTTAAACGTGCAGAAAGCATGGCAGCGAAGATAACAAATATAGAACTGATTATGCTTAGTGTAAGAAATAGTAGGAGTGCCATCATCTTTTTCGTTCCCAATTTGTGCCATGTGTACGGCCGTTTGCTCAACAATGACCACACTTTAACCAACTTCATCCGCTAACGCGACGACATACGTGCAGATGCCTACGCACTTGAGTGCGTCAGAATTACAATGAGTCCAATTTCCTCCTCCAACTCCCTTGCAAAACTGGATTTAGAACGGCCGTTACACCCCCTGCTCCCTCAACTATTAGAACAGTCAGCCAAGCGACACCACCATTTGTGCCCGCGGCAGGTGTTGGGCGTGCGCCTGGGGCTGCGCGGCCTCATCGCTTTGGGGCTACTGACATCTGATGCCGACACGCCGTTTTGTAACAACGACAAGCGGCTACTCACCATCGTGGAAACAGACGGCTGCGGAGCCGATGGCATTGCCGTCGCTACAGATTCGTTCGTAGGCCGACGCACCCTGCGCGTAGAGGATTATGGCAAAGTGGCCGCCACTTTAGTAGATACCCGCACAGGCCAAGCAGTCCGCGTAGCGCCGACGGCCGCTTCCCGCACCCTGGCCCAGCAATACGCCCCTCACCAGCCTGACCGCTGGCATCAATACTTGGTCGGCTACCAGCGCATCCCGGATGAGCAGTTAGTCAACATACAGTCCGTTACCCTGCGGCAGCCGCTAGCCGCTAGCCTTAGCCTGCCAGACAAACGCGCTATATGCCAACAGTGCGGCGAAGAAATTATGAATGAGCGGGAAATTGTGGCTGGAAACGGCCGTATTCTTTGCCAACCCTGTGCTGGCAGCAGCTATTACCAACTGCGCTAAATCCCAAAGATCATAACTGAATTCTCCAAATTAGATCGTTCATTGTCATATCTCTGTATGCCACCTATCAGCTTGTTGTCACGCCGCTGGCCTATAAACGAGATATGCTTTAGCTGTTCCGAAAGGTCGCACTTTCAAATAGGTTTTGGCTCGGCAGTGAACGGTCGCACCCATTGGAGGAATCGTATGTCTCGCTTCATCAAATCACTCTCCTTGCTTCTTTTACTTTTGCTGATTGGGAGCCTGTTTTTTGGCGCAACAGCCTGCTCTGAAGCTGGGCAAAATGCGTTTATTGAAGCTGCCGCCGTTGTCAACAACGAAGTTGACGATGCGCTCACTCATGCAGATGAATTGGTTTTTGCCGGACAAGTTGAGGATGAAAACGGCCGTTGGCTCAACAATTGCGTCGTCATCCTGTTCAAACACGGAGAAGAGGTCACCCGTGCTACAACTGGTTTGCGTGAGAGTGCATTTTCCGACGATGGGCCAATGGATGGGGTCTTCGAGCTGAGAATTCCCAATGTGTACAAATTGTCGGAAAGCCATGGTTTTTATGATTATCCGTCCGGAACTCCGGTAGAAATTCACACCATCCCTGGCGTCGTCGGCAACAGATACCTGGGTACCTGGCAGGCAGACCTTAATCCCTCCGATTTTCGGCGATTCCACATACCTTCCAAACAGGCAGAATACGCGCTGGTTGTGCTGCCCATGCCGCTAGATGAGCTGCCAGACACACATAAGGAAGGCAATCTGACCTTCAAAGACGGGATGCTGATT
Organism: Candidatus Leptofilum sp.; assembly: GCF_965223285.1. Lineage (GTDB taxonomy): Bacteria > Chloroflexota > Anaerolineae > Promineifilales > Promineifilaceae > Leptofilum. The sequence continues at coordinate 444,227 of NZ_OZ244997.1, read as the reverse complement.
ATCAAACCAGAAGAGCCAGATGAAGAGGAACCAGTAACGGAAGAGGCAACGGCCGTTCCGCTACCACCGCCAGAAACCAACCCCGAGTTCACTTTGCTGCCAAAGAACGGCGAAGCATGGAATTTGCGGATGACTGGCTATTACGGTAACCGCTGGGATGTCTGGGAAAAATATGTCGCTGGGCGCGGCACAGGCATGAGTTGGGAAACGTTCAAAGAAGCTGTTTTGTCTCATAATCCTCAGTTGGAAACAGATGGCTATGTCTTTTACCCAGAGCATTCATACTTGCTTCCTACCTCGCCATAATCCTCTTCCCTTATTGGCAACCGGTTGTCGCTGCTGACGACCGGTTGTCACATTTTTAGCCCACTTATCACCAAACCGAGACAAATTATCTCTCAAAACCGTACCATGCCTTCATCTTTTTGAGTTGGAGGACGGCATGGCTTTATCCAGACGCGATCTATTTTTGGGGAACTTTTTGCAGGCAAAAACGGCCGTAGCAACCATCCCCCCAATCACAACAGACCCCACCTTTCACTTTTTGCAGCGCATCAGCTACGGGCCGCGCCCAGCAGACGTGCGCCGCGCCCGCCAAATTGGTATCGAAGCGTACCTGGATGAGCAGCTACACCCGGAACAAATTGAGGATGCAGAGGCAAACGGCCGTCTCCGCAACCTGCCGCTGCTCAACATGGATCGCCACACCCTGCACCAGCTCAGCAACAGCGAATACCGCAGCCAACGCGCCCTCACCGAAGGAATGCTCGTCCGTGCCGTGTACAGCAAGCGGCAACTGCTGGAGCGCATGGTGGAATTTTGGGCCGATCATTTCAACATTTCCGGGGATGAATACACCCGCGACCTGCTTGTGTTTCAGCGGGAAGCGATTCGCGCCAACGCATTAGGCAGCTTCCGTGACCTGCTTTTTGCGGTGGCAAAAAGCCCTGCCATGCTGCACTATCTGGACAACTACCTCAACGTCGCCGAAGCCCCCAACGAAAATTACGCCCGCGAACTGATGGAGCTGCACACCCTGGGCGTAGATGGCGGCTACACCGAAGCAGATGTGAAAGCAGTCGCCCGCGCCTTCACTGGCTGGACAACACACAACGGCACCCGCACTGGCTTCTACTTTGATCCCACCACCCACGACACCGACCCCAAGCAGGTGCTGGGGCATAGCTTACCAGGCAATCGCGGCATCGAAGATGGCTTGCACGTCCTCAATATTTTGACAGAGCATCCCGCCACGGCTCGCTTCATTTGCACCAAGTTGTGCATTCGTTTTGTGCGTGACACCCCACCTGTGAGTTTGGTTGATCGGTTAACGGCCGTTTGGCAACAAACCAGCGGCGACATCAAAATTGTGTTGCGAACGCTCTTCCTTTCCGATGAATTTTTCAACAGCGCGGGGCAAAAGTTCAGACGGCCGCTCGACGTCTTCATTGGCGCACTCCGGGCAACGGGAACGCAAATTACGCAATGGTGGCGGCTAGAGGAGATGATCTATGCTTTAGGCCAGCCCCCCTACGGTTGGCCAGCCCCAAACGGCTACCCGGATGTGGCAGTTGCCTGGCAAAGCAGCGGCGGCCTGCTGGCCCGCTGGAACGTCGCCATGACGCTCACCCACGGTGCCTACGAAGATATTTACGACGACGGCTACGGCCTGACTACCAACCTGCACCAGCGCATCGGCCAGCCGGAGACGGTTTCTCAACTGGTTGATGCCGTTGCTGAACAGGTGCTGGGCGCGCCTCTGGCAGGGGAAGCCAGGGCTGATTTTATAGATTACGTGATGGATGGTGTGGGTGATGGTGAAACGGCCGTTACCCCCCATCTCCTCGCCCGTAAATTGGCCACTCTCTTTGGCCTCATGCTCGCCTCACCAGCCTTCCAATGGCGGTAATTTGGAGATTAGAGATCAGAGATTGGAGATTGTGAGCATAAAATCTCTAATCTCCAGTCTCCAATCTCCCATTCAAAAAGGAAAAAAACTCATGATAAACGGCTCGCTTTCCCGACGACAATTCCTTCAAAACAGCGGTGCCCTGGGCGTGATTGGAGCCAGCAAATCACTCTTCCCCAAATGGATGCCCCGGCTGGCGTTCCGTGCCCAAAATCAGCGGCCGCCCGGCGACGTGCTCATCAACATCTTCCTGCGTGGCGGCATCGACGGGCTGAGTGCGGTGGTGCCGTTTGGCGACGGCCGTAACTATTTCGACGCCCGCCCCACCCTGGCGGTGCCAGAACCGGGCAGCGGCTTTGGCGCAGCGGTCGATCTGGATGGCTATTTTGGGCTGCACCCGGCGATGGCCGCGCTGAAAGAGGTGTACGACGAAGGGGATTTGGCCATCGTCCATGCGACGGGTTCCATTGACCCCAGCCGCTCCCATTTTGACGCGATGCGCTTTATGGAGTACGGCACGCCGGGTGAAAAGCTCATCGGCACGGGCTGGATTGGCCGCCATTTGCAGTCGGCGGCGTGGCAAAATGAGTCACCGTTTCGGGCGATTGGCATGGGTGCGATGGTGCCAGAATCGCTGCGGGGGCCAGTTTTGCCCCTTTCTATCCAATCGATTGCCGATTTTCATTTTAAGGGGCGGGAAGATGAGCTGCGCCGGATGCAGCAGTCGCTAGCCAGCCTGTACACCATTCAGGCACCTACCGACCAGTTGAGCCAGCAAGCTGGGCTGGTGTTCGACACGGTAGAAACATTGCAAGCGATCAATCCAGAAAGCTACCGCCCCAGCAATGGCGCGGTTTATCCCGGCGATGAGTTTGGCCTGGGCCTGCAACAGGTGGCCCAGCTCATCAAGGCGGATGTGGGATTGGAGGTCGCTTGTATCGACTTGGGCGGCTGGGACACGCACGAAAATCAGGGCACGCTCAACGGCACGTTTAACGCGCTGTTGAGCAATTTAGCCAACGGGCTGGCCGCGCTGTATGCCGACCTGGGCGAGCAGATGAACCGGGTAACGGTAGTTACCATGAGCGAATTCGGCCGTCGGCTGGCGGAAAATGGCAGCCAGGGAACGGATCATGGGCATGGCAATTTTATGTTCCTGATGGGGGGCGGCGTCAACGGCGGTCAGGTACTCAGCCTCTGGCCTTCGCTGGCACCAGAGGCGTTGGATGATGGCGATTTGGCAATTACAACCGATTATCGGGACGTGTTGGCAGAGGTGGTAGACGGCCGTTTAGGCAACAGTGCCCTCGATGAAGTTTTCCCAGACATCAGGTCACGCCGTTGGGATTGGTTCAACGGATTTAATGTAGGGGCGCACCCCCGTGTGTGCCCTAAATGGCCGAATGGGCAGACACGGGGGTCTGCCCCTACAAACAGAATTGAACGCGGAGGTGACAATATGAAGCGCGTACTATTAGTGATGTTCACTTTGTTTTTGCTGGCTGGCTGCGGTGGGAAGCAGCTCGTTTGGGTCGATGTGGATGAAGCAGATGAGGGTGACACGGCCGTTGCTCAACCCATCGAGCCGGATGAAGCGGTGGTGGTTGCGGCCGTTTCCGAACCAGAAACCGAAGATGCTAGTACGGCTGAAACGAGTGAAAGCATGGACGGCAGCATGGCAGATGGCATGATGGGCAGCGGCATTGTTACGGCCGTTGCCGAGCAAATGGAAGCCATCGTCATCGAAGCCGATGAGCAAGACGAGGGTGACGAACAGGCTGCGCTGGCCATCCAGCTCATGGCGGAACTTCCCGAAGTGGCCGATTGGCTGGCTAACTACCCAGACTGGACGGGCAATGCATGGGCTGATGAGGCAGACGGCCGTTTCTACACCGTCGATCTGTACAGCGAAGCGGCCCAAGAGTGGCTGGGCTGGGGCTACGTGAACGTGGTCGATGCGGTGGTGGATGATTACTTTGTGCCGCGTGAGCTAACCGCCGCAGAGTTCCAAACGGGGCGCGAGCACATCGAGGCGTTTGTCTTTAGCGACGAAGAGGTGCTGGCGCGGCTGGGCAACGTGGACGATTGGGGGTTTGAAACGTGGTATAACCGTTGGGAGGCCAAGTGGGAAGTCTGGTTTTGATACGGGCTCGACGAGTTAGCCATCACGGTTGAATTTTGGGAAGACGAACCATACCTGGCTGGCATCTACAATCCGGCCGAGTTTGAGGCGGAAGAGGCGGCCGAGAACAGTAAAAACCAGGCGATTGAGCTGGCGTGGCAGGCCGAGGGGATTGACCAGGCCATAGCGGGTGTAGATAATTGGCAAACGTACGTCTCGCAGCAGGGTGACACCGTCTGGGCCGTCTCCTTTGCCACCGCCGAGCGGGAACTGTTTTTTGCCCTGGTGGACATTGAAAGCTGGACAGTTTTGGAAAGTAGTAAAAATTAGATTTCATTTCTCAAACATCATGGAACAGTCTGAACAGAACAGTGCAAACCGCACCAACACGCTCATTGCAACGGCCGTTGCTGCCGCTGCCATTTTATTTTGGACGCTGTTTGTTCGTTCCAGCACCAACAATGTGCCGTTCAGCTTTGAAAATTGGGTCGATTTCGACCTGTTCAACCCATACTTTTTGGGCTTTGCCTTGCAAGAGATTCTCATCCCCCTGGCGTTGGTGTACGGCTTTAGCCGCACCGCTCTGTTTCGACGCATTGTGTCGGAAACGGCCGTTCCCCCCGACGAATGGCGGCTTATGGGCGCGCTGCTGGGCATCCAGCTCCTGGTCTTTTTGATTCGGCTGGGGCTGGCCCGCACCACCGACGATCAGGTGACGTTTGATTTGCTAATTGTGCTGGTAGCTGGCTTACTGGGTGGCTGGCGTGCCGGCTTGGTGGCGGGGCTGCTGGCAACGATGCTCACCGGCCTGAGCGACTATCTGTTTTGGGACGAAGACCCATTTTCGCTGGCGCGCTATTTTGAGTTTGCCGTGCTGAAGAATCTGGATGCGGTAACGGCCGTTTGGGTGGGCACCACCATCGGCTTAACCACGCCGCTGCTGCAAGAACAACGCTTTCGACCGCCCATCACCGCTGGTTTGGCGGTGGGATTGGTCGCCATCGCCTTTGCCCTCATGCTTTACCCTACCGGCTATCCACCGTTTTACCTGAATCGGCTGCTGCCCAATTTGCTCATCTACGGGCTGGCGTTGGCGGCGGTGGCTCTGATGGTGCAAAACGTCCGGGATGAAGCCAGCCGCCGTCTGGCCGAAACCGCCCAGCTAGAGCTGGCGCAGGCCAACTTAAATTTAACCCAAACCCGACTGGCTCTGACGCAGGCGGAGCTGCGCGCCCTGCACGCCCAAATTAACCCGCACTTCTTTTTCAATACGCTCAACACCATCCGCTACTTTGTGCGCACCAACCCAGACGAAGCGCGGGAGCTGCTCATCAAGCTGTCGGAAATTTTTCAGCGGGCGCTGAGCGCGGGGGAGTTTGTGCCGCTGCAAGATGAGATTAGCTATGTAGAGGCGTACCTGGCATTGGAAAAGGCGCGGCTGGACGAGCGGCTGAATGTGATTTGGACCAATTTGGCGAAGGAGTGGCTGGATACGGCCGTTCCCACCCTCGTCCTGCAACCTTTGGTAGAAAATGCGGTCATTCACGGCGTCAGCCAGCAGCCAGAGGGCGGCACCATCCACATCGTCATCAACCGCGTCGCCGATGATTTGCTCATCCAGCTAGATGACGATGGCCCCGGCTTCGACGTCGCCAAAGCGATGGCCAACGGCGCGACCCAACCGAACCCGCTGCCAGAAGTGGTACGGCCGTCTATTGGCCTGCGTAACGTCGATGAGCGGCTGCGGATGCTCTACGGCGACAGCTACCGCCTGCACATTGATTCCGAACCGGGCAAAGGCACGCGGATCGTGTTTAAGGTTCCACTTGAAAAGGAGACTGGAGATTAGAGATTGGAGATTGGGATGCCTTTTAATCTCCAATCTCCAGTCTCCAATCTCTTTCTGACCATGCACATACTCATTGCAGACGACGAAAAACCAGCGCGGGGAGAACTGCGGTATATGTTGGAGAAATTGGCGGGAACGGCCGTTTACCACGAAGCCACCAACGGTCAGGAAACGCTCGATCTAATCGCCAACGAGCCAATCGACGTGGTGTTTTTGGACATCAACATGCCGGGGATCAACGGCCTTGCCGCCGCCGCCGCCATTAGCGAACGGCCCGACCCGCCGCTCATCGTCTTCGCCACGGCGTACGATGCCCACGCCGTGCGCGCCTTCGAGCTGGCTGCCCTCGATTACGTCGTCAAGCCATTCAGCGAGCAGCGCCTAGCCCAAACGATGATTCGCATCCGGCAGGCGTTGAGCGAGCGGGGCAGCTATTTAGAGCGGCAAAATGCGCTGCGAGGGTATTTGGCAAGCTCAGAAACGAGCACCCAACCCCGCCTTACCAAGCTGTGGGGCGTCCGCGACAACGATACCCGCGTTCTGGTCGATTACGCCGACATCCTCTGGCTAGAAGCGGACAGCAAAAAAGTGTACCTGAACAACAGCGCGGGCGAACGGCTGCTGGTGCGCCACACTCTCAAAGAACTGGAAACCCGCCTGGAACCTTACGACTTCATCCGCATCCACAAAGCGTACCTCGTCAACCTCAACCAAATTGCCGAGGTGGTCCCCTGGTTCTCCGGCACCTACCAAATCCGCCTCGCCGACGCCAACCAAACTGAACTCCCCCTCTCCCGCCAATACGCCCAAACCCTCAAGCGAAAAACCGACCTTTTTTAGCTCTCGTGCCATTTGCAACTTTGCGAAACAGGGCAAATCTTTTATACTGCATTAAATTCTATCTTTTGCCGGAAATTTGTTCATAAATCGTCAACTATGTTGCACGAAACCCCAATAACACATCTTAGACCGAAGATTTTGTTGCAATTGATCCCGTCATGGCTTCTTATACAACATATACTGCCTTTTTTGGTTGTCTAAGTCGAAAATCAGGGGGTTATGCACTCTATCAAGTTGTTGAATAATTGTTTGCTTCCTCAAATTCAGTTTCTGTGCAACAATATAAGTATGGATATTATCTCTGGACAACAGATAGAAAATCGAGCACATTGGATCAATGAAATAAGCCGCTTGAGCGGTGATTTTGGCGTTGATGCTGAAAGAGTAGAAGCAGAGCTTTCCCAGGAGGTAAGCGAAAATCGCCTTTCCTCATTGCTCGGACATCTGAGATTATGTGGCGCAATACCAGAAGGTTATCGTCACGACAGCTCTGAAGAAAAACTGTATTCAAAGTATACAGATGTTGTTATTCATGAAGCCTTTAAGGCAATGGGCTTCACAAGCCTGGTTTTAAAAGAACGTGCAAATGTTGCAGATGTTGAATGTGTCACTGAAGAATACAGTTTTGTCGCTGATGCAAAAGCATTTCGACTTAGCCGTACAGCGAAGAACCAAAAGGATTTCAAGGTTCAGGCCATGGATAACTGGAAACACGGTAAACCATTTGCCACAGTAGTTTGTCCTGCTTATCAGCTACCTTCTCGAACAAGCCAGATTTATCAACAGGCTGCAACTAGATCCGTATTAGTTTCCACATACACACATCTTGCAGTTGGAATAAGATACGCTGCTCTTGCCGGCCAAGAAAAAGCGATCAGCCTGCTTCATAAAGTATTCCAAACTGTTGAAGCTCTAAATCCTTCAAAAAATGCTATTGCCTACTGGCAAGCAATCAATACTGCAATGTTGGATTTTGATAAGATACTTTCTGAGTTATGGCGTGAAGAGAAAATAGCATTAACCGAATCGATTGGTATTTCTAAACAAGAGGCTCTGCAATTTCTGGCGAAAGAGCGGGAACGTATAATGCGTTTGTCCCGTGACGAGGCAATCAAGGAAGTGTTGAAGTTACGCAAATTGGATAATCGCGTTAAGGCAATTAATAAAGTTGCTGACAATGGGATTCTCAACACGAGGTAACGAATGGAAAATACATATTTGGACAAAGTAACGTTGGGTGACTGTAGGGAACATATTCCATTGCTATCAGAAAACAGCATTGATTTATTTCTCTCAGACATCCCATATGGAATTAGCTTGGATGATTGGGATGTGTTACACGAAAATACAAATTCTGCTTTATTAGGTCAGTCACCTGCTCAAAAAGGAAAAACAGCATTCAAAAGACGCGGAAAACCAATCAATGGTTGGTCGCAAGCAGATCGAAATATCGGTAAGGAATATCAAGAATGGTGTCAATCTTGGTCCGAACTACTAATGCCGAAAATGAAGAAGGGGTCCTCATTATTTATTTTTGGTGCTAGACGAACAATGCACCGAGCTATTAATGCTTTTGAGGACAGCGGATTTTTATTGAAAGATATACTTGCCTGGAAAAAACCATCTGCTCATCATCGTGCACAGAGAATAAGCATAATTTTTGAAAGACGCGGTTTAGAGCAACAAGCCGAGCAATGGCGAGGTTGGCGGTTAGGGAATTTAGCACCCATCTTTGAACCAATAGCATGGTTCGTCAAACCATATAAGATCGGCGGAACAATTGCCGATAACGTATTAGAACATTCAGTGGGAGCCATGAATTTTGAAGGATGTCAAATTCAAGGAACCAGTCCCACCAATATGCTTGAATTTGGATTTAGCAAAAATGAAAAGCGTGTTCATGAAGCGCAAAAACCTGTTAAATTGATTGAGTTTTTAATTAAACTTACAACAATCAAAGGGCAGACGGTTCTTGACCCTTTTATCGGAAGTGGAACAACTGCTATTGCAGCGAAACACCTAGAACGGCATTTCATTGGATTTGAGATTAATTCAGAATTTCATCAGATTGCATTACAAAGGTTGATTTCAAGAACCAATTCTACTTATCAAAAACCAAAGCAAACCTTTCAAACTAGCCTCTTGGAAAGCCCAAGTGATTTATACGAAAGCTAACAACGCTTAGAGCAGACGGGCGAGAACTTTGCTTCTTCAAGTCAATTATTTATTTGGTGAATACGAAAGTATTCTCTTAGCTCGCCCACCGCTCAGACAGGCGTTAGGCTTACGTTAAGCTCCCCTAGTTGCATTCACCCATTCTTGCCATAATTTTACCAGTTGATTGATTCGTTCTGACGTTAGCCCCGCTTGCGGCTGCACAACCGTATAACTTGCAGGCCATTGGGGCATTCCGTCGGGCACACATTGCCCGACGAGCTGCTCATATTTGGGGAACTGCTGCTCAAGGCCACCTGCCGTGATGGTGGTTTGAAAGAGGGCAAGGAAGTCTGGGTCGTGCGCCCGCAGGTAGCGAATTGCCTCTTTTTCGCCGCGCCAGGGCAGCTTACGCAGGGTGAAATACGCGCTCAGGCAGTTGGAAATGCAGTAAAGTAAACGGCACTGCAACGCTTCCCAATAGAGCGAATCCCCGGAGTGAAAATAGCGCAGGTTTTGGGCGTGGTTGTAGGTGACTGAGTACCAAGCCCCGTAAATTTGATGCTCCAAAATGTTGTCAAACCGGGTTTTGGGCGCGATGTGGCGCAGCTTTGCCAGCCGCCCCGTCGCGTCGTGCACGATCTTCCCCTTTGTGATCATGGAAACGAACGCGCCATGCAGTGTGTTGGCTTCAATGGTTTGGGGATTTGCCAGCATTTCGTCCGCAGCCGCAGCAGTTAAGAAGTACAGCTCCGTCAAAACCCCATCAATCGTTGTGATTATCAGCGAAGGCGGCTGGGGCAGCTCATTTAGCACAATGAGCAAATCATAATCGCTGTACGGTTTAAGCGTTTCTTGCCCGGTTGTGCCAGCCAGCAAAATGGCGTCAATATCAGCCTGCTGCCGCAACCTTTCAACCAGTTCATCCAAACTCAACTCCGCCGTAACGGAAGGTCTTATCAACTCAGCAATATTCATAAATACGTCCTATTTTTCATTTGCACTGCATTTTAGCTTGGGATTTGAACGCGACAAAAATTGTAGGAAACGGCCGTTCCCGTTATGATTGCCCCATTCTCAGTAAAAGAAAAGTAAAAGGAAGAGAAGATGAGCACATTAACGGATCAACTATTGCAACAGTTAGGGCAAGGGGGCTTGTCCCAAATCAGCCAACAAATTGGCGCAGATGAAGCCTCAACCGGCTCCGCCCTCTCGATGGCGATGCCGCTGCTTACCTCCGCCCTGGCTAACAACAGTGCCAAGCCAGACGGCGCCCAAGCGTTGCACCAGGCCCTGGCCAACGACCACGACGGCTCCATTTTAAGCAACTTGCCCGCATTTTTAGAAAATCCGCAGGCGGCCAATGGCGCAGGCATTTTGGGGCATGTGTTGGGTAGCCAGCAGCCCGCCGTGGCCCAGGGATTGGCCCAAAACAGCAACCTCAACAGCGGCCAGATGGGGCAGCTCATGGAAATTGCCGCCCCGCTGCTGCTGGGCGCGTTGGGCCAACAGCAGCAGTCGCAGGGGTTAAATCCCAGCGGCCTCGCCTCACTGTTAGGCGGTCAGCAGCAAGCGGCCCAACAAAGCAACCCCAGCCTGATGAGCACACTCAATCAACTGCTGGACCAAAACAACAGCGGGTCGGCACTGGATGAGATTTTTGGCTTCCTGCGTCGTCTATTTAGCAACAGATAAGGTAGCAAAACCATATGACCGAAGCAGAACGGAAAGCGATTATTGCATTACCCATTGTGATTCTGATTGGCGTAGGTGTGGCCTGGGCTGGCAGCCAGGGCAGCGCTGAAGTTGGCGGACTGCCGCTGTTTGCCATTTGCGTGGCCGCAGCCTTCCTGGTGCAGTGGCTTGTCTTTATCCCCGCCTACCAGCAGCAAACCGAGAAGTTTTTCGATTTAACCGGCAGCCTCACCTACATTTCGGTCACGATTCTGGCCGTTTTACTAAGCCCAGAGCGAGACGGCCGTTCCCTCCTTCTCATGGCGATGGTTATCATTTGGGCGGGGCGACTGGGGTCGTTTTTGTATCGTCGCGTGCATAGAGATGGTGGAGACGGCCGTTTCGACGACATCAAACCCTCCTTCATTCGCTTCTTCAATGTGTGGACCATTCAGGGGTTGTGGGTCACGTTTACGGCCGCTGCCGCGCTGGTGGCCATTACCAGCAGCAACCGCGAGCCGCTAGGTTGGGTAGCACTCGTCGGTACGCTCGTCTGGATCATCGGCTTTGGCATTGAAGTAGTGGCAGACAATCAAAAAAGCCAATTCAGAGCCAATCCCGCCAACAAAGGCAAGTTCATCAACAGTGGGCTGTGGGCCAAATCGCGGCACCCCAACTATTTTGGCGAAATTGTGCTGTGGCTGGGCGTGGCCATCATAGCCGTGCCGGTGCTGCAAGGGTGGCAATGGGTGGCCCTCATCTCCCCGCTGTTTGTGACGTTGCTGCTCACCCGCGTCAGCGGCGTGCCCATGCTGGAACGTCGCGCCGACGAAAAGTGGGGGGGGCAAACCGATTACGAACAGTACAAAAAAGAGACGCCGGTTCTCATCCCGCGTCTCTAAACTTTTTAATTTGGCAGCGAATTGGCGCTAATTTACGCTAATTTTTCGTGCTAATTCGCGTAATTCGTTGCCACAAACTTCTCTCTCGATACGTCTCAATCGAAATGAAAGCCCATCGCCTCTAGCGTTTGCCGTAAATGGGGGCGACGGGGCTTGTTCAGCCGTTGGGCAATGGGGCCGCTCCAGGCGGCCGTATTCTGGTTGCGCTGTCCGTAATAATCTGCTAACGTAGCGTCATACTCGGCAATGCGCGAGATTGGGTCGGTCGGATCATACCGTTCATGGTGAATTACTAATGATTCTGGCAGGCGTGGCTTCAACACCGCTGGGGGGTCAGCCGCAGGCCAGCCGATGCTCATGCCAAACACCATGTAGACGCCGGACGGAAAGCCCAGCAGCTCTGCCACCTTGTGCGGCTGATTCCGCATCCCGCCAATCATTACCGCGCCTAGCCCAAACGACTCTGCGGCCGTTTGCACCGACATCCCCACCAAAGCTGCATCCACCGTCGAAACCAGCGTGGTTTCCAGCGATTTAGCCAACGTTTCGCCGTGCATCTCGCTGGCAATGCCCAGTCGATTGAGGTCGGCCAGAAAACCCACAAAAACGTCGCATTCTTCAATATGCTTCTGATTGCCAGCCAGCACCGCCAGCTTCTGGCGCGTTTCTGGATCGCGCACCACGATGATGCTGTAGGTTTGCATATTGCTGCTGGTCGGCGATCGTCGCGCGGCGTTCAGAATGGCGTGCAGCATCTCATCGGATACTGGTTTGTCTAAAAATGACCGTACCGACACGTGCTGATTGAGCGTTTGGGTGACGGCCGTTTCATACGTTACAAATTCGTCTATCATCATTCACCTCAAGGGTCTGGATGGGACATCCACACAATTTCTTACCCAGGGCTTCATGATGAATTAAACGAACGCTTTGCTTTCCGTTTCGCTTCCCACAACTGCCCCGCCCCATCGTAAATTTCACAGTTGGGATAGGTGAAGGAGAAGCCATACCAGCGGCTCAAAAGCTGCATCGGTGGCTCTTCGCCATCTGCCCAGCGGGCTGTGGGCACCCCATCAATTTCACCTCGCTCGATGATGAGCGTACGGCCGTGCCACACATCTGTCACCCGTTGCCCTTTGGGTAACAAATCCATCGGATAAAACTTGCCGCTGTCATCTGCCCCAATGACGCCGAGGCCCTGTTTGTCTTTGGGTAAACGGCCGTCTATCTTCTTGCTCATCGAAAGACGAAAATGAAGTGGAATCTTCGATTTTTCACGGTTGATAAGGCTGTTGCCACCAGAAAATGAAGCGTGAACCCACATCATAAACCGCTTGAAGAGGGAATCGTAATCCGATTTGAGCAAAATCGCCTGCGGATTCCTAGCCAGCTCCGCTTCAACCGTCGTCAGCGGCACGTGCCAAAATTCAAGCTGCTTCCCTTTTAGCGGCCCAGCAAAACATTCCCCCGTGATGTGATCCCAAAGACTTTTGCTCTGCTCGTCTCGCATCACCGCCAGACCGTTGGCAATGCCCGGTACACCGAACCAATGCACTTTCCCATTCACAACTGGCGTCAGACCGACACCACTGTTGCAAGGTGCTCAAAAGCTAATCAAATAAGGTTCACCCGCCAGCTCCCCCTGGGCCACGTGATGATAAATCATCTCTTTTACCAGCAGCACCCGCCGCTCGCCGTTGCGTTCAAACGCCATCAGCTCACTGTCCAGCGGCAAATTGGCATCGATTAACGGCCGTTCGTGCTTGGCAGTGGGGCGAAACGGCCGAAACTGATAACCACGCTTTCTAACTTTTATTTTGCTCCGATCAATTCGACTCATTTTGTACCTCGTTGTTTTTGCCGCGAAATTCGCGATGAAATTCTAGTAGACTACAAAAGTTTTATGATTGACAGAGATTCGTCCAGAGATTGCAAGACTTTTGTAGTCCTCACTGCGTAAGTTGGGTAAATTTTCAAGAAGATTCTATTTCAAGTAATCACTTGCTTTAAGAATAACAGATAGTTTTTTGCAAGTCAATACTTGCTTATGCTAAAATTTAGGCACACTTTTCACAAAACAGGAGCATGATAATGCCAAAAATTGTTACAGATTCGCAGGTTTTGGAAGCGGTGGTTCAGCTCATTGAAGCGAATGGGTATGCAGGTACCACCACCAAGCAGATTGCAGACATCGCCAACATCAACGAGGTGACGCTGTTTCGCAAGTATGGCAGCAAGGCACAGCTAGTGAAAGAAGCGATCTCTTACTATGCGGATCATTCAGAAGTGGAAACGGCCGTACAATACAGCGGCGATTTGGAGGCAGATTTACGGCGGGTGGTGATGGCTTATTACGGCGCGGCCGAACTGCACGCCAAGGTGTTTCCCATCATCATGTCTGAAATAGCACGCGTGCCAGAATTGCGCGAAACGGCTGGCGTGCCGCTAGGCATCATTGCCAAAATTGCCCACCTTCTGCAACGATACCAGGACGAGGGCAAACTTCGCCCGGAAAACCCATTTCAGGCAGTGGGTGCGCTACTAGGACCGCTCATTATCAACACGATGGTGCGCGAAGCAGGCGTCATTGACTCTGAAGAGATTGTTGATTTGGATGAGCATGTGGTTGCCTATTTGTACGGCCGTATCATTCCTACCAGCCAAAATCCACCGACGTGAGGGCTTTCATGGCTGCGGCAAACGTCGCCGACGCCAGCGCAGCATGAGAACACCCCCTAAAATCAGCAGGCTGCCAATGATTTGTAAGGTGGTAAGCAGTTCCCCCAATAGCAGATAGGCGAGTACGGCCGTAAACACAGGCTCCGTGGTCAAAATCAGGTTGGTCACACTGGCTGGCAACAGCGTCAGGCTAATGTTAACCAGGCCAAAACCCATCACGGTGGGACCTGCCGCCAGCAAAATCACAATGCCCCACCCCTCCCACTGGTTCCCAAACCAGAGCAGATCGTTGGCAGAAACGGCCGTTCCCAACATCTTCTCACCCGGCAGCAGATTTAGCAGTAAAAAGAAGAAAGAGGCAAAGCCAAACACGTACAGCAGCGTTGTCCACGGGTTCAGGCCACGCTGCGCCGCAGACCGCCCCATCAAGCTGTAGCCTGCGTACCCCAAACCCGCCAGCGTCCCGGTTAGAATCCCGGCCAGATTGCTAGACCAGGCCGCCGGATCAAGCGCGTTGGCCACCAGAATGCAGCCAGCCAGGCAAAATGCCACCGCCGCTAGCTTGGCGGCATCGAGCGTTTCTTTAAGCAGCCAGCGGGCCAACAAAGCGGTAAACGCTGCCGAGCTGTAAACCAGCACTGTGGCCACTGCCGCCCCGTTCAAGGCCACAGATAATGTCCATAAGCCGTTGAAGACGGTGAACAAAAGGCCATAGCTAGCCAAGTAGGGCAAATGGCGGCGCGGCAGTGGCAGCAAAGCAGTACGGAACAAGCGCAGGCCAATCAGCAGGGTGAGCGTGACAAAGAAGCTGCGCCAAAACGCCAGCAGCAGCGGTGGAATGTGGTATGTCTCGGTGAGGTAGCGAATGAATACGGCCGTTGTCGATAAAATGGCCGAGCTAATGAGAGCAAGTAAATAACTGCGCGGGGCAGCAGCCTCATGGGTGTGGGGTGACATTGGGGAATTTTAGTGGAAAGACGGCCGTTGCCAACTTGCTATTTGGTCAATTGGCACTCTATGGTTGCCGCCTTGTAAAACTCCACTAAAATCAAAAAAGAGTTCAAAAGTCTTCTGAACAATTCGGTCAACATCTGAAATAAGCTAGATTTTTGAAATCTCCACTGCGCAGCATACATTTATCACTCATAACAAGAGGAATCCACAGTGAAAGCGTACAAAGTTGAAGCCCTGATCTACTATTCCAAATTGACAAGTGACGCCGAGCATATTGTGAAATCATCCCAAGGTGAGAATACAGCAAAGACGGCTGGCATTTGGCCTCAACAAACGCGACCAACTTTGGCTTTGCCACTTACATCTACCTGTACTTTGAAAGAGATGCAGCGAAGGTGCCCATGATGAATGCAGCGGAGGCCTTACAACGTTTACAGGATGGCAACGGCCGTTTTCTGGCCGAGATTCATAACCGCGACGTTTCTCAAGAGCGGCGGCTGGCATTAACCACCGGGCAAACGCCATTTGCCGTTATCCTGAGCTGTGCCGATTCGCGAGTGCCGCCCGAAATCATCTTCGATCAAGGGCTAGGCAATCTGTTTGTTATCCGCGTGGCTGGGAATGTGATTACCCCAGAGGTATTGGGTAGCGTGGAGTTTGCCACCTCGGTCCTGGGCAGCCGCCTGGTGGTCGTGCTGGGGCATACAGATTGCGGGGCTGTGCAAGCCACCCTGGGTGAGATCACAAATCCCACCGAAAATCTCTCACCTAATTTGCAGGCATTGGTGGATTGCATACGGCCGTCCATTGCCCCCTTGCTCGCCAAAGATCCACAAAAAGAGCCTGAATCGCTACTCTCCCTGGCCATACAGGCCAACATTCACCAATCGGTAGGCCAGCTGCGCCAAAACGCCCACATTGCGCCACCAACGCCAGCAAACGCTGGCCCGCAAATCATCGGCGCAGAATATTCTTTGGCAACGGGCACGGTCACCTTTTTTGACTCCGAAAACAATTAGCGATGCTTTCATCCAATTAAGCGACGCCAAACGGCCGTGAACTGGAGTAAACGGCAATCACGGGCGCGTTTAAGGTATGGTCAGGCGGTTCTGGCTGAGTTATACTGTGAATCCAAGATTCACTGTTCACTCTGGCTGCCGCTGGAGTCATTGGCTTACTATTGAGAGGAGACGGCCGTATGCCCAAGACTCACCCCCTGACTACCGTCGATGCAGCCTGGCTGCGCATGGAAGACCCCACTAACCTGATGATGGTTTCTGGCATCATCACCTTCAAAAAGTTGATTGATTTTGACCATCTTAGAGCTGTCATCGAGCATAAATTACTCACCTTTGATCGCTTTCGGATGCGCGTGGTGCAATCTCGCCTGCCGTTTTCGCCAGCATATTGGGAACCAGACCCCACTTTCAACCTGAATGCTCACCTGCATCGCGTCGCGCTTCCTTCTCCCGGCGACAAGGCCGCGCTGCAAGAGATGGCCAGTGACCTGATGAGCACGCCGCTGGATTTTTCTAAACCACTGTGGCAATTCCATCTCATCGAAAATTATGGCGAGGGGTGTGCCATCATGTGCCGCCTGCACCACTGCATTGCCGACGGCATGGCACTGGTGTTTGTGCTGCTTTCGCTCACAGACATGGTGCCAGGCGTGCCCCCGCCCACCGCCAGCGATGTCTCGGTAGAGAAAAATGAAGCGGCTGAAGGCAGCCGCATGCTCAATTCGCTGGTTCAGCAGGGGGCCAAGGCAGTGGGCACCGTGTGGGAAACCACCAGCAAAGTGGCCTCTGAAAGTTTAGAAGCGTTGGTGAACCCAGCACACGCGATGGAGCTAGCCCTTAAAGGAACAGATACAGCCTTGGCAGCAGGTCGCCTCTTTTTGCGCTCCCCAGACCCGAAAACATTGTTTAAAGGGAAGCTGGGCGTAGCCAAACGGGCCGCCTGGTCTCATCCGCTGCCGCTAAGGGATGTGAAAAAAATCAAAAATGTGACGGGCAGCACGGTGAATGATGTGCTCGTCTCGGCGATGACGGGCGGTTTGCGTCGCTACATGCTAAGTAAAGGGGCCAATGTTGAGGGGCTAAACTTCCGTGCGGCCGTTCCGGTGAATTTGCGCACGCCAGAACAGATGGGAGAGCTGGGCAACAAGTTCGGCATTGTGTTCCTCTCGCTGCCGGTGGGCATTGGTGATCCGCTAGAGCGGCTACATGAGGTTCACAAGCGGATGGTGGAGCTGAAGAACTCCAAAGAGGCACCGGTTGCCCTGGGCATTCTCAGCGCAATGGGCATGTCGCCGAACGAGCTGCAAGGGACGCTGGTGCGACTGTTTGGCTCTAAAACAACGGCCGTTATGACCAACGTACCCGGCCCGCCCATGCCGCTTTACCTGGCCGGGCAAAAAATTGAGGGGCTGATGTTCTGGGTACCGCAATCAGGGCGTGTTTCGCTGGGCATTAGCATTCTCAGCTATGCAAATAAGGTTTTCCTCGGCGTGGCCACAGATGCAGGTTTGGTGCCGGACCCGAACGAGATTATGGAAGGCTTCTACACTGAGTTTGATGCCTTAATGGCTCTGGTGCATGAGGCAGAGGCTGTAGCTGCCCAGGAAGAAGCCACCAAAGCGGCAAAATCTACGGCCGTTTCAGTAGAAATGGCCGCTTCCCCTTCACCCAGCGCAGATGCTGCCACCCACCCTGATCAATGTCAGGCAACCACCAAAAGCGGTCGGCAATGCCGCAACCGTCCCCTGGATGGGTCAGATTTTTGTCGGGTGCATCAAGCTAAATCTGGATAAATCAGAACCAATGACTCAAGGGTCTTCAGGAGTCCATTGGACAATCCGCGCATCTGGTAAGGGCGGTTAATTCAAGTAATGGCGCAAATCAGCACCATATTGCGGTTGGCGCAGCTTTTTCAGCGCGGTTTTTTCAATTTGGCGAATGCGTTCACGGGAGAGATCAAACAGTTTACCAACCTCTTTCAGCGTGTGTGATTCATGGCCACGCAGGCCATAGCGCAAGCACAGCACGCTGGTTTCGCGCGGGGTCAGGTGATCCAGAAGCCGATCAATTCGCTCATGCAGCATCTTTTCGGCCACGGCGTCATTTGGCTGTGGTGACAAGTCATCCTCTACAAACGCGCCCAACTCCGTGTCTGGTTCTTGCCCGGCCGGTTGCTCTAGCGAGAGCAACGGCATGGTAATGCGCAGCAACATGCGAATGCGCTCTGGACTCATGCCCGTGTGTTCAGCGAGCTCTTCTGGTTGTGGCGGACGGCCGTACTCTTGCTCTAGCTCTTGCTGGCTAAATAAAGCTGGCGAATGCTGGATGTTTTGTTGGCGGGGATGCGAATAATACGGCCGTGGTTGGCAATGGCCCGCGTAATGGATTGCCGAATCCACCAGGTTGCGTAGGTGCTAAACCGATTTCCCATGGTATGATCAAACTTCTCAATAGCCGTGAGCAAACCAACGTTTCCTTCTTGAATTAAATCCAAAAAGTCTAGCCCCTGGCCGCGATACTTTTTAGCAATGCTAATCACCAGGCGCATATTAGCCTTCACCAAATTTGCTCTAGCTGACTCCTCATGCTCCTTTACGCACAGCCAAAATTGTCGTTCCTCGGAGGATAGTCCCCGCTGGAGTGCTTCATCTGCTTCACGCCCGGCAGCAATTTGCTCTGCCAACAACACCTCTTCTTTTGCCGTTAACAACTTGGAGCGGCGGCTTTCCTTGAGGTATTGCCCAATAAAATCAAAGGTCGTTGGTTCTCCATTGCCATATGTTTCAGCAGGCGCCCGATTACCGCGTGTATCTGTCATAATTTTCATGGCATTTCCCTTTTTTACTCATTGATTAGTTATGTTAACCAACGCTTTTCCTCTTCCTGCATCGACTAGGCGACGATTTGTTAACCTCAAATAGTTTGTGCCGATTACAGTGACAAACCTCAAACTTTCAAAAAATATTGAACGAAGTATACAGCATGTGTCCACTTTTTGTCAAGATATTGGCCATATATTGACAAAGTTGCATTTTCTTCGGTAAATCCCACTTGAAAAAACGTCCCGAATTAGGCATTTTGCATATTGACAACGTTGTCATTTTGTTATAAACTGCATGACAACGTTGTCAAAGGAAGAGAACGGGATGAAGTCCAGCAGATGACCACCATCAAAGATGTCGCTAAAAGGGCAGGTGTTTCCTTTAAAACGGTCTCACGGGTTCTTAATGATGATACGGCCGTTCGTGAATCCACCCGCGCCAAAGTGCTGGCGGCCGTTGAGGCTCTGGACTATCGGCCAAACATCATGGCCCGCAGCCTGCGCTCGCAACGCACCCACACCATTGGCTTCATTTCAGACGAAATCGGTATCTCCCCTTTTGCTGGCAATATGCTCAAAGGTGCTCAGGACCGCGCTTGGGAACAAGAAATATTGCTGCTTTCAATCGACACAGGGCGCGATCCAGACCTCAAGAAAACGGCCGTGGAAACCTTATTAGATCGGCAAGTTGATGGCATTGTGTATGCCGCAATGTACCATCGGGCAGTCAATCCTCCCCCTGCCATTCATTCAATTCCTTCCGTTTTGCTAGACTGTTTTGTGGAGGACAAAACCTTACCTTCCGTCGTACCCAATGAATATTTAGGCGGCTATACCGCCACACAACATCTGATTGAACGTGGGTACCGACGCATCGCCATGCTGAATCATCACCAGATACAGCCAGCCTCCATTGGCCGTGAGGCTGGCTACCGTCAGGCTTTACAAGACGCAAACATCGAACTTGATCCAGCCTGGATCATTAGCGACATTTCACGAATGGATGGCGGGTATCGCGCTGCGAAGAAGTTAATACAGGATGCACCGGAAATTGATGCGGTATTTTGCTTCAACGACCGGATGGCAATGGGTTTGTACCAGGCATTTAACGAGCTAGCTATTAAAATTCCAGAAGATGTGGCTGTTGTTGGCTTCGACAACGAACCGGGCTTTGCCGAATATTTTCATCCCCCCCTCACCACGCTGGAACTTCCTCACTACGCCATGGGACGCTGGGCTGTTAACCATTTACTGAAGCTAATCTCCGGGTCAAACAACGCATCTTTTACCGCTAACTATCAAGAAATGTGGCAATGTCAGCTAATCACACGTGAATCTAGTTGATCAAACAGCCCAATCTACTGAACAAATAAGGAGGTGTGTATAGAGAAACGATCAACAAAGGAGAGAAATGTAATATGAGAGATACCGACAACGTGACGGTAGGCAGTATCTCTCAAAATGGCGAACCAATTAAAAGGAAAGGACTCCTGTTAATTATGCTGCGCCCAAAAAATTATAGCAGGATCAGGGAGTCGCAGCATAAATAAAAGTCCTTCAATCATTCATTTACGAATGGAGGAGAAAATGAAAAGATATTCTTTATTCCTGTTTTTGCTGCTAGCCCTTATGCTGGTCGCCTGTGGCGGTGGTACAGATGACGCATCTACGACCGAAGAAGACACTACAACGGCAGAAGATACGGGAGAAACGGCCGTAGACGAGCCAGAAGAAGACAGTGGCGACACGTCCGATGCAGGTCCAGTGACCATCTCTGTTTGGAATCATGCAGGTCAGGGTGGCGAGCGTGAAGCCATTGACACCATCGCCACAAACTTCAACGAATCGCAAGATGCATATGTTGTAGAAATTGTCGAACTCCCAGACGGTTCCTACACAGATCAGGTAAATGCGGCTGCTTTGGCAAACGATCTGCCCTGCCTGTTAGATTTTGACGGCCCCCTGCTCTACAACTTCGCCTGGTCTGGCTTTATGCAGCCAATTACTGGCTATGTTGATGACGCCATGCTCGACGACTTCTTACCCTCTATCATCAACCAGGGCACGTACAACGGCGAACTATACAGCTTAGGTCAATTTGACTCAGGTTTAGCAATCTACGCCAATAAATCATATCTGGAAGAGGCCGGGGTACGCATCCCAACCAGCATCGACGATGCCTGGACGTTAGCAGAGTTCGAAGAAGCGCTGGCAGCTTTGCAGGCCTTGCCCCAAGTTGAATTTGCTATGGATATGCACTTTAACTATGGGCGTGGCGAATGGTACACTTATGGTTTCTCGCCGATTCTGCAAGGATTTGGCGGTGATCTCATTAACCGGACGGATTACCAATCAGCATCGGGCACTCTGGATGGAGATGCATCGGTTGCGGCCATGACTGCCCTACAAAGCTGGGTCGATGCTGGCTATATCAATCCCGGGCAAACCACGGATGATGACTTCTACGGCTCGAAAATCTCGGCACTCGCTTGGGTTGGCCACTGGATGTACAACACGCACAAAGAAGAGCTTGGTGACGATTCCATCTTGATCCCAATGCCAGATTTTGGTGCTGGTGCTGCGACAGGCATGGGCTCCTGGAATTGGGGCATTACCAGTTCCTGTGAGGACCCTGACGGCGCTTGGGCTTTCCTCGATTACCTTGTCGCACCTGAGAACATCCTGATCATGACCGATGCCAATGGTGCTGTGCCTGCTCGCTTCTCAGCTTTAGAACAGCGCGAGGAGCTGTACGGCGAGGGTGGAGACCTAAACATCTTTATCCAGCAGCTAAACTCCGACGTGGCTGTGCCGCGCCCCATTACGCCAGCTTATGCAACCATCACAAGCGAATTTTCGTTTGCAGTTGATTCCATTGTCACGGGTGGTGATGTGCAAGCCGCACTTGGCGATGCGGCCTTCAATATTGATTTGGATATTGAAGACAACAATGGTTATCAGTAATTAAGCAAATAGTGTTTTGCGTTCATTGAGATGACGGAAGGATGGAGAAACGGCCGTTTCTCCATCCTTCTATCCCAAAATCCTGACACCCTTAGAAACCAGAAACAAATAACCAAGAGGAGGCAATCATATGGCTTCGCAAGCCACTGTTCGCCAAACTGGCTGGCGGCGCACCGAAAGCCGGTTGGCTTGGCTATTCGCGTCCCCAGCACTTATTCTGCTGGTCGTATTTGTCATCACGCCATTTATCATGGCAATCATATTTTCGTTCACCAACCAACGCCTCGTCCCTGGCCCAAATCCAACGGAATTTGTAAGCCTGCGCAACTTCACGCGTTTGATCGAAGATAAGCGATTCATTCGCGCCTTGCTCAACAACTTTCTATTTGTTGGGGTCGTCGTTCCTGTCCAAACCACCCTTGCCCTGTTGCTAGCGGTGCTCATCAACCAAAAATTAAAATTCGTCAACTTCTTCCGCACCATTTATTTCAGCCCAGTTGCCATTACAATGGTGGTCGTTTCAGTTGTTTGGGCATTTCTTTATGAAGCCAGTGCCAACGGCACAATTAACCAATTTGTAAACTTTGTTTCCTTTGGCCTTATTGGCCCGCAAGATTGGTTGGGCGACAGCCGTTTGGCCTTTGGTGCCATTATGCTGCTGTCCATTTGGCAGGGTGTTGGCTTCCAGATGGTAATCTTCTTGGCTGGACTGCAAGAAATTCCATATTCTCTATACGAAGCGGCCCAAATTGATGGGGCTTCTGTTCGGCAGCAGTTTTTCAATGTGACGCTGCCCATGCTGCGCAATACCACCCTCTTTGTTGTTATCTCTACCACTATTCTTGCCTTTCAACTTTATGCCCAGGTTGAAGTTCTAACGCGCGGCGGCCCACAAAATTCAACGCAAACGATGGTCTTCTACACCAAAGTCATGGGCTTTGAACAAGGGCGCATTGGGTACGCTTCCGCCATTACGGTTGTATTTTTCCTCATTGTGTTGGCTATCTCCTTGATTCAGCGAAAAGTGCTGAGCGAGGATCGTTCGGTGGAGTAGTGCCATGACTGTTACTGCACAAAAATCACCCTCTATTCGCTCCAGCTTGACCTGGCAAAAAAGAGTAAGCAGCGTTTTAGGGTATACCGCTCTTCTGCTGCTTGGGTTCTTCTTTCTGTTCCCAACCGTTGTCATGATTGTGCTGTCATTGCAGCCGGATGAGACGCTGATAACGCAAGATATGGGCTCGATCTGGATGTTTATCCCGCGTGCTTTCTCCTTGCAAAATTACGCAGACGTCTTTGAGCGTGTTGATTTTCCGCTCGCTTTTGGGAACTCTGTATTGATAGTAGGTCTAACGATTATTTTTGGGCTGTTTTTTAACAGCCTAATTGCTTACTCATTAGCCCGCATACAGTGGAAAGGACGCAACTTTGTTTTAGCGGCCGTTGTCGCTTTGATGATCATTCCCTTTGAAGCAATTGCCGTTCCACTGTTAAAGGTTGTAAATGAGTTTGGCTGGCTAGACTCATATCACGTGCAAATTATCCCGTTTATTGCTGATGCTTTTTCTATTTTTCTTTTCTATCAATTCTTTATTGGTATTCCCAAAGATTTAGAAGAAGCGGCATTTGTAGACGGTGCCAGCCGATTTCGCATGTATTGGCAGATCGTTGTGCCATTGTCTTTGCCTGTCTTTGCGACGGTTGCCATTTTGCAATTTATTTTTAAGTGGGGCATGCTGCTTTGGCCATTGATGGTGACGCGTGGCCCCCAATTCATGCCATTGCCCTTAGCTATGAACACGCTTTATGGGCAAGCACCCTTTTTATGGGGTGATAGATTTGCCTTTGCTGCGCTAATGACCCTCCCCACCCTGGCAATATTCCTTATTTTCCAAAAATGGTTTGTGCGCAGCGTTGCCAGCAGTGGTGTAAAAGGATAACCATGTCTCTTTACATTCCAGACAAATGGGTATGGGATTTTTGGTTCGCTCAAGACGGAGCCGATTATCATATCTTCTATCTTCAAGCCCCACGCGCTTTGAAAGAGGAGCGACTGCGCCATTGGCACGTCTCTATTGGTCATGCCGTGTCAAAAGATTTGGTAAATTGGGAAATCTTGCCGGATGCCTTAGCCCCATCACCTGAAAAGAGCAATGCCTGGGATAATTTTACGACCTGGACGGGCAGTATCATTCAGTATGACGGACTTTGGTATTTATTTTATACTGGCGGAAATCGTGCTGAAAAGGGGCTCATTCAGCGAATTGGTTTGGCTACTTCAGACGATCTTTTAACCTGGCACAAGCATGATAACAACCCTGTTTTGGAAGCAGACGCGCGTTGGTATGAACAGCTAGACCAGGCACTTTGGCATGATCAGGCATGGCGTGACCCGTGGGTGTTTAGGCACAACGGCCGTTTCCATGCCTTTATTACCGCGCGAGGTCTAGAGGGGGAGCCGTCGGCACGAGGTGTCGTTGGCCATGCTACTTCGGATGATCTGCAATCTTGGCAATGCCAGCCGCCAGTTGCCCATCCTCAGGAATTTGGCCACCTGGAAGTGCCCCAGTTGGTCGAAATTTCGGGTCGTTGGTATCTCTTTTTTTGCGTAGGCTATGAGCAATTCTCCAAAGCTCGCCTGGCCCGGCCGACATCAAAAAATGTTATTGGCACGCATTACCTGGTGGGCGACACGCCGCTGGGCCCATTCAAAATGATAGAGGACTCTTTCTTGTTGGCAGATGAAGTTGGCACGCACTATGCAGGCAAAGTTTTGCGCGCTCCAAAAGGGGAGTGGGTATTGATGACCTCTCTTTCTTGGACAGGGGACGGTGGCTTCATTGGGGAAATTGCCGATCCGATTCCATTGAAAGTGGCTAAAGACGGCCGTCTGCGCGTCGATTATCCAAAATAATGTGAATGGGGGAAAGATGATGAAAACGGCCGTACTCACCCTTGATGGCTTCAAAATTCAGGAAGAACCTGTGCCTGAAATTAATGAAAATGAAATTTTGGTCAAAACGCTGGCCTGCGGCGTGTGCAGCGGCGATCTATTTGTGTATCAGAATCGGCCCGATTTTGTAGCAACGTACAATCGGCTGGGGCATGAGGCTAGCGGAGAAGTAACGGCCGTTGGCTCCAACGTCATTAATTTTGCTCCTGGCGACCTCGTCACTGCCCTCACCTTGCCCGCCTACAGCGAATATTTTGTAGCCAGACCAGAAGAATTGGTGAAGTTGCTCACAGGGGTAGACCCAACCTACGCACTCGGTGAGGCAATTGCTTGCTGCGTTCATGCCGCCAACCGGTTTAACGTTCAGCCGGGGGATCGCGTAGCGGTGGTGGGCTGTGGCTTCATGGGGCTTGTTTGCCAACAGTTGGCGGCGCATCAGGGTGCAGGCTTCATCTGCGGCATTGATCCTCTGGCGGAGCGGCAGGCATTGAGCACATTCTTTGGCGCAGATGTAGTTTATGATCCAACAGCCGTTTCCAGCCAACAAATTTTGGCCGCACACGGAGAATTCGACGTGGTCATTGAGGCGGCGGGGGTGCAAAGTGCGGTTGATCTGTGTACCGATTTGGTGACGCAACACGGCCGTATCATCCTCGTTGGCTATCATCAATCTAACAACGGGATGCGTACCGTCAACATGGAGCAGTGGAACTTCAAGGCGATTGATGTTGTCAATGGGCACGTGCGACGCCAGGATGAAAAGTTAGCGGCCATGGCAGAAGGAGTGGTCCTTTTGCAGCAGAGGAAGCTCCAAACGGAGCCATTGGTGTCGGTGTACCCATTTGCCGAGATTGAGAAGGCCTTTCAGGAATTGGACGGTCGCAAAAAGGGGCTTCTCAAAGCCGTGTTAAAAATGGGCTAGTAACCGACATCTTACTGCGCTCTGAAGGCGCGGAAAGAATCCGCGGCTACTTGATTGTTTGCACTTAGCGCAGCCAGCGTGGGGCTTGAACTCGCTCCAGTTCAGTTGCGATAGTGAGCTTGAAGATTTCCATGTTGTCAAACGGCCGTTTCAAGTTAAACGCATCAATCCCCTTGTTCAACTCGGCAATTTCATCAATCCACTTCAGGCAATAATCATCCCAGCTAATGGTCAGGCGATCCTTGTTACTTCTAGCGACGCCAAATTCACGTTGGTGCCACGCCCACTGCCGTTCAATCTCTGCCCGCAGCTTGGCTACCTTGGCCAAAATCTCATTCCGCTGCAAAATCCAGACGGGCGGCAAATCATTCTCTTTCAGCAGCTCATTCGCCAGCTCCATGTCGGCCGCATACGGGTTCTTGTTCAGATTAAGTGGCTTCCCCTTCCCCGGCAAATTATCAAACTGACCTTGCTCAAAACCATCCTGAATCAGCTCTTCAATCAAATCCACCCGCTCGTGCCGCAAGCGAGCCCGATACTCCGCCATCTCTGCTGGGCTGTCTACTGTTGTTTTATCATCTTTTTGGGTCATATTTGCAGAACCTTTCATCATCAAATTAAACCAGACAGCTTTGATTATAAGCATTTTCGCAAGCATGAAAAAGCATAATGGCGGGATAGTGATTATTTTCACATCTTTTACTTTTTGTTTGTGGACAGCCATACAAAAACAGAGACAATTGGCACAATGACCATTGGAGAGTGAATTTGCACACCAAGCAACACCAAAAAGTGACGTGGCAACCTTACCACGATGTTTATTACGAGCGGGAGCGACATTCCATCAGCGGCAACATCAAAATTGCCCAAGATGTTTATAGCCCTCAACTAGATAACCAGCGGGATATTCTTATCTACCTACCCCCATCTTATGCGCAAAGCCAAAGCCATTACCCCGTGCTTTACATGCACGACGGCTACAATTTGTTTGATGAGGCAACCAGCTACACGGGTGAATGGCACGTTGATGAAACGATGGAGCAGTTGGCCCAATCAGAGAATTTGGAAGCGATTGTGGTAGGTATCCCCAGCATGGGTGTGGACCGCTTGGCCGAGTACAGCCCCTTTGTAGATAAAAAATACGGGGGCGGCCGCGGCGAGGATTATTTAGCGTTTATCGTCCACACGCTTAAACCATTGGTAGATGCGTCCTTCCGTACTTTGCCCAACAAGCGCAACACGGGGCTTTTTGGCTCTTCAATGGGCGGCTTGATTAGCCTGTACGGCTTTTTTCATCATCCGGCCGTGTTTGGCTTTGTCGGAGTAATGAGTCCCTCGCTTTGGTTTGCCAACCACGCCATTTTTAATTACGTGGCGCAAGCTCCGTTTCAGCAGGGCAAAATTTATCTGGATGCCGGCACGCGAGAAATGGGTGGTCATTGGCCCGATCAGGCGATTTTGCGCAGCCGCTCGCGCCGATATTACGGCCGTGTGCGCCGCATCAAGCGCATTCTGGCTAAAAAGGGATACCGTCCCACGCGCAACCTGCTGCACGTTGAGGATGCAGGGGGCGGTCACAATGAAGCTGCCTGGGCCTACCGCCTGCCAAATGCCATTCGATTCTTTTTGGGAGCCCCGCTCAAAAAAGAACCCTAATCTCCCCACATTTGCCCAGATTCAGCCAAACAGGTACGATCTTGCTGAGTGAGCAACGATTTTTGCTTACTTGCGTAGAGTGCTGAGGCACGGCCGTTTATCGCCATGTCGTAATCAAATCAGCATCAGCGCCGGGTTGAGCCTGTGGCAGCAATGGCGCGGGAAGAGTGTATGTCTATCATTTCGGATCAAAAAATAAAGCCCGTGCATCATCGGGAAATAAAAAGTGCCTATTCGCCCCCGACTGCTGGCTTGAGCACCATTAGCAAGCGGTGGTTGCTGCTTGGCGGACTGCTGTTGACGGCCGTACTTACCTGGTCTATGCGCCAACCCTTATCTCAATGGCTCACCATCCTCAGTGACCAGGCCTTTGTGAGCAGTTACGTGCAAAGCTACGGCGTGTTGGCGCCACTGGTGCTGGCGTTTTTCCAGGTATTGCAGGTCATTGTGGCTTTCATTCCGGGGCATGTGTTTGTCATCGCAGGCGGCTACATTTACGGTTTGCCCTGGGGGTTGCTTTTTAATATTGTGTGTGTAGTGGCTGCTAGCCAGCTTGGCTTTTTGCTGGCGCGCTGGTTTGGACGACCTATTGTGCATCGGCTGGCCCCAGAAGCCACTATCGAAAAGTGGGAGGCCATTGCCGAAGCGCAAGGCTTTTTATTCTTTACCATCGCCTTTGTGTTGCCCGTGTTCCCAACGGACGTGATGAACTTTGTGGCGGGGCTGACAGGCATCTCACCCCGTAAATTCCTGGCGGCCAACTTTTTGGGCCGCCTCCCCAGCGTCACACTGTTAACATTGATAGGATCGCACGGGCTGGAGCTGTCTAATACTGCCTGGGTGCTGCTGGCTTTGCTGGTAACGGCCGTTTACATCGGCGGGCGGTTTGCCATTTTGCGCATCGAACGAAAATACAAGCCGAAGGAGAAGTTACGTGGAAAAAAAGTACCAAAAACTGAAAGCACGTTTACAGGAAATTAGCGACCTCAATTCAGTCAACGCCCTGCTGGGCTGGGACCAAAGCACCTACATGCCACCGGGCGGCGCACCAGCGCGCGGTCGCCAACAGGCAATCATCGGGCGCATTGCCCATGAAAAGTTCACCAGCAAGAAGATTGGCAAGCTGCTAGACAAGCTGGAACCGTGGGCCGAGGCCCTGCCCTACGACAGCGAAGAAGCGAGCCTCATCCGAGTAACGCGCCGCAACTACGACCAATCGGTTAAAGTTCCGGCTGAACTAATCGGTGCCTTAACTGAACACGCCACCGTTGCTTACCAAACGTGGGCCAAAGCGCGCCCAGAGAATGATTTTGAGGCGGTACGGCCGTATCTGGAAAAAACCCTCGACTTCTCTCGCCAAATTGCCAACTGCTTCCCCGGCTACGATCATATCGCCGATCCGCTAATTGATTTTTCCGACCAGGGCATGAAAGCAGAAAGCGTCCGCGCTGTCTTTGCCGATTTACGCGAACAATTGGTACCGCTGGTGCAAGCCATCACCGAAAAAGAACCAGCCGACGATAGCTGCCTACACCGTAGCTACCCGGAAGATGAGCAGCTTGCCTTTGGCTGGCAAATTGCCCAGGCCTACGGCTACGACACCAGCCGGGGTCGCCAGGACAAAACCCATCATCCCTTCATGACCAAATTCTCGCTCGGCGACGTGCGCATTACCACCCGCACTAAAGAAAACGACCTCAGCGAAGCGTTATTTAGCACCTTGCATGAGACCGGCCACGCTCTATACGAGCAAGGCATTGATATGTCATTAGAAGCAACGCCGCTTGCTGGCGGCACTTCTTCTGGCGTGCATGAGAGCCAGTCTCGCCTATGGGAAAATCTGGTTGGGCGGAGTCTCGGCTTTTGGGAGCATTACTATCCCCAATTACAGGCCGCCTTCCCCGAACAGCTTAAAGATGTGTCGCTAGATACCTTTTACACTGCCATCAACAAGGTACAGCGTTCCCTCATTCGCACCGACGCCGACGAAGTCACATATAACCTGCATGTCATGATCCGATTCGATCTGGAACTGGCGCTGCTAGAAGGGTCGCTCGAGGTGAAAGATTTGCCCGAAGCGTGGCACGGCCGTTATCAATCTGACCTCGGCTTGCAGGCCCCCAGCGACGTAGATGGCGTTCTGCAAGACGTGCATTGGTATAGTGGCTTAATTGGTGGGGCTTTCCAGGGGTATACCCTCGGCAACATCATGTCGGCCCTGTTCTATGATCAGGCACTCCAGGCACATCCAGACATCCCCGCGCAAATTCAGCAGGGCGAATTTGGTACGCTGCACGCCTGGCTCAAAGACAACATTTATACCCACGGCAGCAAATTTACCGCCAACGAACTCATCGAGCGCGTCACGGGCGGGCCACTTACTATCGATCCGTACATTGTCTACCTCAAGAACAAATTTGGTGGGCTGTACGCTTTGTAGCCAGCGAGCGGAACACAGATAAACATGGGTTTCAATCAGAAAGCCCAAATTCCGTATTTACATAAAGTTTCATGAAGATCGGTTCGGTTAATTGAGCCGATCTTTTTTGTTTCTAACCCGGTTAGCACAACTTTCACCCCGCCCCTGCGTACAGTCCAACATAGCCAATGGCTAATTTACAAAATAGTATCGGGCTGAGTTACCTCAGCCCGAAATTAATTTCTTGAGGTGACGATAATGAAAAAGTTGACCATTTTTATGCTGTTAGGAGGCATGTTTTTGTTAGTGGGCTGTATTAACACCGTGGCGGTTGGCCCTGTTCAAACCGATTCCCAATCAGTGGAATTAGGTGATGTTGATTCTGTGCGGGTTGAAATTAATATGGGCATTGGCGAACTCAATGTAGAGGGCGGTGCCGCGAATTTGCTGGATGCTGAATTTACCTACAATATTGAAGATTGGCGGCCAGAGGTGAGCTATGAACAGCGCGGCAACATTGGTGAGCTACAAATCTCCCAGCCCGACGGTGAAATCAACGGCATCCCGGACGATGACATTAAATATAATTGGGACATTGCCTTGCAAAATGATGTTCCTATGGACCTGAATGTAGATTTGGGCGTCGGTGAAAGCGATCTGACGCTGGGCGGACTGCAACTGCGTAATCTGACGGTAGACACTGGTGTGGGGGATGTAACAATTGACCTGACCGGTAGCTGGCAAGAAGATCTAGATGTAAATATTGAT
Source organism: Candidatus Leptofilum sp. (assembly GCF_965223285.1). Taxonomy (GTDB): domain Bacteria; phylum Chloroflexota; class Anaerolineae; order Promineifilales; family Promineifilaceae; genus Leptofilum. The sequence continues at coordinate 413,622 of NZ_OZ244997.1, read as the reverse complement.
GGCGGTGTTGGTGAGGCCACGATTTACCTGCCAGAGAACGTTGGCTTGCGCGTGGAAGCCGATACAGGGATTGGCTCTCTGGTCGTCAACGGGCTGCAACGAGAGGGAGACTCCGACGTCTACACCAATGAATCGTACGGTGATGCCGATGTGAACATGACGCTGGATATCAGCGGTGGCATTGGTGAAATCACGGTGCGCGTCGGGCGGTAGCTCTTAGATTTATTTCCCCGGAAACCTTGGGGTTTCCGGGGAAATGGGATAACCGGGTTAGTTTACCGAGAAGTTTCCCATATCTTGCTGGGGAAATTGCTTGAGAATGTCAATTTCGCGGCGGTATTGGTTGGTGAGGAAGTTGAGCACATTCGACACTTTTCTGGCTTCGAGAAGCGACTGTTTGGTTTCCAGCGACACTTGCAGCAATGATGCCGCCATATGGCTCAATGCTTCTGGCTCGGTTGGCACCTGGGTGGGATCAAACTCAACGTTTTCAGCCAGCGTCGTCAGGGTCGTTAGGTAATTAAGCACGAGCGGATGAAGTTCATTGGCGGCGTCTTGCAGGGGAGCTGTTTTTTCTGGTAAGTAAGGAAGCTGCTCTACCTCCCCTACCAAATAAGGTTTACTGCGCCGCAGGGCGTTCACACGGAATCGCTCTTGCCCCACCGTCATGATGAGTAAACGGCCGTCTTCCAACTGCTCCGTCTGCGTAATCACAACCATACAGCCAACACTGTGGGGAATGACGGCCGTATCTCCCTCTGCCCGGCCCTGCTTGATAAGCAAAATGCCAAATGGTGACTTTTCTTCCGTGCAGTAACGCACCATTTCCAGATAGCGTGGCTCAAAAATGTGCAACGGCATCGGCCAGCCGGGAAACAAAACGGTATTGAGAGGGAACAGTGGAATTTCCATACAGTACATTATACACATTCCACTCTTATAGCTGTCCGAATTCATCGTATGTTTAAAAATGACAAACGGCCGACCTTCAGATTTTGCAGGAGAATGATGTTCAGCGAGCAGATGGGCAGCTTGTCTTTCGGCAGAGTCTCCCAATGGCAAAGGTCTCATTTCTATCCAGGCGGACTGGTTGATCCAGAAGCATATGCAGGCACCGCATTCGGCTGATCGTGTACTCATCGAAGGGGGCAACCACCGCCAACACGCCGACTACAGTTTTCAAAGAGACGATGGCATTGCAACAATCACCGCTGAGGAGCAGCAAAATCAAATCATCGCTGCCACAATCCAATTTTCGACTCTTTGGAATAGCCAATTTGTTAATTAGGCAGGACTTACGTAGTGAAGACTACAAAAGTCTTGTTTCCACTGGATCAAATAATTGAGGGTCTTCAGGATTTCAGGGGATCGACACCATTTGTAGGGGCGCATCCCCGTGTGCGCCAAGAGTGGGCAGACACGGGGGTCTGCCCCTACCTCAGGAAATCCCAAAGAACCATAATTGATTACGGGGTTCAAAGATTGATTTAGTTTGCACGTACCTTGAATTAAAGCTCCCAACCTACCAGGCTCGTTTGGCAAGGAGGCAAAATTGAAAGCTCACTTCATATTTTATGTTTCAAGTCAGGAAAAAAGCACAAAGTTTTATGAATTGGTTTTAGATCAAAAACCGACACTAAATGTCCCTGGAATGACAGAATTTAAGCTAAATGATGGCAGTGTACTCGGTTTAATGCCAGCCAAAGGGATCAAACAGTTGCTCGGCGAAAAACTGCCCGATCCAGAAAGTGCAGGGGAAGCACCACGCGCCGAACTGTACCTTGTCGTTGATAATCCGGGGGCATACCATCAAAGAGCATTGGAAGCCGGAGCGACAGAATTAAGTGATTTACAAAAACGAGATTGGGGGGATGAAGCAGCTTACAGTCTGGATTTAGACAGTCATGTCATTGTTTTTGCGAAACATTGTTAACCGTTTGGTCTTGGCAACTTTAATTCGAGAAGAATAATAGCTGATCCGAAAATACGACAACGGCCGTCATGAGTGAAGCCATCACGTAGGAAACCAGATTTCCCTTCCACCCCACTTTTAGAGCACGACTCCCCATGACCGTGAGCACCAGCAAAAATATGACCGATATAGCTGGCAAGACCCACATTGGCAACCCAAGTAGCAAGCTGACTTTGGCTTCATCATTGGGATTAGAAAGGAAGCTGATGAGCATAGCCACAGTACGCATCCAAAACGCCAGGAAAAGAAACGAATATGGCCACAGCTTGCCTGATTGGCGTATAAAAAGCAGGACGACAACAGCTTGCAGCCACGTCACAATAGGTCCTGCCATCGCCACAAGGCTTTGATGCCAAACTGAACTGTATTCACCTTGGACCAGCCCAACTTGATTGAAGGTAATCCACATATCGTACCCGAGGATGCGCCCTGTTAACCAATGGGCGAATTCGTGAATACCCCATGTTAGTATAGTGGCGAGGATAAAAAATGCCGCCAGCGTCCAATAGTCATTCTTTCGCCATGAACCAACATTGCCGTGCTTCTTCACCATCATTTCTAGAACTCCTCTGTGCGTAATCAACCGCTATACGGCTTACGCTCAAGATTGTTGCTCCAGAAAAGAGTTCAAGCTGGCAAGCTATCCTACTGACTTCTGATGGTAAACGGCCGTCCACAGCGGCCAGATCGGCAAGGGTTTTGATCTCGCCATCGACTTCAACAAGTTGGGCAAGCAGCGGGAGCAGTTCTTCAAGTCGGGTCATACCGTGTTACATGTTATCACAAGGATCGATGTGCTTCCTGACCATTCTTGCGATCACGGCCATTCCAATTAATGCGGCCGTTCCCGCGTAATCACAAACGATTCATCCAAAAACCAGAGGCCGCCGTTGCGCTGGAGCACTTCGCGGGTAGCTTCTAAATATGCGCCGCTGTTCAGCACGCGGTTAAGTCGCTCATCATCCATTTGGGCCACGTAAACGGCCGCATTCCACGCCGCCAGCAGGTTAGAAGTCCCAATCTGGCTGGTTTCGTCTGGCAAGGAGTGGAGCTGGTAGGTAAAGAGGGATCGCTCATCGGAGCAAATGTCAAAAACGAGGTCGGGATGACTTTTGCTCAACGATTCCCGCAGGGCTTTGATGAGGACGTGGCGCGGCGTCCAGAACGGGTCTTCATCCGGCCAAATTTTGCGGATGATTTCCATGCCCGGATCGTGCCCGGTGGATTGCACCACCACCATACGCCCGCCGGGAGCCAAGGCGGAAGCCAGCGGTGCCAACACATATTTCACCTTTTTTTCGGCCGTTTGGCGAGCGCGGTAAGGCTGGGCGGCGATGATCAAATCATAGTCCCCCGCCAACGGCCCCGGCTTGGGAATGGTGCCATCGAGAATAAATTTGTGGTCTTCGCGGTAAAGGACGACGGCAGACGGCCGTACATACAGCGGGTTGCCAGTTTTAGGGCTGGTGCGGGTTTGCCAGCCATCGGCCAACTCAGTTTGCAGCCCCTTGATCTGATTATCAAAATCATAGGCGGTGTTGCCTTGCAGCGGCACATCCAGCCAGTTGATAGCTTCTTTCGCTTCTGGCTTGCGGGGGTTCAGCCAGGGCGCCTCCGAATAATACATATTGGTCAGCACAACCACCGTCAGGGGATGTTCTACAAATCGTTCTGCCAGCTTGTTAAGCCCCAGCCGTGCGTCTTCCAGGCTAGTCTCCTTGGCCACGATGAGAAAAGGCACGGTAGGAAAGCGACGGTGTAAATTTTGCATGACGCGCATGAGCACGGTGCCGTCCCCCATGCCCGCGTCAAATAGGCGCAAATCAGGCGGCGCGGGCTGAATTTGATCTAGCTCCATGCCGACCCGCTCGGCCACCACCCACTTTTCGCTGGTGGTCGTTACAAACAGCAAATACTTTTCACGATTGTCAAAAAAGCGGAAATGTTCGGGGTGGTTGTTTTGTTTGGCCATTTCTGATTCCTATGAGAGACTACAAAAGTCTTTCCATGATAATCTCAAAAAAATCGCTTGGAGACTTTTGTAGTCTGCCTACGTAAATGCGATAACTCAGCAAGGATAGCATAATGACAAATCAATCCACAAAAAAGCAAGACCTGGCACTTGAAGATTTTCCCTTCCAAACCTACGACAAAGTGCGCTATGCCGACACGGACAGACAAGGACATGTGAACAACGCCATCTTTGCCACTTTTTTGGAATCTGGGCGCGTGGAGTTTTTGTACGATCCGCAACATCCGTTGGCAGCAGAGGAGGCAGCCTTTGTAATCGTGAATCTGAACGTGAATTTGCTGGCGGAAATAAAGTGGCCGGGACGGGTTGAGATTGGCACCGGTGTGACGAAGGTAGGAAATAGTTCGTTAAGTCTGTTGCAAGGATTGTTTCAGAACGGCCGTTGCGTAGCCACCGCCGAAACAGTCATTGTGCAAATGAACGAGCAAACCAGAAAGTCGCAGCCCTTATCCAACACAGCCAGAGCGTTTTTGATTCAACACCAGTTGCTGTAACTGTTCACTCAATTTTTCTCAGTCAAAGATCAAGTCATATTTAGCCCATCAAGATAAGCCTTAAAGAAGCGATAAAAGCTCTCATCTAAATCCAGATCAAGCCCAAAACCACCCGCCAACTCTAGCGAGACAAATCCATGCAGCAAGCTGCGGAAACCGCGTACAACATGCAAGGCTTCTTCCCCTTCCAAGCCAAAAGACCCCAAAACAAGCAACATGAGAGAGATTGTATTCCAGCCAAGTCGCTCTATCTCTGAATCGGCCGCACCTGCCGGAATGACAAGTTGGTAAATGCCGGGATTGGCATGGGCAAAGGTGCGGTAGCATTGCGCAGCGGCCCACAAGGCCTCACTCCCGATTTTTCCGGCCATTGCATCACGCAACTGCTCATCCAACACGAGGAGCGCATGAACGCGCAATGCGTAAACCAGCCCATCTGTGCCTTCAATATGATTGTATAGTGACGGCACTTTAATGTTGAGAGCCGCAGCCAAATCTTTGAGCTTTAGCTGATGGACATCGCCCAATTGGTTGGCGAGTTCAACGGCTTTTTGCACAACCTTTTCTTTGGTTAAATCTCGCGCCATGCTTATTTTTTCGCCTCTGCAATCGCTTTTTGCATAACGGCCGTCGGGTTTTCCAAAATCTTGCCATGACCAGTTGCCAACCTTGCGGGGTGTAGTGCCAATAATTTTTCAGCGGACTGAACGGCCGTTGCCTTATGCCACGTGGCCTTGCCAGGAAAGGGAAAAAGCCACCGAACCACACCAGCAACCGCGACTCCGCCCAATGTTTGGAACGCATCCCCCGCCACCAAAGAACCATCCCGTTCATCATAAAGCGAAATGTGACCCGGCGTATGGCCTGGGGTTGCAATAACTTTCAGCGAACCAACCATATCATTGTCTTTTACAGTTGCCGTTGGCCGACTCTCTACACTGGGAAAATCTCCCTTTAGGGCAGCGTCTGCCTGCCCCGGTTCAAGCGACATATCGCCAGCTATGAAACGTGCCGATTGCTCAGACGCAATGACTGCTATGTTTGGCAAAGCCTTTTTCAGAGCATCCAATCCACCGATGTGGTCTGAATGGGCATGGGTCAGCACGACGCGCCTAATAGATTGCCCTTGTTCTTCGGCCGCTTTTAGAATCATTTTCTCCATGCCAGCCATTCCTGTATCGATGACAGTGAATCCATCCTCTTCTTTTACAAGGTAGCAATTCATTATGCCAAATTTTGTTAGTTGAATCAGATTGTTTGTTATTTGTTTGATTGTCATAAGTGCACCTCACTTTAACTAATTTAGTTAGTTTATAAACTAAATCATATAGTTTGTCAAGCAGTTTTTTGACCCTTTGGCAAATGCGGTGCGCTTAGACAACAACAATCAAACCAGAAATCGCACCCATTATCCGACACTGCCAGCGCATTTCTTTCCCAATACCGGTACACTTAGAGCTATGAGTGTGACATATACCAAACAATCCTACCCAACGCTTGAACAGGTTCATACCTGGCTCAACAACTATCACCAGGCCAAGATCAGAAATCTCGAATCACTTTCGGGTGGCTTCTGGTCATCGGCTTATGCGTACCAGGTTGGCGAGGATGCGCTGGTGCTGCGCCTAAGTGACATGGCGGAAGGGTTTGCCATTGATAAAGCGGCGATGCGCTTTGAGCGTCCACACCTACCAATTCCCAAGCTCCTTGATATTGGTCAGGCACTTGGTTTTAATTTTGCGATTTCGCAACGACATTACGGCCGTTTCATCGAAACCACCGCCGCCAGTGAGGGAAACAAAGTTGGGGAGGCTTTGGCAACCCTGCTCCAGGCATTGCGAGCCGTCCCCACGTCAAAATCGGACCGCGTCGTTTGGTACGACTCAAGCGAAGCCGCCAACATCAGTTGGCACACCTGGCTGTTAAATGGCCTTAAGGACAATTCAGGGGATGTGGTGAGCGGCTGGCGGGCCAAACTTGCAGAGCAGCCGGAGATTAACAACCTTTTCAAACAGTGTGAAGCACGCATTCATGAACTGCTGCCCGCCTGCCCAGAGCGGCGGGATTTGGTTCACGGCGATTTGCTGCACCAGAATGTGCTTGTGGCGGAGGATGTGGGGAAGGTAACGGCCGTATTCTCATGGAAATGTTCGGCATTTGGTGATTTTTTGTACGATGTGGCCTGGTGTACCTTCTGGAGCGACTGGCACCCAGGCATCGCCGCCGCCAACATCTGGCAAAGAACAATGACAGCTCCCGACCTCACCCCAGATGATTTGGAAAATGCCGCTCTGCGCCATCACTGTTACGAGCTGCAAATCGGAGCCTCCCACTTGGGCTGGAACGTCTGGACCAACAACCAAAAAGACCTGGAAGCAGTCGCCTACGCGCTTGAACGCACCCTGGGCAAGTTGCCTTAGCATGACATCCATGCTATGATGTTTTGATGATTCGCGCTTTTTATGATCAGGGGACAGAAGATATATTTAATGGTGTTAACTCCAAAGTCGCCCGAAAGACGTGTCCTAAAAACCTATGGCGAATCGCAGGGCGAAAACTGGAACAACTTGACTCTGTTGAAACCCTGGATGATTTGCGGATTCCACCGGGCAATCGCCTAGAAGCACTAAAAGGGGAAAGGGTGGGACAATACAGCATCCGCATCAATAATCAATATCGAATTTGCTTTGTCTGGCATGAAAATGGGCCTGATCGTGTTGAAATTGTTGACTATCATTAGCCTAGGAGATTGTTATGGTTCGTATTCCTACACATCGATCACCAACACATCCCGGTGAAATGCTATTGGAGGAGTTTCTACTCCCCATGAATCTAACCCAACGAGAGCTGGCGGATGGGATTCACGTCCCGTATCAACGCATCAATGAGATTATTAACGGCCGTCGCGGAATTACCCCCAGCACTGCCTTACGCTTGGCTAAATTTTTTGGCACATCAGCCGGATTCTGGATGAATTTACAGCTGCGCTGGGACCTTTACCATGCCCAACAAACTGAAGCGCGTGAATTGCAAACGATACAACCATTTACAGATTCCTCAACCCCGCCTCTGGCTGCCTAGTCTGATTCCCAACCAAGTTTTTCAGAGATGTGCTGGGCGGTTTGTTTGACGAGCTGGCCCATTTCTGGCTCTCGCTCGGCGGGGAAGCGGATGGCGGGGCCGCCCAGGCTGATAGCAGCAATGACCTGGCCGTCGTGGTTGAACAGCGGTGCGCCGACCACAATCAGCCCTTCTTCTAACCATTCTCGTAAATATGAGTAACCTCGCTGGCGGGTTTTAATGAGTTCCTGGCGGATTACGGTCGGATCGGTGACGGTTTTGGGGGTGAGGCTGGGCAACGGCCGTTTCAATACTGCATCCACCCGCTCTTCTGGCAAATAAGCCAATAACGCCATCCCGGAAGAGGTTGCAAACATCGGCCAGCGTGTCCCCAGCGATTGTGAGCTACCAACCAGATGATTGCCGATAATTTCATCAATGATCAGCACCGCATCGTCGCCAGACATGATTTCCAGCGTTGCCGTCTCTCCAGAGATTGCTGCCATCTGCTCTAGCTCTGGTTTGGCTAACGAGCGCAAATCGTTGCTGCGCAAGGCGCGCCCGCCCAGCACCACAATCTCTGGGCCGAGGATGTATGTGTCGGCAAACGGCCGTCTCGCCACCATGCCTTCACTTTCCAACGCAGTCAACAGCCGGAAGGTTGTTGTCTTGTTTAGCCCCACTTCTCGCGACAGTTCGGCCAACCCCCACTCGGGCCGTTCATCGTCAAACGCCTTCAGCAGCGACATGGCGCGAAGTACAGATTGGGTGCCGGGGTAGGGTTGGGTTTTTGTTTTCATCATTAATGGTTAAAAAAGGGGCGAGGCAGATGGTGGCATAGTTGGTTTTGCTTTGCCATCTCGTTTCCCATCTGCCTCGCCCCTACCTGTTACTTTTCGCTTTCTTCTTCTTTCACCGTGCCCTCCCCCTCTTTTAACTGGGGCTGGACGGGAATATTGTTGGCGTCAATGCTTCCCACGCCCAGCGGCGTCCACTTTTGGGCAATCTCGCCGCTGCGCAGGCGATGCTCTGCCCCGCCCCGCGCATGGGTATTGGCAAACCCCTCTGGCTCGATGCTCATCTTTTGCCCTTGCAGCAAGCCGTGAATCCCTTCCTGGCCCGGCTCTGGGCGCGGCTCAATGAGGGCCTCTTGCGGCTTGATGATGTCGGGATCGTAATCCAGCGGCTCCTGGTAGGTGGTCATGAACCCTTCAAAATTGCGCAGCACTACCTTGCCGGGGGATTGCGAGATAATGTAGTTGGGCTGCACCGGAATCTTGCCGCCGCCGCCGGGGGCATCCACCACGTAGGTGGGCACGGCATAGCCGGAGGTGTGGCCACGCAACCCCTCAATGATTTCGATGCCTTTGCTGACGCTGGTGCGCAGATGGCCGGAGCCTTCCACCAGATCACATTGGTAGAGATAGTACGGCCGTACTCGAATCTTCACCAACTCATGCACCAATTTACGCTGAATAGCGACCGAATCGTTGATTCCTGCCAGCAAAACACTTTGGTTGCCTAGCGGCACGCCTGCGCGGGTCAAGCGATCAGCGGCAGCAGCCAGCTCTGGTGTCACCTCTTTGGGGTGGTTTACATGAATGTTAAGCCAGAATGGATGGTACTTGCTCACCATTTCGCAAAACTGCTCATCGACTCGCATGGGCAAAAAGACCGGCACGCGAGAACCGATGCGAATAATTTCCACATGCGGAATGGCGCGCAAGCGACCTAAAATCATGTCTACCAGCTTTGGTGCCAACACCATCGGATCGCCACCAGAAAGCAATACGTCCCGAATTTGCGGCGTCCGCTCAATGTAGTCGATCTGCGCATCAAACTCGGCGCGGCTAAACGTTTGGGTAGGATCGCCCACGATCCGGCTGCGGGTGCAGTAGCGGCAGTAGCTGGCGCATTGGGTTGTAATCAGCATCAATACCCGGTCTGGGTAGCGGTGTACCAATCCTGGCACGGGGGAATGCTTGTCCTCGGCCAAGGAATCTTCCATCATGGATTGGAAAGGCACCATTTCCGCATCGGTGGGGATAACTTGCCGACGAACGGGGCAATTAGGATCGTCGGGATCAATAAGGCTGGCAAAGTAAGGAGTAATATCTACTCGAAACAGGCCGTTGGCACTTAACGCCTTGCGCTCGGAGTCGGTAAGGTTTATTACCTTGCCTAGCTCTTCTACGGTGTTCAGCCGATTGCTCATCTGCCAACGCCAGTTCATCCACTTTTCATCTGGAATGTCGTTCCAGTAGGGGGCACGGGTATAAATTTGCTCAGTAATGGGTGTTGCTTCTTTTACAGCCATGTGTGTTGCTCCTATTGCGTTTCACATTATGAAACGAGATTTCATTTTTGCTGCAAAAGTATAGCCTTCTTCTTGAAAATTGTCAGCCAAAAGCCCAATTTACTTTTTGCATCAATTTGAATGAACCGTATACTTAACCAACTTTTGGCAGACTCGGCAAAACAATCCCCCCTTGAAGCTGAGTCAAACTATCTTTCACCTGAATTCGCTTGCCGAATACCATTGTTTCAGCCTATGTGCCCTTATTAGGCAATCCAATTTCAGGCTACAAGGAGAAGAGTTCCCATGAATAAACGCATCATCTTATCTATACTTTTTTCATTTTTGCTCATGCTGGTAGTGGCGTGTGGCGGCGAAACGGCCGAAGATGGCGGTGAGTATAAGTTAGCGGCCGTTTTCCCAGGAACCGTTACCGACGCAGATTACAACACCTTGGGCAACCTGGGCATCGAAGCGGTAAACAGTGAGCATGGCGTTGAGATCGCCTTCTCGGAATCTGTGGCCGTGCCAGACGTTGAGCGCGTCATGCGTGAGTACATTGATGACGGATTCAACATCATCTTTACACATGGCGGCCAATTTCTTAGCCAAACATTAGATTTGGCTGGCGAATTCCCAGACGTGAATTTTATTGCTGAAGCGGATGCGGCCGTTGAAGATGTGCCAGACAATGTGTGGGTCATCGTGCGGAACATGGAAATTGGTGCCTACGGCGCGGGTGCAGTAGCCGCCCAAATGACCGAAACAGGCAAAATTGGGTACATCACTGGACTCACGTTGCCACTGACCTACGCTGAGTACCATGCCATCGAACAAGCCATTGATGATCTTGGGCTAGATGTAGAAGTAGTTCCGGTTTGGGTTGGCGATTTTAACGACCCCAGCAAAGCGCGTGAACTCGCCGACACTTTAATTGCAGACGATGTAGACGTCATCGTTTCTTCACTGAATCTTGGCACACTTGGCGTTTTTGAAGCCGCCGAGGCAAGTGGCTCAAATATCAAAGTCATTGCAAAATACACGGATAAATCTGAGTTTGCCCCAGGCAATTACGTCACGTCGATGCTGTATGATTTTGCTGGCCCGCTCACAGACATTGTGGGCAACATTATTGATGGCACCGGTGGTGGCAACTATCACCTGGGCTTTGACACAGGCATTGATTTGCAACTGCCGTTAACCAATGCCAGCGATGAGGTCAGTACGGCCGCTGAAGAGTTGCTAGAAGAGATGAAAGCTGGCAATGTGGAGGTCGTCAAAGACACCACGCCCATAGAATAATGATTTTTCAGGCAAGGCAAGGTTGTTCTGCCTAACCAATCTTGTCTTGCCTCCCAACAACGCCATGCAAAAAGAAATCATCCTGGAAATGCAGGATATTCACAAACGATTTGGGTCTGTCATTGCGCTAGACAATGTTAGCCTCCGCTTGGAGCGTGGCGAGATTCATGGCCTGCTGGGTGGCAACGGTGCTGGCAAAACCACCCTGATGAATGTGTTGTATGGTCTTTACCGCCCAGAAAAAGGAAGCATTTCTGTCGCTGGCAAACCGTTGACCATCCGTGCCCCAAAAGATGCTATCGAAGGGGGGATTGGGATGGTGCACCAGCAATTTTTGCAGGTGAATCGCTTTACGGTGGCGGAAAATATTGTGCTGGGCACCCCACTGCAACAAAAATATGATCTCAATCTAAATGCAGAAAAGGAGAAAATCCGTGCGTTGGGGGAACAGTTTGGCCTGCCGGTAAACCCGGATAAGCCGATTCACACGCTGCCGATGGGCATTCGCCAACGTGTGGAAATTTTGAAGGCACTGTACCGGGGCGTGAAAATCCTGATTTTGGATGAGCCAACCACGAACCTGACGCCACAGGAGGTAGATGCTTTATTTTCCTCTTTGCGGACGATGGTGCAGGCAGGGCTGACGGTGGTGTTTATTACCCACAAGCTGCGCGAGGTTTTGGAAGTGTGTGACCGCATTACGGTGCTGCGACACGGCCGCAATGTGCTCACCCTCAATCGGGAAGAAGCGTCTGAAGAGGCGTTTATTAAAGGAATGGTGGGGGATGATTTGGACGTTACGCAAAGCATCCAGTTCACCGACAGCAATTTGGCCACACAGGTGGCACCAAGCCGTGAGGCTGCTACGCTGCAAGTGAACCGCCTGACGGTGGGCAGTGGTGCGGTGCCAGAGTTGGACAATTGTTCCATTTCGATCCACGAGGGGGAGATTGTGGGGGTGGCTGGCGTGGCGGGGAATGGGCAGCTAGAACTGGCGGAGAGCTTACTTGGTTTGCGCCCAATTCAGAGCGGTGAGGTGTTGATAAACGGCCGTCACATCACCAACCTCTCTACCCGTGAACTGTTAAGTGAAGGGGTGGCCTACATTCCTGAAGACCGATGGCAGGATGGCTTTTTGGCCAAAGCAAACGTGGCCCAAAATTTGATTCTGGGATTGCATAGACGAGAGCCATATAGCAACGGCCGTTTCCTCAACTGGTCCCAAATCTTTCAACGCTGTACCGATCTCATCCAGGAATTCGACATCAAAACCCAGGGGCCTACCGATACCGCAGGCAATTTGTCTGGCGGCAATATCCAGCGCGTGATGTTGGCCCGCGCCTTCTCCCAGCCGGTGCGTTTTCTCATTGCCCATAACCCCACCCGCGGCCTGGACATTCCCTCGATGGAATTTATTTACCAACAAATTTTGCAGCGGCAGGAAGATGGAATGGCCACTTTACTCATCTCGGAAAACATGGATGAACTGTTTTTGTTGAGCAACCGTATTGTGGCCATCTGCAACGGGGCTGTGATGGGAGAGCTACAGCGAAACGAATTTGATCGATACAAATTAGGACGCATGATGAGTGGAGTAAAGCAAGGTGAGTGAATTAACCCTGAACAAAACGGCCGCAAATCGCCAAAAGCTGCTGCGCCAGGTGGGGCCATACTTGGCTGCGGTCTTAGCGGCGTTTGTGGTCGTGGGCATCCTGCTTCTATTGATGGGATTCAACCCGTTGCGGGCGTTTCAGACCATCTTGTTTACCTCTTTCCGCACGCGCAACGGGTTTATTCAGACTTGGCTAAAGTTTATTCCGCTGGTGCTGATGGCGCTGGCCTTCACCATTCCTGCCAAGGGAGGCAAATTTAACATTGGCGGCGAAGGGCAGCTCATTATGGGGGCGGTGGGTGCGGCCGTCGTGGGCATTTTGCTGTCTGATTTGCCCGGCGTGATTTTGCTGCCGCTGGTGCTCATTGCGGGCGTTTTGTCGGGCGCGTTTTGGGCGTTTATTCCAGCCATTTTGCTTTACCGCTTCAACATCAACGAGATTTTATCAACGGTGCTGCTCAACTTCATCTCGTTTAGCGTGATTGATTATGTGGCCACAGAAATTTGGCCCGATCCGCTGGCCGGGCATCCGACCACAACCCCAATTGGTGCAGGTGGCGAACTGCCTTTGCTTATTTCCAGCCCGCCGCTGCACAGCGGCTTGCTAATTGCGCTGTTGGCGGCAGCGGCCGTTTATATTTACACAGAGCGCACCTCAGCCGGGTATGAGTTGGTGGCTACGGGGGCAAATCCTCGCGCAGCGGCCGTTTTTGGCATTAACACCAGCGTTTTGTTTTTGTTGGCACTGGTTTTGGGCGGTGCGATGGGCGGGTTGGCTGGCGCAATTGAAGTGGCAGGAGTCCATCATCGGCTCATCGAAGGGTTGCAATCTAACTTTTTGGCGTTGGGCATAATCATTGGGCTTATTTCCAAGGGGAATCATGCCATCTTGCCATTTGTAGCACTGTTCATTGCCATTTTGGAGGTGGGTGCCAGCGCCATGCAGCGCACGTTGGCCATTCCGGTAGAGATGGTTTTCATCGTAGAGGCGTTGATTCTAATTTTTGTACTGCTCACGGATGTGGTAAGGGCTGACGATTAAAAAAGTATGGAATTGAATCGTCAGCTTAAAGGAACGGGAGATGTCGTTATGGGCAAGTTATTTACTTCCCGTTCCTACCTATAGGAAGGAGTAAATGGAGCTTGATCAGGTTGTCAGCTTTATTGGCTTGGTTTTTCTGGCCGTGGTGCCTTACATTTTGGCCAGCCAGGGAACGATGCTGGCCGGGCAGACGGGGCAGTTCAACGTGTCGCAAGAGGGCATTATGCTGGCGGGGGCGTCACTAGGCTTTTTGGGTGCGTATCAGTTCGATAGTTTGTGGGCTGGGGTGCTTACGGCCGTTCTAACCGGCGCACTGTTTGGTCTGGCCTTTACCTACTTCACCACCACCCTGAAAATGAACCAGTTTGTGATTGGATTGGCCCTCTTCTTTGTGGGGCTTGGCGTCTCAACGCTGGCGTTCAAGCTGGCCATCGGCGTAACGCTGACGCCACCACAAATCCCTACCCTGAAAAAAATCCCCATCCCATTGCTTAGCCAGATTCCTGTGGTGGGGGAGATTATTTTTAGCCAAAATATGTTTGTCTATTTTGCGATACTCCTGTCGGTGGGACTGTACTTTTTATTGTACAGAACCCAATACGGGCTAGAGCTGCGCTCTGTAGGGGAAAGCCCCAAGACTGCTGACAGCATGGGCATTAATGTCACCAAATCACGGTATGTAACGGCCGTTGTCGGGGGAATGCTCATCGGGTTAGCCGGGGTTTATTTACCAATGGTATACACCGGCACCTTCACCGAAGGGATTGTGCAGGGGCGCGGCTGGCTCTCTACAGCACTCACCTTCTTTGGCGGTTGGCAGCCCCATTACATCTTTGTTGGCTCTTTTTTCTTTGCCATTGTGGAGGTTTTTGCCCTGCGTGCCCAGGTATTTGGCTCTGGGCTGCCCCACCAACTGCTACTTACCTTCCCCTACATCACCACCTTGCTGGTGATGATGTTTGGCGCACGCTGGGCACGTACCCCAGCTTACTTGGGTCAAAATTATGACCGGGAGAAGCGATCCGTATGACGTTACCAGAAGCAGTCGCTTATTTAGAGCGCATTGAAGATTTGCGGGGCCAAATCGGAGAAATTGTACAAACCTTGCCACCAGAGGCACTCAATTGGCGTCCGGTAGAAGGGGAGGATGATCACGTAACAAATTCGATTGCCGTGTTAACGATGCACACCGCTGGCGCAGAGCATTTTTGGCTGGGCGAAGTGGTCGGGGGGCTGCCCGCCACGCGAAATCGGGCTGCGGAATTTGAGACGGTGGTGGCGGATACGGCCGTATTGCTGCAAAAACTGTATGAGGTGGGTGAGCAAACCCGCGTTATCTTCCGCGACCTTACCCAAGAGGATTTGGACGGCACTCGCCCAGCCCGTGACCGAGAAGTACCGGTACGCTGGGCGATTTTGCACGTCATTGACCACACGGCCTTGCATCTAGGCCACATCCAAATAACGACTCAACTATGGCAAGGTGGAACGGCCGTTGACGCACCCCGCTGGTTCCAACGGCTAAAATAATTGTGAACTTCTCATTGTGAATGATTAGTCCAAGCACTCCCCTTCACAGTTCAACATTCCCCAAGAGGCACTCATGTCCCAACTTCCTGACTACATCACCGTGGACAAGGCGCACGGTGTGATGCAAACACATGCACTCACCCGCGTACAGGTGCGAGACCTCTCGCCTGTTTTTGTCGATGAACCGCCCAGCCGCGGCGGTGAAGATCGCGCCCCAACGCCCATGGAGCATATTTTGATCGCCCTTTGCGGCTGCACATCAGTCACCACCTCACGGCTGGCCAAAAAGATACGGTTTCAGTTTGATCATCTAGAATCGTTTGCCGAAGCGGAGCTGGATCAGCGGGGTTTGAGTGGCAGGGCCGAGGTGGATGTGCATTACCGTGCCGTCCGGCTAATCATTCAGATAACCACCAACGAGTCGGATGCGCGATTGGCCAGGCTACAAGCGTTGGTAGACAAATATTGCCCGGTTAGCAGCTTTATAAAAGCGGCCGTTGCCAACTACACGATTGAATGGCAAAAGGTGCAGCCCATTGAGTGATTGGCTAATTGTGGCGTTGATCATTGGGCTGGCGTCAGTTTCGCAAACGGCCGTTGGCTTTGGTGCACCGCTCATTGCCATGCCCGTGTTGGTGCCGCTGCTAGGCATTCAAACGGCAACGCCGCTCTCCACATTAGCTGGCCTGTTGCTTTCCATCCTCATTTTGCTGCGCTTTCGGCAATCGTTTAACTTTCGAGCCGTAACGCACCTGCTGCTGGCTACGCTGGTAGGCGTGCCCGTTGGGGTTGCACTGCTAAATTGGGTTGAGGCAGACTTCCTGACAACGCTCCTGGGCATTTTGGTGATCGGGTATGCGCTCTATGCTCTCTTCTCGCCCCAACTACCTAAATTGGAGCATCTTGCCTGGGCGTATGGGTTTGGCTTTGTAGCTGGGGTGTTGGGTGGCGCATTAAACACTAGTGCACCCTCCATTGTGGTGTATGGTTCTTCTCGCCGCTGGCCGCCGGAAGCGTTTCGCACCAATTTGCAGGGCTATTTTTTGGTAACAAATACGGCCGTTCTTATCGCTCATGGGTTGGACGGCAATCTAACAGCATCGTTCTGGCGCAGCGCTCTCTGGTCGCTGCCCGGTATTTTGGCTGGTTTTTTGGTTGGGTTATGGCTGGCCAACCGCATCAACCCCGACCGATTCAAACGTCTGGTACTGATACTGCTCCTCGTCCTGGGCGTGAATTTACTCTTCTAATATTCTCCCGTCGCCATTCATATTGAATTTTACGCAACATAACTTTGAAGATAAACAAAACGGCCGCTTCTGGCGGGAAACGGCCGTTTTTGTCACTTACGCTTGTTAGGTGAGAAACCCGTTTTTACCCAGGTTTCTCACCAGGGCTCTTATTGGTTAATATCCAGGAACGTTCCGTCAGCAAAGTTCACCCGGATGGTGTAACCGCTGCTGTCCACCTTGTTTCTGAAATCAAACCGCAAGATGGCTTCACCCGTAAAGAGCGTACCGCCGTTCCAACCCAGGTCTGTAACATCTAGCAAGACGATTGATGGTGCAGCGTCACCACTCCAGATAACATCACTGGTGTTGCCGTAAGTCAACCAGACCTTAATCAGGTCGCCGTTGCTTTCCGGCCAGGTGATCTCAATATCGACAATCTCTTTGGGTTCACCAGTGTAGTTCGTCAATCGAGCAGTCAATCGCTTACCTTTAAGCTGGAGGCGATCAATCGTGATGCCTGGCTCAATGGTTACCGTTGCATCATCAGACACGGTCTCGGTGCCGAATGAATCTGCGCCGGTAGCCGTTGCTGTGTTCGGCACCTCAAACGGATTCACCACGTTGCCGCAGGACTTGAGGAAGCCCTGGCTGTTGTAACGAGCAATCGTAAAGAAAGCAATTTGCCAGTTCACATCAACGCCTTCAACTGGACCACCGGACTGGCCCCAACCACCCGTGAAGGGATCGGAGCAGGAGAGATGCAGCTCGAATGCCGGATCGTCGCCTGGTGGGTCGAAGATGATGTCATTCCTTGTGAGACTGGTCAAGATGGTGACATCGTTTGTAATATCAACCCCATCAAGGAAGATTGGCCCGCCATCGGTGGAACCTTCAAGCACGCTGCCATTCAGGAAGACAAAACGGAAGTCGTCACCGGAGGTGGTGTCGTAAGGCGAATCTTCGCTGGCAAACGGTGCCGTCAGGTAATCTACGGTGATGAGTACAGAGTCGCCGGCCGGAATTTGAACTGTACAGTCCACTTCCTGTCCTGCGCTTGCGGAACAGTCGCCAACACCAGACGTTACCGACACACCAACTACTGCAAGTGAATCGTGTACGGAGTCGGTCACGGAGACATCAACGGCATCAGAAGGCCCATCATTGAACACTTCAATGGTAAAGCTCTGCTGGGTTCCTTGCGGAACGGCCGTTGGGTCAAATGTCTTGACAATTCTTAGGGCAATGTCAACCAGAATGTCGATGGTGTCATCATCTTCATCACCAATATCTGTGCTGTTGCCAAAGTCATCTATGTAGGTGTCGGAGACAACGGCCGTATTTGGCAAACCAAGCACCTCAGGCACGGATGAATTAACGGAGAACTCGACGGTGATGGTCACCGATTCCCCAACGCCGAGGTTGGCAATGAGCCATTCTACGGTTTGGTCATCAGAATCACTGTCGTTGTCCGCGCCTGCTGTTGCGGAAACGGCCGTCACCGTTAATCGATCATCCACATCATCAAACACAGAAACGTTGTCCAAAGCAACATTGCCATCGTTCGTTACAACCAAGGTGAAGGAACTACCCGCACCGCCAGCAATCACGCTGTCCTCGGCAAACGTCTTAACGATGTCTACCGATGGGGTTGCACCAAAGTAATGGCTCGGATCATTGTCAGAACGATTGGCAACATCCCCATCCGCATCAGTATACGAAGCAGTCGCCGTTCCGATGTTAGCGTACTGACCAACAATTGCGGTGCCAGTTCCTGTACAGACGGTAGATGCACCAGCAGGTAGCGTATCGGTAGCGCAGCTAACCGTCACGCCCTGATCGTCAGTGACGGTCAGATTGGAAAGCGTTACATCACCAATGTTCGTCACCTGGTAGAACCAGTTCACTGTTTCGCCAGCGAGGATTTCTGGTCCTGGAGGAGTGTCTGCGTCGGCTGGGCCGGTGGACTTTTCAATGGTGATCGCTGGGTTGACCATCTCAACATAGGCATTGTCAGAATCCGAGACAGGCGTACCCTCATCATCTGTACCACTCGCCGTAATCGTGTCCAACTCATCTCCATCAACAAAACCAACGAATGAACAAATGTAGCTGTCACCAGGCTGGATTGTTACAGGAACCTCACAATCACCTTGACCATCCAAGTCACCATGAATGTCATCCACCAAGCTCGTAATCGTCACGGGGTCAGTCGAAACTGAGTTGTTCTCAATAACAACCGTAAAGGTTACATCTTCACCTGGGGCAAACACTTCTAGCTGATCGGCCGTTTTATCAACGGAAATCACCGGGGCAACATTGTCGAAAGCTACCGTATGGTCATCGTCGTCAGTTGCTTCGGTGCCTTCATCATCCTCACCCACAACCGTGACCACATTGATATGCAGATCACCCACATTGAATTCCAATGACCGAGTTATCTGGAAGCTGAAGCTGTCGCCGGGAGCCAGCACTATTGTGCCGCCATTGGCTGCTTCGGCTTCTGGCAGTAAATCACCAAACTGATCATCTACCAACGAAGTAATTGTCAGCGGATCTGTGGACACACTGTCATTTGTGATGGTGATGTCATAGGTCGCATTGTCACCGCCTTCATTGATGCTGGCCGGGCCATCTTTGATGATGCTTACAGCCGGGGCAACATCGGTTGCACCAACTGTGTGGTCGTCATCATCTGTTGCTTCACTGCCCTCATCATCTTCACCAACAACTGTTACAACGTTGGTGTGAGTCTCGCCGACGTTCAGCGTCAGATCACGGTCAATTGTGAAGCTAAAGCTCTCGCCGGATGCCAATGTGATTGGGCCACCGTTGGCTGCTTCGGCCTCTGGCAACAGGTCGCCGAATTGATCGTCACTCAAGCTGGTAATCGTCAGCGGGTCTGTAGAAACAGAGTTGTTGGTGATCAGGAAGCTGTAGGTTGCTGTGTCGCCGCCTTCGTTGATGGTGGCCTCGCCATCTTTCACGATGGCAATTGCCGGAGCAACATCGGTTGCGCCAACTGTGTGGTCATCGTCGTCTGTGGCAGTTGAGCCTTCATCATCTTCACCAATTACCGTTACGACGTTGGTATGGGTGTCCCCAACGTTCAGCGTCAGATCACGGTCAATGGTGAAGCTAAAGCTTGCACCTGGAGCCAATGTAATTGAACCGCCATTGGCCGCTTCAGCCTCTGGCAGCAGGTTGCCGAACTGATCATCTGTCAAGCTAGTGATGGTCAGCGGGTCGGTAGAAACGCTGTTGTTGGTGATAGTGAAGCTATACGTTGCCGTATCGCCACCTTCGTTGATGGTGGCTTCCCCATCTTTGACAATGTCGATGATGGGCGCAACGTTGTTGATTATTACCGTTGCGGAGTCCTCATCGGTATCGGTGTTGCCATCATCGTCAGAAGCAACTACGGTTGCCGTGTTTTCATGATCACCGTCTGCGGTGTTACCAGCTACGAATGCACTAAAGACACAGGTGTAGCTTTGTCCTGGCTGCAGGTTGATACTCGTTGCTTCGGGGCAAGATGCTGCTAGGTCCTCGTTGAAGTCACTGTCTGTCAACGAATCAATGAACAGTTCTTCCAGCGAATTGTTGGTTACCACAAGCGTGAAGGTAACGTTGTCGCCCGGTTCATCAACCGATGTGGGAACGGCCGTCTTGGTGATGGAAACATCAGGCAAAACGTCAGTGAAGGTAACGGTCTCATCGTCGGATGCAGTATCGCTGTTGCCGTCATTGTCCGAGGCGACCACAGTGGCGGTATTCTCGTGAGCAGGCCCTGAGTAGTTACCAGAGATGAACTCGGTAAAGACGCAACTGTAGCTTTCACCAGAAGCCAGCACGGTACCGACTGCATCTGGGCAGTGGGCGGCCAAATCAAAGTCACTGTCTGTCAGCGAATCGATTGTGGCGTCTTCCAGGCTATTGTTGGTCACTACGATAGTGAATTCAACGTCTGCGCCTGTTTCGGGAACGGCCGTCGGACTTGCCGTCTTGGTAATTGTGACGTCTGGCAGCACGTCCTCAAAGGTGACAGTTTCCTCATCGTCATCTTCGTCGCAGTTGCCATCATTGTCGCAAACTTCGCCAGTGAAGACGTTGACATGGTTAGCCAAGTCATCGGCTGATAGATTGAAGGTTGCCTCGAATGAACAGGTGCCACCATTACCAGCGAGAACTGTACCAACTTGACAATCTGCATCACCGGCAAGGGTGCCGAAGACGCTATCTGTCAGGGCGTTGATGGTTGTCGCTTCACTATTGTTGTTGGTTACATCAAAGGTGAAGGTAACATCACCACCAGTCTCTGGCACTTGCAAGACATTGGCTGACTTAAGGACGGTGACATCTGGCAAGACATCTTCAAAGGTGACGGTTGCATCATCAGAGTCTGAATCGGTATTGCCGTCATCATCGCTGGCAACGGCCGTTACCACATTAACATGATCCGGGCCGCTAGCATCACCAGACACAAAGATGACCAGGGTGCAGGTGTAGGTGCCACCATTGGCCGCCAATGGCTGGGGATATGAACAATCGTCATTTCCATTGAGATCGCCATAAACAGTATCATCCAAATCTTCCAGAACCGCATCTTCGGTGCTGTTGTTGGTAACTTCAATAGTGAATGAAACTACGCCACCCGTCTCCGGTACGGAGGTTGGATTCGCCGTTTTAACAACAGTGATGTCTGGCAAAACATCTTCAAAAAGAACGGTTTCGTCGTCAGACTCAGTATCGCTGTTGCCATCATCGTCTGAGGCTGTCACTGTAGCCGTATTCACGTGGTCAGGACCAGACGCATCGCCCAAGAGGAACTCAGTAAAGGTGCAGGTGTAACTTGCACCAGAAGCCAGCACGGTTCCGACTGCATCTGCACAATGAGTTGCCAAATCAAAGTCACTATCTGTCAGCGCGTCGATCGTGGCATCTTCCAGGCTGTTGTTGGTCACGACGATGGTGAATTCAACGTCTGCACCTGTTTCTGGTACGGCCGTCGGATTTGCCGTCTTTGTAATTGTGACATCTGGCAACACGTCCTCAAAGGTGACGGTTTCATCGTCATCATCTGTATCCTCTGTGCCGTCATCATCAACGGCCGTTGCCGTTACAACATTCACATGGGGTACTAAATCATCCGCAGCCAAGCTAACTGTGATGGAACAGGAGTAGCTGCTGCCAATGGCAATGACCTGTGGTACAGCACAGTCGCCCTGACCATTCAGGTCGCCAAACACCGTGTCGGTCAGACTGGTGAGCGTAACATCCTCTTGGCCAATGTTTTCAACCAAGAAGGTGAAGGTCACATCGCCGCCCGTCTCTGGAACGCTACTCGGGTTGGCTGTTTTGGTAATTTGGATTTCCGGAGCTACATCTTCGAAGGTAACCGTCTCATCGTCACTGTCTTCATCGATGTTGCCCTCATTGTCACTGGCTGTGGCTGTAACCACATTCACGTGGTCTGCCAAATCATCACCCGCAAGGAAAACTGTGATGGCGCAGCTATAGCTGCCTCCATTGGCCGCCAGCGGCTGGGGTACCACACAACTGCCTTGACCATTTAGGTCACCAAAGGTGTCATCTACCAAACTATCTAATGTCGCTGCCTCCGCGCTGTTGTTGGTTACCAAGAAGGTAAAGGTAACATCGCCACCCGTTTCTGGAACGGAGGTTAGATCGGCCGTTTTCACAATGCTGATGTCTGGCAAGACATCGTTGAAGGGGACGTCCTCATCATCGTCATCTTCAACCGGATTACCGTCATCATCTTCACCAGAAGCGGTCGCAACATTGGTGTGAATCTGACCAACATCGCCTGAGATAAACTCGGTAAAGGTGCAGGTAACGGATTCACCTGGCAAAAGATCTGCTGGCAAGGTTGGTGTACAACTGGCACTGACATCGCCAAAAGCGGAGTCAATAACTGAGTTAATGGTTACCGTATCAACTGCGGAGGTATTTTCTACCGTGATGGTGAACGTCACATCCCCGCCCGTTTCTGGAACGCTTGTGGGATTAGCACTCTTGGTTGTCAGAATGCTGGAGGGAACATCATTGATCGTCACATCAGCATCATCGGAACCGCCAACTGGATTACCGTCATCATCTATGCCAGCTACTATGAGCACGTTGGTGATGACATCGCCCGCATTGCCAGCAACAAATTCCGTGATGGAACAGCTATAGCTGCCACCTGCGGCGATGGTCTGTGGCACAGAGCAATCACCTTGGCCGTTCAAGTCGCCGTAGATGCTGTCGTTAAGGCTGTTGATTGTCACTGAATCAACGGCTGAGGTGTTATTGACCGTGAAAGTGTAGGTAACTTCTCCACCTGGTTCATCCACAGTGGTGGGATCGGCCGTTTTGATAACTTCAATGCTAGAAGGTACATCATCAATGGTTACGGTCGCGTCGTCGTCAGCGCTGACGGGGTTGCCATCGTCATCTGTACCGGAAGCAGTGGCTACGTTGGTGTGGGAATCCCCCGCGTTGCCAGCAACAATAGCAGTGATAGAGCAGCTGTAACTGCCACCAGCCGCAATCGTCTGCGGCACGGAACAATCACCCTGTCCATGGAGGTCGCCATAGACACTATCTGTCAGGCTGTTGATCGTGACAGAATCCACCGCTGAAAGGTTGTTGATAACAAAGCTAAAGGTAACATTGCCCCCTGGCTCATCGACGCTGGTGGGAACGGCCGTTTTGATGATTTCGATAGCGGATGGGACATCCGTAATTGTCACATCCGCATCATCACTGCCGCTAACCGGGTTGCCATCATCATCTAGACCAGCAGCGGTAAGAACGTTATTGATCACATCCCCGGCATTGCCGCTCACAGTTTTGGTGATGGAGCAACTATAGCTGCCACCGGCAACAATCGTCTGCGGTACAGAGCAATCGCCTTGACCATTTAAATCACCATAAATGCTATCGAACACACTATTGATAGTGACTGAATCTACAGCCGATGTGTTATTAACGGTGAAGGTGAAGGTAACATCGCTGCCTGGTTCAGCAACCGATGTGGGATCGGCCGTTTTGATAACTTCGATGCTGGAAGGCACATCCTCAACTGTCACAGTCGCATCATCATTATCACTGACTGGATTGCCGTCGTCATCTGTACCCGAAGCGGTAACCACGTTGGTCTCAGTGACCGAAACGAAGGCAGTGAAGGAACAACTGTAGCTGCCGCCAGCGGCAATCGTCTGCGGCACAGAGCAATCACCCTGCCCATGTAGATCGCCATAGATGCTATCGTTGAGGCTGTCGATGGTCACAGAATCAACCGCCGAAAGGTTGTTCACTGTAAAGCTGAAGGTAACTTCCTCGCCTGGTTCAAAAACGGATGTGGGATCGGCCGTTTTGATAATTTCAATAGCGGCAGGCACGTCATTGATGGTTACGGTAGCCTCATCGTCATCGCTAACGGGATTGCCGTCGTCGTCTGTACCGGAAGCAGTAACCACATTGGTGTGGCTATCCCCTGCATTACCAGAGACAAAGGCTGTAATAGAGCAGTTGTAACTACCGCCAGCAGTAATTGTCTGTGGCACAGAGCAAGTACCCTGTCCATTTAGATCGCCGTAAATGCTGTCATTGAGGGTGTCGATAGTCACAGAATCGACCGCCGAAAGATTATTCACGACAAAGCTGAAGGTCACATCCCCACCCGGCTCGTCAACTGAGATTGGAACGGCCGTTTTAATGATTTCGATAGCTGAAGGAACGTCGATGACATTAACTGTTGAGTCATCCGAGTCGGTTGCGCCTTCATCGGTCGTTACACTTGCTGTATTGGTAAATCCAGTTTGAACGTTAGTCACTTCACAAGAATAAGTCTCGCTGCTGCCAACTGTGATTAGGGCAAAGGTTGCCACGCAGTCTGGTGCGAGTAGGTCGCTTACGGTAACGTTTGTGAGATCGATGTTGCCCGTGTTGGTGACCTGAATCTCAAAAACGGCCGTACCACCTTCTGTCACATCAAAAGAATCTGGCCCTTCAGCATTCTTGCGAATATCTATGGCCGGGTCAGGTACAAAACTTGGTTCAACATCAGTTGGTTCTGTGTCGGTATCGTTGTTAGGATCGATATCATCAGAAATCGTGGTGACCGTAACCGTATTTAGAAGGTCTTCACCTGTAGGGCTTGTGGTGGGTGCATCTGCATTCACCGTGACGGTCACAGTATATTCTACTGATTCACCAGGGGCTAATGAGCCTACATTCCACTGTACAGCACCATCAGGAACAGCGTCTCCGGTATCTGTATTGATGAAGCCGCCATCCGAAGCGGACACGAAAGTGACATTCGGATCAAGTTCATCATATACAACAACGCTATTAGCAACGGAAGGACCAGCATTAGCGACAATAATTGTATAGGTTAATGTTTCACCTTGGACAATCGGATCAATGTCATCTGATTTTGTGACAGATAGATCAACATCAGCAGTGAAAAAGTCGCTTGGTTTGAGCAAAGGTACCGTTTGATTCCCTGTGGAGATGCTATCTCCACTAACAAGAGTAATGGCACCGCTGTTGGCAACATTTATGTTTTGGTCAGAGCCAGTTGCGGCATCAATCAATCGGGATTGCACGTTGCCGCCTACGCCAGCGGGGATCGTATCGTCTAAAACCAACCACGTCTCCAGAACGACCATATCGCCATCTTCAAGGCCACTTACGGTGAAGATACCAACGATCTCATCATTAATCAGAGACCAGGTAAATGAGTCAACGGTCGCGGCCGTTCCGGTATCAACAAAGGCACCATCACCGGTATCAATGAAGGCACCGATTACACCATACCCTATGTCATCAACGCGGGCATCGTAGCCAAAATCATCCCCATTGGTGGTTAAGGTATTCCAACCCATAACAAAAGTGATGACACCATTTTCAGGGGTCGTGTCGCCAGATACTGTAATTTTTGTCTCAAAGGGGACAATTTGACCGAGGGCCATATCCTCAGGTGCAAGGCTCTCAACTTTGACATCTGTTAAGCCATCGTTGAATTGGGCTAGAGGAATTAAAGAGTTGCCATTTCCACTACCTGTTGGGGGGATGAGAGCAGTTGGAAATGGAACAGGGGGTAGGTAAATGCTCGGATCAGCCGCGGAAAAATTAAGTGTGTACGCACCACCGGCGGCAAATATGGTGGGAACGGCCGTTACAATCGCGAATAATAGTATCGAAAGGAATGAAAGCGGACGCCATAAGAAATGTCCTTTTCGGTATTTCTTTCGCGTCCTGGTAGTTCGGGGGTCTCTGTTAGTAGACATTCGTTTTCTCCTGATAAGGTTAGATACGACTATGTTTATGGGGCTTTATCTGGAATTGCGGCTCGATTAAACGGACTGAAACAAATCGATTCCATATACTAAAATTAATCTTAAAGGCATTTAGATGTTTTATTCTTGCGATTTGGCCTGAACTTCTAACAACCTCCTAACAATTTCTCAAAAAATCGTAATTGGCTCCCCCGTTGCAAGCAAACTCCTTTTAGGGTCAAAAAAAGGTGAATTAGATTAATTTCGTGCAGGCTAACAAAGCCAAGATTGCTTAATGAACCTGTACGAAAGAAGCCAGCACATTCCGCTAGCGCGGATAGGACATTTCGCCAATGTTGGAAGTTATTGCTTTGTTATAAATTGACAGAGTAGGGAATTAAATTTGAGGTTACCCAATATTGAGCATCAATTTTAGCGGGCACAGCTTTTTGCCAAACACATACGCAGTGAAACCTCAGCATGGCTCCTTGACAGTAGCAAATACACCTTGATACCCAATACCATAAACCGTGCGAAGATAGCGCGGATTACTGGGATCGATCTCTATTTTATGCCGTAACCGGGAAATATAGACATGTACAGAACTAGGACTATACAAATTTGCTGGCCCCCAAACAGCCTCCAATATTTGTTTGGTTGTCACTGTTCGCTCTTTATTCCGGAAAAGAAACGACAACATTTTTTGTTCAATTTTGGACAAATTAATTGGTTCATTATCCACAAGAAATTTGCGGTTCTGTAAATCAATTAGTAAATGGTCGTCACAATATGTCGCTTGAAAGGATAGTTCCTGAGCTTTATCTGACTGGCGCAAGGCAGCACGCACCCGGGCAACAAGGATTTTATTGTGAAATGGCTTAAACATGTAATCAACAGCACCGCCATCTAGGCCACGCGTAACGAGGTTTGTTTCTTCTGGGAGAGCAGTCAAGACAATAATGGGAATAGCTGTTACTTGCTGCATTTGCTCCAATGTTTCCCACCCATCCATTTTGGGCATCATAATATCTAAAATGACAAGATCAGGTTTATGCGTCCACAACTGGCTTAATCCCTCAGTCCCGTCACGAGCAATACATACTTTGGCCCCAGCATGAGTCAGGATATCTTTTATGAGGTGTCTAGTTGACGAATCATCATCGATAACCAATATCTTCTTGCCTTCCATTTTTCCCTCGATTTTTTAACGCAACAAAATCTAGTTTCAAAAAGATTTATTCGGATAGTTTAAAGCTTATGTGGGTTCTCATTGGCACTGTCGCATTTGCAATATGGATCAACAGGTTTGGGACATAAAGACACCTATAGTATAGGACTTACGCATTCGCCCTAACCAGACTACAAAAGTCTGGGTTTAATGGTGTTAATTCCAGAGAGAACAAGACTTTTGTAGTCTTTACTGCGTAAGTCCTGTAGTAAAAAATGGTCGCAAATCGTTCTTGCTTTGTTTGGTAAAAGCCAAGACCTCTAACCTGCGGTAGCTAATAGTTTCAACTCTATTTATTTGGCATGAATGATAGGTATAAAATAAAACGGACTTTACTAACGACAGAGAATGCTATATTACTCCAGAGTAAGGCGAATTTCAAATGGAAGAGCATGCATATTCAGTACCAGGCCTGAGGGAGTTTTCAAAATAGCTTCCTGGACAACAAGTGACCCATCTTCCCTTTCGGGGGCTTCTTGTCGCTTATTCCGCGAAGCGTAAGTGTCTATAGGCAGTTTACACCTGCCTATCGGGAACAGATGAAATTGGCTCGGATTACTTTATAGGACTTACGCATTCGCTATCATTAGACTACAAAAGTCTTGGGTCTATTGATGTAAATTTCAGAGAGAGGAAGACTTTTGTAGTCTTCGTTGCGTAAGTCCTGACTTTATAATGGTCGTATCCCGGTGGCAAGCAGGTAGTGATCAATTTAATCTAACAGGCAGCAGCTGGTAGGCTAGGAGATGTCTTGGAATTGGCCTACCGACAATGATTTACTGTTTTAAGCAAATCAATTTGAGGCATAGGCAACCTGGCGATTGCGACGGCGAGCCAGTTCGCTGGTGTACTTTTTGCCGAGCGTATCGGCATGTTTGGTGGCCCACTCCGTGAGCCGGGTTTTGCCCGTTGGCGGGGTTTGTACATGGAGCAAATCGGCCATTAAACCATCAATTTCTTCCCGGGTAACAAGTACATCCCCAACAATTTTGCCTACAATCTGGCTCATAACAAAGCCCAATGCTGGTGGTATGGAGAGAATCGGCCGTTTCTTGCCTATAATCGTCCCGACAGTCTGAACTAATTCTCGATAGGTAAAGGTTTCTGGCCCGATAGCGTTGATGATCTCATTGCGAGCGTGTTCACCTGCGGCGACAGCTAGCTGCGCCAGATCGTCTACGTAGATGGGTTGGATATGGTAACGGCCGTCGCCAAACACCCCAAAAACCGGAAACTTGCGGAGCATCCAGGCAATGTTGTTGATCAAAATATCTTCTTTGCCAAAAAGCACTGTTGGCCGAAGAATCGAATAAGGTATTCCTGATGCTTTCAAGCCGTTCTCCAGCACTGCCTTGCCCTGGAAATATTCCAATGGCGAATTTTCGTCGGGATTGGTGATGCTCACATGCACAATTCGGGAAACGCCCGCCCTTTTGGCCGCTTCAAAAAGCGTCAGCGTATTTTGCACTGCGTCTGCATGGCGAAACAGCTTGTGATTAAAGCGCACCCAATACGTGTTGTACAGTACATCAACGCCTTGTAAGGTCTCAGCCAATGCAGCTGGATTATCAAAGTTGAAGGGATACGCCTTTACGCGATTGCCAAAAGGGTTTTCGCGCTGCAATGAATTTGTGAGGGTAGTGACCCGATGCCCTTTTGCCAAGAGGCGATGAGCAATGTATTTACCAGAATAACCAAATGCGCCAGTAACGGCATGAAGCTGTTGCGTTGTCATGACGAAATCCTTTAATGAATAGATCGCAGGTCAGGAAAACCCCTAATCACCAATCCTGAATCTTAGTTTGTGGTTCTACCTGCAAATATTGGCGAGAGAACGCCAGCCAGGCCAATGGCCATGATAAACCAGCCCAATAATCCTGCTTCAATGTAGTCTTGTGGGAAGCTAAAATCGGTCGCAACACCGAACTTGAGCAAACCTTGCCAGCTAGACAGCAGCGTGAAAAGCGTTAGTCCAGTCATCACAAAGATAAATGATTTGGCAATATACACTCGCAATTGGTGACGCTTATCCCTTTCTTGCCTATTTTCTTGGCTAGAAAACGACAGTTTGATAAAGAAAGGAAGGAAAATCAGGCTGCTTAAAAACAAATAAACGCCAAAAATCATGAGCTTTGCTCCTTGTCATGCCCAAAGTGGATTACTTGCTGCCCAAGCTGCCAAATAGTTTTTGGACGGTGCTAGCACGAAGCTCATCCAGGGCAATAATGGCAGCTACTAAATTGTCCAGGCTGTTGAAAAATTGCTGCATGTTTTGCATACGTGTTTGGTAGAAGACGGCCGTTTCCACATCATCCCCTTCCAGTTCGGCCTCGGCCACAAAGGTGAGGCTCTCACCCACTGTCCGCAGGGCTAAATCAAACTCGCTTTGTTCACGCTCCCGCAAAACGCTGCGTACAATCTTCCAAAAATCCGTTTCGGCCGTGTAATAATCTTTACGGTCGCCAAGCTGAACCTTTTTGTGAACCATGTTCAGCCGCTCCAGCATCCGCACGTTGGTGCTTACGGAGCCTTTGGTAACGCCAACCTGCGCCACAATCTCATCCAGCGAAAGCGGCCCCGGCGACAAATAAATCGCCCCATAAATCGCCCCCATTGCTTTGGGAAAACCCCCAAAATGGCTAATGCGACTGAGTCCTTGAATAAAATGTTGGCGGGCTTCATCAAGCTGCGAATTCATAGGATATCCTCGTAAATCTATGCATTAATCCGAACGTTTAGTATAAACTAAACGTAGTGTACGAAAAACATGCCCCAATGTCAACTAGCAAGCTGAAAACGAAAATGAACTACCCCGCCGCAAACGGACGGAGTATCCCTAAAGAATCTTATCCTATCGCCGCAAAGCGGCGGGGTATTCGACCCACTAGGGAATAAATTGGGCCCAATCGGGCTAAGCAGATACAACGGCCGTTCTGGTGATGCTACTTTTGGCCTGTGTGGCGGCAGATGAGAGTGGCGAAACGGCCGTTTTTGTTTCTCGGCCTTTAGCTAAACTGTAACTTTGGTTCGTAAAATGGGACTATTGCCGCCGGATTTTGTTTGGGTTGGAGGAACCCATGAAAAAGTCCTTTACCTTCCATCCTATTTTATTTGCTATATTTCCCGCCTTGTCAATTGTGGCCGACCATATTGATTTTTTAACCATCAATGAAACCGTGCTAATAATGATGGGGGGAACCGTTATCCTTGCTAGCATCGCGCTGCTATTTTTTCGGTGGCTATGGCATGATAATGACAAAGCGGCCGTATTTGTCTCCCTCTCGCTGCTACTTTTCTTTTCCTATGGCCACATTTTCGACTATATGACCAAAACCCTGGCCATCAACCAGATTCAACATCGGCATCTGGCCGCGGTCTGGTTGGTTCTTTACCTGCTGCTGTTTTTCATCCTGTGGCGTACCAAAAAAAGTCTGGCTCTCTTGAGCAAATGGCTAACTCTTACCGGAACAATACTGGTGCTTTTCTCATTATTGCCAATCATTTTTCAGCGAGCAAATGAAGCGCAAGCATGGCGAGGCAACATAGAGCTAACCAGCAATCAAGCACCCAACCAGCCGCCCGACATCTATTACATCATTTTAGACGCATATGCCCACCCAGAGACATTGCAAACTTTTTATGGCTTTGATAATCAACCATTTTTGCAAGGGCTAACCGAACGAGGCTTTTATGTAGCTGAAAATAGCCATAGCAATTACGCACTTACCTCACTTTCTTTATCTTCCTCATTGAACATGAGCTACGTGAATGAAATTAGCAATCTGGCTGGAGAAGACAGCGTTTCTATTGCGCTGCCCATGCAAATGATTGAAGACAACAACGTTGTCACATTTTTACAATCACAAGGTTACAACTTTGTTTTTATGGGGTCGGGTTATGGGGTTAGCCAGGCAAATCGTTACGCTACCAGAGACGTGCGCTGTGGCCTAGTTGACGAAACAGGCGGCCGTTTTATTGCCACTTCTTTACTCCGTGCGCCTGCAGACCGCTTCCGCCTGGTTGAGCAAGATGACCGCCAGAGGCGACTCTGTATGTTTGCCGAGTTAGCCAGGATGCCACGCCAAATTGAGAGCCCAACTTTTGTTTTTGCCCATGTTCCCTCACCGCATTGGCCGTTTTTATTTGATGAAGAGGGAAATCCGGTTGTCATGGAAAATCTTAGCCAGGCCGAGTTGAAGCAAGGTTACTTAAACCAGCTCATTTTTTTGAACGGCCGTATGACCCAAATCGTAGACAGCATCCTGAAACATTCGGATCAAGAGCCAATAATAATCATCCAGTCTGACCATGGCCCCGCCTTTGAAACGAGCATGGATACGCCCTCAATTACACTTTATCAGGAACGAATGCGCATTTTGAACGCTTATTACCTGCCAGCAGGCAGTGACGTACCCTTGTACGACACGATTTCACCAATCAACAGCTTTCGCGTTTTGTTTAATCACTTTTTTGCTACCGAACTGCCCTTGCTAGAAGACCGCAGCTATTTTTCAAATTATGAATCCCCCTACAAATTTACGGATGTAACTGATCAGCTACATTCAAATTGAGAGGCTATCCATGGTCAACATCATCAAAACCGCCGTTTTCAATATTTTTAGAGCAACTTTGCTAACGAAAATTGGTGCTGCCTATTTGGAACCTGGCAGCACCAGCTTCTTACTCAAAATCATAATTTCAGGGTTGGTTGGTATTGTGATCTTTTTTCGCCAAATCTGGAGCTACATCCGGCTTTTGTGGGACAAAATCAGAGGTAAGAAGAAAGAAGTTTCGGTTACGGCCGTTGCCAACACCCTTCCTCCAAAAGAGCAGCAATAAACTCGTGTCAATTAACCCACAGTCAAAGCCCGAAGCAGCAGCTCAAAGAGCTTGAGACCTATCTCCAAACTCTCTGAGGCTATAAAAAACTATGAAAACTGTCTTTGTGGCCATGAGTGCCGACATTTTCCACACCGGCCATCTCAATATTATCAAGGTCGCCCGCGAATTGGGCGAAGTCATTGTGGGCTTGGGCACAGACGAGGTGAATGCCAAGCATAAACAGATGGCCTTTATGAGCTACGAGCAGCGCAAGGCGATCTTAGAAAATATTAAAGGTGTCGCCCGGGTAATTCCCCAACCGTCGCTCGATTTGGTACCTAATTTGCGGATGCTAAAGCCAGACTATGTGGTACATGGTGATGATTGGAAAAGCGGTATTTTACGCCAGACACGCCAGGGAGTGATTGAAGTATTAAAGGAGTGGGGTGGCCAGTTGGTGGAGCCACCCTACACGCCCGGCATTTCCTCAACAGATTTACGCACGGCCGTACAAACAGCCAACAGTTCTCCAGCCGGACGACAGCGTCATTTTCGGCGTTTGTTGCAGTTACGGCCGTTTTTGCGCCTGATCGCTGTTCACAATGGCCTGAGTGCCGCTGTGGCCGAACAAGCAACCGCCAACGAGGGAAACAAACAGCCGCAGTTTGACGCCCTTTGGCTCAGTTTGGCGGCAGAGGTACAATGGCGCGGTCTGCCCAACAGCGAATGCTTGGGATTCTCAGCCCGCTTGCTTACCATCCAAGACATTTTAGCCTGCACTAGCAAACCATTATTGGTAGAGTTAAATATTAGCCAACCACTCCAACAGTTGACCTATGCGCTGGGTGTCTTGGAGAGGCTAGGCATTGCCGGAGCAATTTTGTCTGGTTCGGCCGCAAGCACAGACTTTTTGGCAGCCATTCAACAAGCCAAGTTAACCCAAACCAGTTATGATTTTGCCATCATTCCCAACCTAACTTTAGTTGAAGTGGCTTCACCAAACGGTAAAGAAGACAGTCTGAAACTGGTTGAAGCAGGTGCAGATGCTCTCATGTTGCAGGGAAGCGATCTGGTAGCGTTGGAAACCTTTGCCCAATATTGGCAGCAGAACGCGCCTTTTGTGCCTTTAATGATGAGAAGTTCGGCCACAGAACCACTAAATACGGCCGTTCTGGCAAAACTCGGCTTACGTGGGATTCTCTACGCCGATCATTTGTTACAAGCCGCCCATGACGCAATGCGGGAAACGGCCGTTTCCCTCCTAAATCAGTCAAGTGACAATCAGTGAATGCAGAAATAGTTTGGTTGACTTCCCATAAAGCGGTTGAAGCCGTCCCGGTAGGCGGCAAAGGCCAGGGCTTGTTAAATCTGGCTAAAATTGGGCTGCCCATTCCCCCAGGCTTTATCATTCCATCAGCCTTCTTTCCGCCAACGACAATAGACCAGATAAAAGAACAGCTCAACGGTTCAACCGGTAATCAAGTCAATTGGCAGCCCATCGAAGCCGCTTACCAGCAGCTACAACAAAAAAATCCGGCTGTAGCCGTTCGCTCCAGTGCCCTGGCCGAAGATGGCCCACAGCACAGCTTTGCTGGGCTACATGACACCTTCCTCTGGGTTTCCGGTATCTCTAACCTTTTGCCTAAGATTACCGCTTGTTGGGCCAGTTTATTTAGCAAACGGGCGCAGGCGTACCGTTTGGAAAGGCAGATAACGGCCGTGCCCCAGATGGCCGTCATTGTGCAGCAGATGGTTCCGGCTCAAAGTTCGGGCGTGATGATGACCCTCAACCCTAGCAACGGCGATCGCTCTAAAATTGTGATCGAAGCTACCTGGGGCTTAGGCCAACCCTTGGTCGAGGGGGCAATTACCCCCGACCGCTTTCTGCTAGACAAAGTAACTGGCCAACTCATCAGCTCTGAGATTGCCAGTAAAATGACTGAGTTGCGGCCGACCCATTCACCACCCCCCACCGTAGCCAACCAGCCAGTACCCCCAGAAAAACAAACCGTCCCCAGTTTAACAGACGATCAGCTCAATCAGTTATGGATTTACGGCCGTCAGCTAGAAACCACCGTTGGCACACCCCAAGACATCGAATTTGCCCTAGCCGATGACAAGATTTACCTACTGCAATCTCGCCCCGAAACTTATTGGCAGCAGCAGCCGCAACAACCAGTCAACTTGCCCACTAAACCCATCGATCAAATCGTGGCCACCCTGGCCAACTTTGGCCAAAAAGGAGGAAAAAGATGAAGGAATTTCCCAGTCCGTTTGAGGTAGAAACACCGCCCGGTGCCGAAGGTTGGCAAGAGATGTACAGTTGGTACCATCTCTTTGGCACCGAACGCCAGGAACAGGATGAACAACGCTTTTGGTTCCAGGATCGCCTGCACCATCCGACTGCCCTCTACCCTTATGATGAGATATTTAGCGAATGTTGGTGGCACGCCCTAGGCGTCTTCAATACCCGCATCTTTGCCCTGCCGCCTGCGTTTGGCGTGGATCAGCGGGTTATCAATGGCTATCTCTATGCCTCCCCCATTCCCGTGCCCGATCCCGCCGAAATTCCTAAACGGGCTGAAATTTACCAAAAACGAGCTGGCTACTACTATCAAAATTGGAACGAAATCTACGAGCAGTGGAAGGTAAAAACCACCGGCCGTTTTGAAGAACTCAAAGCCATTACCTTTAAGCCCTTGCCTGGTTTAGAAGATGAACAGATCGTCTTCTCCCGCGCTGGCGTCTCCTCCGGGCACAAAATGATGGAACAGTTCAACCGCATGATCAACATCATGTACGAAACCTTCCAATGGCATTTTGAACTGCTCAACATCGGCTACGCTGCCTACCTCACCTTTTTCAGCTTTTGCCGCGAAGCCTTCCCGCAAATATCTGACCAATCTATCTCGCTCATGGTGGGCGGCATGAACATCGACGTTTATCGCCCTGATGACGAGCTAAAACGACTGGCTAAAAAAGCAGAAGCCCAACAAATTGGCGATTTATTGCTTGAGGGAACCGACGCGGAGGCAATTTTTACTGTTCTAGAAACTACAACCGCCGGTAAGGAGTGGTTAGCAGATTGGCAGGAAACGGCCGATCCCTGGTTCCGCGTAGCTACCGACCCTGGCCATCCTGGTGGCTACCACACCTATAAAACCTGGCTAGAAGACCCCGGCATCCCCCTAGCCTACGTTAAAAACTACATCCAACAGCTCCGGCGCGGCGAAACAATTGAACGGCCGACAGAGAAAATCTTAGCCGAACGAGACCGGATAACGACCGAATACCGCCGTCTGCTCGCTCCCGAAGACCAACCAGGCTTTGACAACATGGTCAACCTGGCGCGCCTTGTCTTTGTTTACATCGAAGAGCATATGCTTTACATTGATCATTGGCTCTGGTCAACCTTCTGGCAAAAATCACGCCAATTGGCACAGGTTTTTGTGCAAATGAACTACTTCCAGGATGATGAAGATATGTTTTTCCTGCGTCGCCATGAGGTGATGGAAGCCCTTTATGATTTAGTAGCCGGTTGGTCAGTAGGCAGCCAGTCGCGTGGCTGGGGCTATTGGCAACCGATTATTGCCGAGCGGCGGCAAATTTACGGTGTGCTCAGCCAATGGGAAGCACCACCTGCCCTCGGTAATCCACCTGAAGAAGTCACCGAACCTTTCACCGTCATGCTGTGGGGCATTACCACAGACAAGGTCAAAGAGTGGTTACAAGATGAAACCGGCAGCAACATTCTCAAAGGCATTCCAGGCTCGCCGGGCGTTGTTGAAGGCAAAGCCAGGGTCATTGCCGATGTTTCTGAGCTGGATCGGGTGCAGGCAGGGGACATCTTGGTTTGCCCCTCCACCTCCCCATCCTGGTCGCCAGTTTTTGGCCACATTGCCGCCACCGTTTCTGATGCGGGTGGCATTATGAGCCACACGGCCATTGTTTGCCGCGAATACGGTTTGCCAGCCGTGGTGGGCATTGGCAATGGCGTGGCCACCATACAAACTGGCCAACGGTTGCGTGTGGACGGCAACCAAGGCACAGTCGAAATCTTAAGATAGTTAGGAAGCTCAATGCGCCCTTCCCTTTCCTTTTGGCAGCAGCTTTCCTTGCTATGGCGGGAAATCAAGGAGGTTTTTCGCTTTTGGCGAACGCCACCTGAGCAAAAGCAAATCGTTTTTTACGCTGCCCAGGCACAATATATTTCCTACTTTGAGGGCATTCTAAACCAGCTTGCGGCCAAAGGTGCCGCTGTCTGCTACCTAACTGCCGATTTTGATGACCCAATTCTGACAACGACGAAGCAGGGTCTTTTGCCCTTTTACCTGAATCACACCTATCCTTTTGTTGCCCCTTTCATTAAGACAAAGGTGATGGTGTATACCATGCCTGACCTCAATCTTTTTCACATCAGGCGTTCAATCTTTAACCCCCATCACGTCTTTATCTTTCACTCCTTGTGCAGCGCCCACATGGGCCTGCGGGCCAATGCCCTGGCCCACTTTGACGCTGTGTTTTGCAATGGCCCGTACCATGTGGATGAAATCAGAAAGTTAGAAGCCATCTATGAACAAAAACCCAAAACTTTGGTGGAGGTGGGCTACTATCGCCTGGAAAAAATTGCCAAAGCTCACCAAGAGCATCGGGCAAGCAAACCAGAAAAGCCAAAACCCCTGGTGCTAATCGCGCCAAGCTGGCAGCTAAACAATATTCTGGAGGCTTGTGGGCAAGAACTGGTAGCGGCTCTTTTGCAGGGAGAATTTGAGGTGGTTTTTCGGCCGCATCCGATGACGATTTATAAAAAGCCAGAGCTGCTGCGCGAGTTACGGAAACAGTTTGGGAACAATGACAACTTTCGCCTGGATACAAAAACGGTGTCTGAAAAGTATCTACATGAAGCTGACGTGATGATTTGTGATTGGTCGGGCGTGGCGATGGAGTACGCTTTGGGGACGGAACGCCCCGTTTTATTT
Source organism: Candidatus Leptofilum sp. (assembly GCF_965223285.1). GTDB lineage: Bacteria > Chloroflexota > Anaerolineae > Promineifilales > Promineifilaceae > Leptofilum. The sequence goes on along the minus strand of NZ_OZ244997.1, from coordinate 376,738 downwards.
ATTGACTTGCCGCCCAAAGTGCATAATCCAGAATTTGAGCGCGTTGGTTTAGAACCTTTGGAATCTTCAATCCGGCAGCAGATTGGTAAGGTAATTGCCCCGGAACAGGTTGGCCAAGCAACGGCCGTTGTGCAAGAATTTCTAGCCGAAAGGAAAAAGTATGAGGCAGCAATCACCCGCGCCCGTGCAGAAAACATTTTTCATTTTGGTGACTCGCCAAGGGTCAGCGCGGACTATATTTTGAGCCAGCTGTAAACCCTCCCATATTTGCTGCCTGAATTTATACATTTCTCTATCCGCTTTCAGCGGCTAGCTTCTTAAAATTGGCCGGGTGAGACAGGTAGCACCACCTTCGGCTTTGAGCGAGATTTCGTCGCCGCGATAGGTTTGCACGCGGCAGCCCGCTGCTTCCAGCCGCCGCTGAGTGATGGGGTTGCGTTCCAGCATCACGCAATTCCCCGGCGACAGCGCCAGCACGTTTGGCCCCATCGTTAGAAACTCATCGTCCGGCACTTCAATTAGTCGGAAGCCTCGCGCTTTGAGCAGTTGGTAAAACGGGACAGGCATTAGTGGCAAATACACAACCGCTACATCCACATCCACCACGCTGATGAACGACATTAAATGCAAGCAGGCGGCTTCCCCTCCGTAATACGGCAGCGGCACGGGGATTATTTCCATATCGGCAGGGATGGCTTGGCGCAGTTGGGCCAGCCCAGCGGCGTTGGTGCGGAAGCCCTGCCCCACCGCCAGTGTTTTTTCATCCAGCCAAAGCAAATCGCCGCCCTCAGCACGGGCTTCGCCGTGTAGCTGGTAATGGATGGGAATGCCGAGTTTTTGGTAAACGGCCGTACTCGCCCCCTCTTCCCCCTGCCTCAACGCCTTCCCCATCTGCAAAATAATCGCCCCATCGTTGGTTACGATACTGGGGTCATGCACAAAAATGGCATCGGCATGGTCGGGCAGATCATCATCGTGGTACACCACCTCGATTCCCTCTGCTCGCAGCAGGTTCACAAAAGCGTCATGTTCATTTTGCGCTTCTGTGAGGGACGGCCGTTCCGTATAATGCCACTTCTCTGGGTCTGCGTTACCAAAAGCGTGGGACGGCCGTTTCACCAACACCGTCTGCAAAGGGGCAATCATGCTCTGGCTGCCGTAAATTTTCGTCAAGATTCACCTCGTTGAAGAAGTAATTTGTAACCAAAACTTCATTATGCCATGAGATAGCTGGATGCGGTAGCCAGACGGCCGTTTCCAGGCTATCCTTACAAAATCAACAATCAACCAAGTTGGGAGCATCTAATGAACCAGCAGCAAACGCAAGAAAAAATCATGAGCGAAGCCAAAACGATTGCCGTAGTTGGTTTCTCATCCAAGCCAGCCAAAGCAGGTTACTATGTGTCGGCTTACCTACAAAAACACGGCTACCGCATCATTCCGGTAAATCCATTTTTAACCGAGGGGCTGGGCGAAACGGCCGTACCTACCCTCTCTGCCATTGATGAACCCGTAGACCTGGTACTCATCTTCCAGCGCAGCGAAAACGTGCCGCCGTTTGTGGATGAAGCAATTGAAATTGGGGCCAAATCGGTTTGGATGCAGCTTGGTATTGCCAACGAAACGGCCGCTGCCAAAGCACGTGCGGCTGGCCTGGACGTAGTGCAAGACGCCTGCATGTTAGTAGAGCATCGGCGCTGGGCAGTTTAAGGTCAGCCGTTAGAATTTTGCGCCACAATATAGGGCAATTACCAATCAGATGAGTAACGCTGGTAGCTTTTATGTAAAGCTGCCAACTTTTTTATGAACTGCCATGCAAAAATTGTTACGAAAATTTGTCACCAACGCCCGCATTCTCAACATCAACCAAAAAGTCCGCAAAAACCCCACTGGTTTTGTTAGCCTCCGTGATTTTGATGTGACCCCAGGCGACACCGTATCTCTCAAAACCATCACCCGAAATCCTAACATCAGCTTGTATGCGCTGAATCATTTCGCTCAGGAAGCCATTTTTGTAGAAACGCCTTCTGATGTTGATTTGTCTGAACGGCCGTTTCTCTACCAAGCCCAATACGATGAAGCGATCCGGCTCTACAGCATGAGCTACAAAAGCCTGTTTAAGCTGGCCGAGATGGTGCGTCAGCCCAACAAGCAGCTCATCCTCATTCACTCCGTGGGCCGATGCGGTTCCACCCTGCTAAACGCCGTCTTCAATAACCTGCCTGACGTCCTCAGCCTGAGTGAACCCGAAGCGTTTACTGAAATTGTAAAGCGGCGCAAGCCAGACGGCCGTAACGATGATAAAATGGCCCGACTGCTGGATGCCATCATTCAGGTGCAGTGCCATCCCACTGACCAGGTTGCCCCCAAAATGTATGCCATCAAATTCCGCAGCTTCTCCACAGTGATGATCGATCTCCTGCACAGAGTTGCCCCCCAATCCAAGCACATCTTCCTCTACCGCAACGCCGAAGACCGCGCCCGCTCCATCGCACGCGCCTTTAGAACAGTGGAAGCGGGCAACGAGGTGCTAGACCCCGCCAATTTGCGCGTCCGCACCCAATTTGTGCCGCTACTCAGCCAATACGCCGATCGCGCCACCAGCGGAGAGTTATCAAAAGTGGAATTTTCGATGCTGGCGTGGCTGTCTGGGATGCAAAAATATTTGGAGATGGACGCAGCAGGCGTACCCATGTGCGCCGTGCGCTACGAGGATATGATTGCCGAACCGCAGCATATCGTGAAAACATTGTTTGAATATTGCGGCTTGCCCACCACGCCAGAACGCCTCGCGCTGGGCGTGAAAGCATTCGAGCGAGATTCGCAGCAAGGCTCCAGCCTGGCCCGCACCAATCTAAAGCAAGACGCGCAAAATCGCCTCACAGATGCGCATCTGGCAGAAATCCGCCAACTGCTGGCCGAACACCCTACCATCAAAAAGGCCGATTTCATCGTCCCCGGCACCATCCAACCCAACTGATTTTTTTGCCATAGAGAACTCAGAGATTGAAGAGGTATATCTCTTTTTCCTCTGTGTTCTCTGTGGCCAATCTTCATTCTGAAACTTTGCCTCGTTACCTCCGTATAGAGGGTGTCATAATTTGGAGGTAATAAAATGTCTGACACAATTGAAAGTTTGAAAGAAGCTGAAAAAGAATCACTGAATCACGACGAATCATCTCGGCGGGTTACGCACAAAAGCAGCAACACCACTTGGGGCATCGTTCTCATCGGGTTGGGCATTTTCTTCTTGGTGAGTCGCACAGGTGGATTTTTCATTCATAATTGGTGGGCACTCTTTATTTTGATTCCCGCCTTCCACAATTTGAATGAAGCATGGCAAAGTTACCAGAATAACGGCCGTCTCACTCGCCACGCCCGCCATTCCCTGATGGGTGGCATGCTCATTGGCATGGTTGCCGTCTTCTTCCTCTTTAGCCTAAGTTGGAACCTATTCTGGCCCCTGGTCCTGATTATTTTAGGAGTTGGCGCACTGCTGAACAGCCGTTCATAATATTGTTTTTCCGCCTCAAAACCCTCTTCAGGAGCCGGTGGGAGGGTGACGTGGGATAATCGCAACCTGCCGATTGTTCCATCTCACCCCCTCACCGGCTCATAATTTTCGCAACGCCCCCAGCCAAAAGCCTGGCCAGCAACACACTCAACAAGCCAGCCATCCCATACCAAAGCGCCACAACAAACGCATCCACCGCCAGCAACGCCACCACGCCAACGTTGAGCACAACAGCTACCTGAGCCGCCGCCCGATAATCAAACATGGCCCATTCCGTTCTGGCAAACCGCAGCCGCACAATCCCGACCAGCAGAAAAATCAGAAAAATGACGAAGAAAAGATGCCAAGCAATTCCCCGCCAATTTAGATAAAGAAAGCCATCGCGCATAGCCTGGCTCACCCCAAGCACAACTGGCAAAGGATCGGCTAACTCACGCCCCAAATTGTAATCCTGCCCTAAAAATGAGATTGGAAGTCCCAAAATCCCCACAATCAAGCCAATCTGGTTGGATGTATCACGTAGCCACTGTTTTAGCTGGTTCATTCTGCCAAAATAGCACAAAATTGGGGAAAGATTCGTGGGATAGATTACCAGAGGCAGTGGTTAGTGGCTGGTTGCTAGTTGTTTGAACTATTCACTAACAACTAGCAACTAGCAACTAGCAGAAGGATTCCTCCTAATGAAATCAAAGGCATTTCACCAAAAATCAACAGTCGCGCAAATTCGGCAGCGGTTTGATGCGGATGTGGAGCGATTTTCTAATTTGCAAACCGGGCAATCTTCCACGGTGGACGCGCCGCTGGCAATGGAACTCATCACCAGCGCAGCGACGGTAACAAATCCGCAAGCCACCCACTTTTTAGACGTGGGCTGCGGCGCGGGCAACTACAGCCTCAAGCTGCTAGAAAAGCTGCCAAACCTGGACGTGACGCTCATCGACCTCAGCCTGCCGATGCTGGATCGGGCCAGAGAGCGGGTGCAGGCGGTGACCAACGGCCGTATCCACACCCACCAGTCAGACATCCGCGAGCTAGAACTGGGGGAAGGTCAGTTTGACATCATCATGGCGGCGGCGGTGCTGCATCATTTGCGGGAGGAAGCGGAGTGGACGGCCGTTTTCCAAAAGTTCCATCGTGCGCTCAAACCGGGCGGCTCCATCTGGATTTCTGATTTGGTGACGCACACGACGGAGGCAATTGAGCAGATGATGGTGGAACGATACGGCCGTTACCTCACTGAACTAAAAGACGAAGCATACCGCGACCACGTCTTCGCTTACATTGCCGCCGAGGATTCCCCCCGCCCCCTACTCTTCCAAATTGATTTACTGCGCCAGGTGGGCTTCATCCAAGCCGAAATTTTGCATAAAAACAGCGTCTTTGCCGCCTTTGGGGCAGTGAAGCCAAGGTGATTGTTGGAAACGGCCGTTTACAACCAGATACGGTCTTGCCAGCCAAAACATCATCAAGCCCAAAAAGGACGAAGCGGGATACCTACCACAGCCATCAGGAAGACTCACTTGTCGGAAAGGTGCTTGATATTTTTGGGCACACTAATTTCTTGAGGAACGTGATAGGTTGGTTTATACTGCCACCATACAATAATGAATGCCCTTCAAGTAATCGTGTCTTTCAGCAATTGATCCGTACAAGGTGGAATATACTGCCAATTGTTCAGCCCAATACCCTATTTCTCAGGATATGCCAACTGCTACGCCGCAATTTCGCCTAAGTCAGGGGTTTAAGCCGAAAGGCATTCAGCATAATTAATAGTTGGGGCAGCTCATGTAAAAATTACACAAAATTAACCTAAAACTCAAAGTAAGCAAGCGAAACCACAATTTAAGCAAGTAAACAATAATATGGGAGAATACTAAATGTCTGTAATGAATCGAATAGTGTTTCTGATAATAATCGCAGTTTCCACAGCTGCATGTGGGGGTACAGGCGGTGGGGAAAGCTCTGTTGCAGAAGTGTCTCCTACTTCAACTCCGACAACGGTAGCCAACCCTTTTGTACCTCAAGGTGAATCAATAACCCGACCCCTCAGAAATTCTACGGAAGTTGTTAGAAACTGCCAAGAAGACAATCCAACCATTTATAAAGAACCTTCAAGAAGTGTTTCGACTAGTCACAGCGTTGAGTGGAGTGTGGGAGGAGAAACAGGGGTTGGTGTTAGTGTTGGCCCAGAGGCATGGGGAAGCTCAGTAAATGTTGAAGCATCAATTTCAGCAACTTATGGACAATCATCTTCTCAGACGACTGAGCAAGGTAATGGATGGTCTTTACCCGCACGTGCTGGGACTATTATGACCTATGAATTAGCTTGGACCGAAGAATGGCAACCAGGTTACATTGAAGTTGTTTTTCCAGATCAAAACATTGTTAAGGTTGATGTCCTAATTCGCACAGGTTTAAATAGCCAAATTATTAATGAACAACCACAATCTTGTGACGCAGCTGATTCAATAGAGCCAGTAAGCGATTCATCAGAGAACATTGTTCCACTTCATATTCCACCGCGAAATTTACTTCCACTAAATAGTGATTTAAGGGATGTTTATATATTAGATGAAACCGAAGAAACTACAAATGAAGTGTTAGCACAATATTTTGATGATCAAGTCGAAAGCTTTCAGCAACTCATAGAATTGGGGCGAGTAGGGGGGCATTATCTCATTTTTATTCATGAGGATGATTGCGAATATGTTGAAGGTGTGCGTTCAGCCCTTTTTAGTATTCACACATTTGAATCTTATGATGGAGCGCGTCAATATTTTGATTGGAGCCTAAAAACCGTGAAGGAATCTGATTCTTTCATAAACATTGAATCTAGTAGTGAGTTCGGAGAAGGTGCTTCAATAGTTTGGTACGAGTTTGAAAGTGAATGTGAAACAGAGACACCAGAAATTCTCACGCAAATAGCAGTCCGTTTTTATAGAAAAAATGTCGTAGCAATCGTTATGCATACAGTTGTAAAGGACTCAATGGATGATGAAGCGATTTTGGACTCGATATCATTTTTTACAGAAAAAATCGAATTGCGTATAGAAGCTGAAGCAGCAAATAGATGAACTACACCGCATTGTCAAGACCACGAACCGGTCAATGCGAAAGCAGGTGTGGCATTTGGTTCAACAAACCTCAATCCCCTTTCCAAAGCAGCATTTGTTTGGTGTGTCAGGCGCGTTCTTTGCCTGAAATACACTACACAATAGCCGCTTTGGAAAGTAAAGTCGGGAATTCGCAAAGAGGCGGCGTTTAAACATTGCGACTTGCTGAGGCATGATATTATGCATACGGGACACACTTTTTAGCTGCGGTCGGCGTCTCACCGTACCGCTTATTTCTCACGTTCTAACTTTTGAATTTTAGCAGGATACAAAAGTAGCGCGGTAAGGACACCGGCCACAGCCACAGCAAACGGCAGTTAACCCCTAACCATTTACAATTCACCATTAACCATTCCAAAACATGATCATCGTCACCTGACAGCGAGCCGCGCCACCGCGTAAAATAATGAAGCATCACTTTATCGCATCGTGGGAACAAGGTGCTGCTGCCATGCAAAATCCGACAAAAATCGCCGCAACGGGCATCGTGTTTGATACCAAACGATTCTCGATTCATGATGGGCCAGGCATTCGCACAACCATCTTCCTCAAAGGGTGCCCGCTCCGCTGTTTGTGGTGCCATAACCCCGAAAGCCAATCCCCCAAGCCAGAAATTATGCTGCGCGAAAATCGCTGCATCGGCTGTCTAGCCTGCATCGCTGAATGCGCCCACCATGCAATTTCCGTCGGCCAGACGCATGTCATCACCGATTTGGCGGCGTGCATCCAATGTGGCAACTGCACCCACGTCTGCTTTGCAGAAGCGCGGGAATTGATTGGCGAAACGATGAGCGTCCAGCAGGTGATGGCAATCATCGAGCGGGACGTGAGTTTTTATGATGAATCTGGGGGCGGCGTCACCTTTTCTGGTGGGGAACCGTTGCTGCAACATCAATTTGTGGGGGAACTGCTGGCCGAATGCCGGGCGCGTGAGATTCATACGGCCGTTGACACCTCCGGCGCGGTCTCGTGGCAAATCTTGGATCGCATTCGTGAACACGTAAACTTATTCCTCTACGATGTGAAGCTGATGGACGACGCCCGCCATCAGCAGGTTACGGGCGTTTCCAACAAGCTGATTTTGCAAAATATCCAAGCACTTTCCGCCCACGGCCACGCCATTTACCTGCGTCTGGCCATCATTCCCGGCATCAATGATGATGAGGCGAATTTGCGAGAAACGGCCGTATTCGCCGCCGCCCTCCCCCATCTTGAACAACTTTCGCTGCTGCCGTACCACGGAACGGCCGTAGACAAATACCAACGCATCAACAAACCATACCAGTTAGCCCACATCCAAACCCCCACCGACGCCCGCCTGGCTGAAATTGCCCACCTTTTTGAATCGTATGGCCTGAACGTAAAAATCAGAAGCTAAATGAAAAGCACCCCCCTCCCTAACCCTCCCCCAACAAGGGAGGGAATCAGATTCCCCCTCCCTGCGGGAGGGGGTTAGGGGGAGGGTGAAGCGTTACAATGAAAATTCATAATTGTCTTCGGAGGAAAACCTGATGACCATTTCCCAGCGTGTCACCTGCCTGCGCCAACAAAGCTTGGACGCCGTCCCCACCATTTCCACAGAACGTGCCGAACTGATGACTGCCTTTTACAAACAAAATTTAGGCATGATTTCTGAACCGGTGCGCCGCGCCAAAGCACTTGCTTATTTGCTCACCCACAAAACCATCTACATCGGCGAAGGGGAGCTGATTGTGGGTGAAAAAGGAACGGCCCCCAAAGCCACCCCCACCTTCCCCGAACTTTGCTGCCACACCCTGCAAGATTTAGAGATTCTCAACGCGCGGGAAAAAATCCCGTTTGCCGTGCGTCCCGAGGCAAAAGAGGTGTACGCCGACGAAATCATCCCATTTTGGCAAGGCAACTCGATGCGCGACCTCATTTTGCAGGAGATGACCCCGGAATGGCACGACGCCTACGAAGCGGGCATCTTCACCGAGTTCATGGAGCAGCGGTCGCCGGGCCACACCGTGCTGGACGACAAAATCTACCACAAAGGGTTCCGGGATTTTCAGGCTGAGATTCAAACTGCGTTAGACAAGCTCGACTTCATGAACGACCCGGAAGCGTACAGCAAGCAAGAGCAGCTCAAAGCGATGCAGATCGCCGCCGAGGCGCTCATTTTGTTTGCCCAACGCCACGCTGACGAGGCGCGCCGTCAAGCAAAATTGGCGTGTAACCCCAACCGCCGCGCCGAGTTAGAGCAAATCGCCGACATCTGTGACCGTGTGCCAGCCGAAAAGCCGCGCACCTTTCGGGAAGCGTTACAATATTACTGGTTTGTCCATCTCGGCGTCACGGCGGAGCTAAATCCGTGGGATGCGTTTAATCCGGGCCGCCTGGATCAACATCTGTTTCCATTTTACAAACGAGAGTTGGCCGCCGGAACCCTCACCCGAGACCAGGCCGAAGAGCTGCTGCACTGCCTCTGGATCAAGTTCAACAACCAGCCCGCGCCACCCAAAGTGGGCGTGACCGCCGCCGAGAGCGGCACCTACACCGATTTTGCCCAAATCAACACCGGCGGCGTCAAGCCAGATGGCTCCGACGCGGTGAACGACGTCACCTACCTGCTGCTCGACGTCATCGAGGATATGCGACTGCTGCAGCCAAGTTCATCAGTGCAGCTGAGCAAAAAGAATCCGGATCGCTTCATGAAGCGGGCGGCAAAAATTATTCGCACCGGCTTTGGCCAGCCGTCCATTTTCAATACGGATGTGGTGGTGCAAGAGATGGTGCGCCAGGGCAAAACGCTCGAAGATGCGCGGAACGGCGGCACCAGCGGCTGCGTAGAAACGGGCGCGTTTGGCAAAGAAAATTACAGCCTGACGGGTTACTTCAACATGCCCAAGGTGATGGAAATTACGCTAAACAATGGGTTCGATCCCCGCACAAAGAAGCAAATTGGCCTGAAAACGGGCGATCCCACCACGTTTACCACGTTTGACCAATTTTTTGCCGCGTATCGCCAGCAGTTGAACCATTTTGTAGACATCAAAATGCGTGGTAATCATGTGATTGAGCGGCTGTATGCGACCTATCTTCCGGTGCCGTTTTTGTCGCTGCTGATTGATGATTGCATTGCCAAGGGGAAGGATTACAACGCAGGTGGGGCGCGGTACAACACCAGCTATATTCAGGGCGTGGGGCTGGGGTCGATTACGGACAGCATGACGGCCGTTAAGCACCACATCTTTGACCACAAAACAATCACGATGGCGGAACTGCTGGCTGCGCTGCAGGCGGATTTTGCGGGGCACGAGCGGCTGCGGCTGATGTTGGTGAACAAAACGCCCAAGTTTGGCAATGATGATGATGCGGCGGACGATGTGATGCGCGAACTGTTTGAGGTGTATTTTGAGGCGATAGACGGCCGTTCCAACAACAAGGGCGGCACGTATCGGATCAATTTGCTGCCAACGACGGTGCATGTCTACTTTGGTTCGGTGATTGGGGCGCTGCCAGACGGCCGTTTTGCCCACAAACCACTCTCAGAAGGGATTTCACCGGTGCAAGGAGCAGACAGGAAGGGGCCAACGGCCGTACTCAACTCCGCTGCCAAGATGGACCACACCCGCACGGGCGGCACGCTGCTGAATCAAAAGTTTACGCCCCAGCTATTGCAGGATGAGGATGGCTTAAACAAGATGGTGCAGCTGGTGCGCACCTATTTCAAGCTAGACGGCCATCACATTCAGTTCAACGTGGTGGACGCCGCCACCCTGCGCAAAGCACAACAAGAGCCAGAAGCATACCGCGATCTCATCGTGCGCGTGGCGGGCTACAGCGACTACTTCTGCGACCTTAGCGAAGCATTACAGCAAGAAATCATCGAGCGCACAGAACATCAATCATTTTAATTTAGGATGCTTTGTTTTGAAGGCCACAGGTGGCTTTTGAAAAACTCAAAAGGTTAGTTTATACTGTCTGCATTCATAATTGAATGCCTATTCAATCAGGAGTGCCTTTCGCCAATTGACGTAAAATAACGATTTTTTTGCCAGCCTTGCAACCTAAACCCGCAATTTTATAATTTGTCAACATAGAAATTATTTTCACCAATACAGAATATCAGGAATTTTTTAGATGGACGACATCGAACTAACTTCTACACAACCTCCTGATGACACAGGAACTGATACGCTTAGGAGATACAAGTATCAGGCAGCTCTTGCGTTTCGTTATTGTCTTGATTGTGTTCTCGATGATGGGGTTCAGTGCGTGATCATGGAACATTTTGAAGATTTCATTGTGCAATTCGATGATCGGTGGGACTTCATTCAGGTCAAAACGAGAAATCCAAATTTAGGAGCTTGGACGCTTTCTAGTGCTGCTAGTGGACTAAAAAGTCTATATCGTACTTATGAGGCGTTAAAAGAAATCAAATCATTGGGCGCATTTCGCTTGGCCTTAATGCTTGAGGGAGCTGTTAAATCAGGGGATTTGCTAGAAGAATTCGTTGCGCAATCGAATGACAAATCCAAGGAAGTTATTGAAAAAACAAGCAGGATACTTGACATAAACGAAGACGAAGCAAGAGATTTTGTTGCATTTGTTTTGGTTATGCCGCAGTCAACAAACAGACAATCAATTCACCACGTGAACAAAGGGCTGCTCAATATTGTGGCTCCTGATATGAATGGTCGCGAAGTTGCCGCAATTTATAACCGCACCTTAGATGAAATTCTTGCTGCGATGTCAGCAGATCGACTTAGACAAGGCGTTTACGAATTCCTTGAGCGACCTGAATCAATTACACCAGAAGTTGCTGCCCAAATTCATGCGAAGCGACTAGATAGCCTCCGATTAAATAGCTATATGGGGAGCATTACAAGCTCTAGTTCTCCATTGTTACGGAGCTTTACCGATGATGGAGAGGACTCCTTAAGTGCTTTAGTAAAAAAACTTGTAGCAGCTCGAGCGACTGAGAACATTGTAAAGCGTGCGAAAATGTTGCGCGCTAACGCATCACATAGACAGATGGAGCTAGCCGCAAGTAACATCTATTGGGACTTTGAGCAACGACTGGAGGATGTTTGTGAAAGAATAGGCACGCTCAATGATACCGTGGTTGCATTACACGCAGACAAAGATCGTCCTGGTGTTGAAGCATGGAACGATATGTTGAACAGATTAATGAACTCTTCAATAGCTCAAAGTGTTGACCCAAATAAAGTTTTCCTACAGGATGCATATCTGTTAATGGGCTTAAATTGTGAAATTGCTGATCAGTGTTTCACAGACTGGGGGGTGCATATTGCGTAGGGAATTATTTCAACCCACGAGTGAAAGTGAGGCCAGAATCTTGCTGCTAATTAATGGATTTACAACAAAATCTGCAAGCCTTGATGGTAGGACAAAGTTGGCCAAGCTAGATTTTCTTTTGCGTTACCCTAAATACATGTCTCGTTTACTAGAAATCCGTTCTAAAGAACGTAAGAATTCGTTGACTTTAGAAGATTTTTCTGTCAAGCCCGAAGAAGAAACGAATATAGAAAACAAAATGGTACGATACAAATTTGGACCCTGGGATCCATCTTATTTTGCTGTTATTGGTCGATTAGTGGGTAAAGGTTTAGTTGAACCAGTAGCGGCAAAAAGAGGTGTTGGCTATCGTGCTACATTATTAGGAAATGAACTCGCTGAACAACTGGCAAAGACTGATGCTTGGGCAGCAGAAGCTAACAGAATCAAGCTGTTGAAGAAATACCTCAATTTAACAGGGAATAAACTTAAAGAGTTGATTTATGAGCATATCCCCGAGGTTTCACTTGCAAAGTGGGGAACAAGGTTATGAGAATCAAGATTAACTCTATTCAACTGGTTGGTGCAAAACGTGTTGTTCCATTTGAGGCTGGTCTAAATGTTATAACAGGCCCAATTACCACTGGAAAATCAGTGCTTATGCGTTGTTTACGTGGCCTATTAGGCAGTGGACTAAAGGGTTTTCCTAGAGAAATAAGGAATAATGTATCTCACTTATCTGGAGAAATCATTATTGGATCGGATTCATATCGAATCGTACGCCCATTTGTCACAACTGAAAATGCCCGAGTGGAAATTGCAGGAAACAATTTTGCTGAAAGATTACCTGCAATGAAACCAACACGAACTGCAGATTACACATATGGAACTTGGTTACTCGATGCGATGGGTTTACCAACTTTGCGAGTACCCAAGGCGCCTACAAAACCTGATTCTGAATTGTCCCCATTAAGTATCAATGATTTCATGATGTATTGTACCCTTGAGCAAGACGAAATTGACAAAAGTGTGTTTGGACATGACAACACTCACAAAAACATCAAGAGGCAGTATGTTTTTGACGTTGTCTATGGCAATTACGATCTCGATGTAACTATCCTGCAGAGCAAATTGCGTGACGCTTACCGACATTTGCATCGATACGAAAATCAGACCGAAACGATTGAAGAATTACTAGAGGACACACCATTTTCAAACCGAGCAAAAATCGAATTGCAAATCAATGAGTATGAAACGGAGCTAAGGCAACTTGAATCAAGCGAGGTTCAGCTTGCTTCTAGGGCAACCGCTAAAAGTGGCACTGAAGAAATTCGGAGTAAAATCAGAGTGCTGGAAGCGGATTTATCAAAGCTTCAGACATCACTTGTTGCAGAGGAAAACGGGCGTGAACAAATGCGCACCTTATTGGGTCAGCTACATATCCAAGCGAATCGACTGACGCGCTCCATTGTTGCAGAAACCTACCTTCTAGATTTCGATTTTGTTGTATGTCCTAGATGCGGTACTGGTGTTTCATCCGACCGAACTTTAGATGATCACTGCTACCTTTGCTTACAAACACCAACGCCCCAACTAGGGAAAAAGGAATTTGTTCAAGAACATGCCCGAATTGAACGACAAATCGATGAGACTGAGGATATTATTGATTTTCATTCTCATAACATTGAACAAATTTCTGAGTCAATAAAGCTGATCAATCCCGAGCTTGTAAGTCTTCATGCTGAATTAGATCACAAAACAGAAAGCTTTGTTTCAGCACAAGCGGAAGAACTGAGGTCGGTCGCGTCACGTAGAGCCAAGCTGATTGAGAGTTTGAAGAACCTGCGAAGTTACTTAGGACTCTTTGAAAAACAGGGAGAGGCGATAAATAAAATCAAGCAACTTCAAGGCGAGATCGTTGATCTTGAAGCACAAATCGATGCTTCACTGAGCAGTGCGAGCCAGACAGCTAGTTACTTTAATTATCTTGACGAGCAATTCGCAAAAATTCTGGATAAGTTTCGCGTGCCGCAGTTTCACAATCCTGGCATCACCGGAATCAATCGGAGAAGCTATTTGCCCATTGTTCAAGGACGGCCGTTTAGTGAGTTCTCGTCTCCTGGACTGCGAGTCATGGTGAATGTCGCTCATGCACTAGCTCACCAGCTAACAGCGATTCATTTTGACTTGATTCTTCCCAACCTTCTGCTTATTGATGGGTTATCAGGCAACATGGGATATAAAGACTTAGATGCGACCAGAATCCAAGCGATTTACGATTACTTGGAATTAGTGGCTGACAACTATAAAGACCGATTGCAGATAATTGTTTCAGATAATTCCATACCTGATAGTGTATCGAAATACATTCGTCTTGAACTATCAGAGGAAGGTAAATTAATTCCGGCAGATGTCCTAAACAACGGATAGCACCTGCATAACATTGATCTCTTGAAATTTGGCAGAAGAAATTGTTAGCGAAAGGCTAATTCCCATTCACATTTCATCTTCCCGCCGGGGATCAAGCAGTTGGTCAATGACCATCCACACGACGCGGGCGTAGTGGAAAATGAGCGGCGAGGCTAGCAGCAAGGCTACCGTTGCCCCGATGAGATACCCCCAGATAGACGGCCGTATCCAAAAATACAGCCCCACCACAACCGGCACCCCAATGAAAAAGCTCATCACATACCCCACATAAACAGCCATCATAAAGTAGCCATCTTCCCGCTCAAAATGGATGCCGCACTGCGGGCAATTCTCATGCATTCGCATAGGCTTGCGGAACACATTCCCCTGTCGACAGTTGGGACATTTCATGGCAATAATCGCTTTGAGCCAGTTTGGTTTGGCGGTTTTTGTGGCTGTTTTCAATGGTTTCCCCTGTTTTTTGGCCGATTTTGGGGTAAAAACGGCCGTTTTTACTAGATACTATACGAAATCATTTGGTTATCGAATTAATTATGAGCTACTCACAATTTGTTCCTGAACGGCCGTAATTTGCCCAATCCCCTGCTCTGCCAATGCCAAAAGCGCATCAAATTCAGCCCGGCTAAACGGTGCTTTTTCACCCGTCCCCTGTACCTCCACCAGCAAACCGTCGGCAACATCGTTTGCCGCCATCACAACGTTCATATCCACGTCGGCGGCTACGTCTTCCACGTACGGCAAATCGAGCAGCGGCACGCCATCCACCACCCCCACACTGATGGCGGCAATTTGATGTTTGTTTACGGCCGTATCCAATACACCCTCAGCAATCAACGGCTTCAGCGCCAGCTGCAACGCCACCCAGCCACCGCAAATCGCCGTGGTGCGCGTGCCGCCATCCGCTTGCAGCACATCACAATCCACCGTGATGGTGCGTTCGCCCAGCAGCGACAAATCCAAAGCCATACGCAAGCTGCGCCCAATGAGCCGTGAGATTTCCTGCGTCCGACCTTTGGGCCATCGACTTTCCCGCCGCGTGCGCTGCGAGGTACTGCGCGGCAGCATGGCGTATTCGGCCGTTAGCCAACCGTGCGGCTCTGGCTGGTTCCGCAACCACGGCGGCAAACTTTCTTCAATCGTCACGTTGCACAACACCTGCGTCTCGCCAAATTTGGCCAGCACCGAGCCTTCTGCCATTTTGGTGAAGTGCGGCACAAAGGTGATGGGGCGTAACTGGTTGGGGGAACGGCCGTCTGCTCGCGTCATATTTTTCTCCAAACAAAATCAGTTGGTTTAGTTTTCAAACGTCTTGTTTTTTCTACGGTTCGACGAATTGCTGCGAAGACTTTTGAAATCTGCACAACGTAACTTGATACAGTAAGAACAATTGGCCGAGTATACCTAAAGAACGGTTGCCTCGCACCGAAATTTGCCTAAACTCAATTCAAAGGATTTCTTATGAAAAAGTTGTTACGCATTCTTGGCACTATTTTGTTCTTGCTATTGTTTGTTCTGAGTGTCGGCCCATTTTTAGTGCTGGTTCCGCCGCTGGAAAACACTGTATCGGCTCGATCACTGGCCGAGGAACCAAGCCAGTTCCTTACCCTCCCCTACCCTGGCACTGATGGATTGGACATTCATTATTGGGACTCCGAGACAGATGGACAAAATTATCTATTGCTGCACGGCTTTGCCTCCAATTTGTACACCTGGGATGAACTGTTTCCTTATTTAGCGGAGCAAGGGCGCGTGGCCAGCTACGATCGGATTGGCTTTGGGCTAAGCGAACGGCCGCTCGCTGGCAGTTGGCAAGCTGAGAACCCCTATTCACGGGATGCGGCCGTTTCTCACGCTATCACCTTCATGGACGAACTTCGTCTGGACAGTGCCATTCTGGTCGGCAACTCGGCAGGCGGCTCGTTAGCGATGCAAATTGCGCTAGAGCATCCAGATCGGGTTGATGGCTTGATTTTGGCTGCGCCCGCTGTCTTTACCGGCAATGGTGCGCCCGCTTTTGTGGTGTCGTTGGCCGAGACGCCACAGCTTCAGCGCATTGGGCCGCTCTTTGCTCGAATTCTCGCGACGTTGGAGCCTCCAGACACGTACACGGCCGTTCAAAAAGAACGCGCCGCCATCGGCACCAAAGTAGATAATTGGGATGTAGCATTGTGGGAATTTACCGCCGCTTCAAGCCAGTTTGATTTGGAAAGCCGTTTTGCCGAACTCACGCTGCCCATTTTGGTCATTGCTGGTGCCGATGACACGATTGTGCCGACAGAACAGAGCATTCGGCTGGCTGGCGAACTGCCCAACGCCGAGCTGGTTGTCATTCCCGATTGCGGCCACACACCGCAGCAAGAGTGTGACGCGGCGTTTAACCAAGCTGTTGAAGATTGGCTGGCGACCTTGCCCGGAAAATAGTCTATCATTTTTTTGGCAGCGAGTTACGCGAATTCATGCGAAAAAAATTCGTCAAATTCGCGTAATTCGTTGCTCAACTTATGCCGTTCTCAGAAACGGCCGTTTCTATCACCCCTCTCTCAGCCACGCTTTACAAATAGTTTGCAATTTCCCAGCATACTGCCTTCATCTATATTTTTCACACTTGTCTGGAGGCAAAATGAACCATCAATTCTCTAAAAGCGCTATTAAGTATGCGTGGCTCCCATTTTTTGTACTGCTCACCCTGATGCTGGCAGCGTGCGGCGCTGCAGAAACGGCCGTTGCCAATCCCGTCACCCAAGCCATCCACACCCTCACCGAAGAAGCAGAACCGGAAACAACCATTCTGGAAGAAGCTGCTCCCATCGTGGAAACGGCCGTTGCCGCCCCACCCGTCGCCCCAACAACCGATCTCTTCACTCAGGAACAGCAGTTTGTTTCCATTTATGAGCAGGTGAACCCCGCAGTTGTCAACATTGTCATTGGTAGTGGGCAAGGCTCTGGCTTTTTAATTGATGGCAATGGGCATATCGTCACCAACAACCATGTAGTGGAAAATGGTGGCCAAATTGTGGTGAACTTTGAAGACGGCCGTCGGCTCCCTGCCGCTGTTGTTGGCACCGATCCAGCTTCTGACCTGGCTGTGATTCAGGTAGATGCCAACGAAATCCGAGACATTCCACCTGTCCAACTGGCAGATTCAGATGCGCTAAAGGTGGGGCAAATTGTTATCGCCATTGGCAGCCCGTTTGGCTTGCAAAACAGCATGACCACCGGCATCATCTCCGCTCTGGATCGCCTGTTTCCCGGCGCAGTTGGGCCAAACGGCGTACCTTTCCAAATTCCCAACATCATCCAAACGGATGCTGCCATTAACCCTGGCAATTCTGGCGGTCCGCTACTCAACCTAAATGGCGAAGTGATTGGTGTGAACACGGCCATCGAATCCCCCGTGCGCGGCTCGTCGGGTATTGGCTACGCGGTGCCAGCCAACATAGTGAGCAACATTGTGCCCCAGATTATTGAAAACGGCCGTGTCGAAACCCCATGGCTCGGCATTCGTGGGGGAATCATTTCAGAAGATGCAGCAACCGCACTTGGACTACCAGCTAACCAAACTGGCATCCTCATCAGCGAAGTAATCAACGGTGGTTCAGCGGCCGCAGCCGGACTGCGCGGTGGCAACAATCCAGATGTTATCATTGGTGTCGATGACGTGGAAATTGTGGAATTTGATGATTTGCTCGGCTACCTGGTGCAGCAAACCGTGGTGGGGCAAACCATTCAGCTACAAATTATGCGCGATGGCCAACCTCAAACCGTCAACGTTACTCTAGCCGCCCGCCCCGCCGCTGGTTAGGGTGTTTCAAACAGATTGGAAGGAACAATATTGGCATATTTATTGATTCTTTCTATCTAGGTTAAAAAACAAAAAGCAAATAAATCGCCCACCATTTACTTGCTTTTTTGCTTATTATTAGATTCAATCCCTATAAAATGGGTTTTTATAGGGATTGCGCAATCTATCTATTTTCGGGTGCGAAGCACAAAAGCAATGATGGCAGCCCCTAATGCAGCGGTGAGGCCAACGGCCGTTCCCGCCCTTTTCGCCTTCGGTTTTATCTCTTTTTCTTCGATGAGTTCCACCACTGGCTTCAATTTTTGCTTAGGCGTGGTGCCAAATGCCAAATGAATAATGCCCGACCCCAACTTGTAATTCCCCGGCTGGCGCAAAATCGTAGCAATATCAAATGGCAAGGGCGGATTGCCCACCACAAACGCCCGTGTTTGCGTAAATTGCAGTAAATCCTTCTTGCCGTGGGTGCGCCCAATGCCAGATTCCTTCACACCGCCAAACGGCAAGCGCGGAATCGCAAAGTGAGACATCGTGTCATTGATGTTTACTGAGCCAACGTAAAGCTGGTGGGCCACTTTTTCGGCATGAGCCAAATCACGACTCCAAACTGAAGCACTCAGCCCCAAATTGGAATCATTTGCTAACTGAATGGCATGCACCTCGTCGTCCACCATCATGATAGGCACCACAGGGCCAAATGTTTCCTCACGCATAATTTTCATGCTGTGATCCACATTCACCATCACCGTTGGCTCCATGTACATGCCATCCCGCTTGCCACCGTGGATGATGTGCGCACCCTTTGCCAGGGCATCGTCTACATGGTCTTCAATGATGTCAACTTGCCGCTGAAAAGTAAGGGGGCCAAGATCATTAAGATTCTCGATTTCGGGGCTGTATCCTTGCTTTAGCTGGCGCGTCTCCTCTAAAAAGGCTTCCAAAAAGCGATCGTAGACCGCTTCAACAACGTAGATGCGCTCTACGGCCATGCACGTTTGCCCGGTGTTATAGAAGGCACCCCAAGCTCCCCAGCGTGCGGCTGCTTCAATATCGGCATCTTCCAACACAATCATGGGGTCTTTGCCACCTAGCTCGCAGACGACGGGGGTCATATTTTCAGCAGCAGCCCGCATCACTATCCGCCCCGTTTTGGTAGAACCTGTCAAAAAGATGAAATCTGGCTTGGATTGAACAAGAGCTGCCCCAACGCGGCCGTCTCCGTGCAAAAAGCGCACAAACGGAGCCAACTCAGGCAATTTCTGGAACAGCTTCTCAATCATCACACCAGTGGCGGCCGTCACTTCAGACGGTTTCACCAAGACGGTATTGCCTGCCAGCAGTGCTGAAATGACTGGTGGCAAAATAAGCACCAGCGGGTAGTTCCACGGGCCAATAATTCCCACCACCCCATGCGGGTGCTGCTCAATGTAGCAACGTTTAAAAATTTGCAAACCTGGGGAGATGCGGCGACGGCGCAACCAGCGTGGTGCTTTATTGCAATATTGGTGAATGAGATCAACACTCATGAACAGCTCTGCCAGCGCATCCTGACGACTTTTGCCATTATCCTGATTCATAACGGCCGTAATCTTATCCATCTCATCAATGAGCAATGCCTGTAGCTGCCGCACAATGCGTACCCGCTCTTTCACCGGTTTGGCTGCCCAGGTGCGGGCGGCAGTAGCCATCTCGCGACGGGTATTTTGCACATCGACCTCTCGCGTCATTGGCACAGAGCCAAACTGCTCGCCCGTTGCCGGATTGACAAACGGTAAAAATTCAGCCTTGCCGTTTAACGCTTGTCCCTTAATAACCTCACCTGCCATTGTCCCCATTATTTGCACTCCTTAAAAATAATGAATTGTGAACAATTAATTGAGAATGGTGAATGAAAAGCCACTTCACAATTTATTGTTAATTATTCTCAATTAATTATTACAACTTTATCTTTTCTTCCACAAGCTAAACAAGGCCAAACCACCCAAAGCAGCAACTCCTGCCCAGGCCAAAATGCGTTGGCGACGGCCGTTTCCATTTGATTCTTCGGGTAAATGGGCTGGCATGGCTAACGGCCGTATCTTTTCTGCCGCTTCGGCCTTCGGCACCAAGCTCATAGCCCGCTCAGTCATCGCTGTAATAGTCAGGCTCGGGTTCACGCCCAAATTGGCTGGAATGACTGACCCATCCGCCACAAACAACCCCGGATAATTGAACACCTCATGCTTGGTGTCAATCACCCCATCAGCCTCGCTAGCACCAATGCCGCAACCACCCAAAATGTGGGCGGTCGAGGGCGTTTCCAAAAGCACTTCATTCATGGTAGATTGTGGAATACCGTTCGTCTTCTCAGCAAACCGATTTACCACTGAGCGACCCGCATCAATCACGGCCGGAATGGGCAGGCTGTCGTCTCGTTCGCTGATTAAGCCCTGGCGGAACAGCGTAAAAATGCTGCGCCCACGTTTGAGCCGCATCCGGTTTTCGGCCGTTTGCATAATGAGCAAAATGGTGGAATCCCTGGCCCAGTCAGGTAAAAATCGAGCCTTGAGGAAGTCATAAGGCCGTTTCACCCCTTCCACAATAAAGCGACCAAAACGTTGCCAGCCGCCACCTTTCAAACTCACCAGTGGCACTGCTAAATTGCGCATCAGCGACGAACCACGCGGGTAGCGCACAGGTTCCACGCTGGTTACCTCATCCAGCCAGAAGTGGGAGGTAATGGCCACACCTTTGGAGTAATCCACCTCGCCATCACGGGCAGTGACACCCATCAACGCCTCACTGTTGCTACGCACCATCCACCCCAATCTCTCGGAGAGTAACGGCAGCGTTTTTGCCTCGTCGCGGCATTTCAGCAGCAGATTCACTGTACCCATCACGCCAGCTGACACAATCACGTTTCTAGCACGAACAGTCTGCTTCTGCTTAAACATCCAATCGGTGACTTTCTCGTATTCGATTTCGTACCTGGCAGCACCGGGTTGCGGTCCGTACAACGGCCGTAATGCCAACACATTTGCCTCAGACCGTACCTCCGCCCCCCACTTCTCAGCAAAGTAGAGGTAATTTTTATCCAGCGTGTTTTTGGCATTGTGGCGGCAACCCACCATGCAGCCACCGCAATGTATACAGCCAGCCCGGTCTGGCCCCTCGCCGTCAAAGAACGGATCAGGCACCGTTTCACCCGGATCACCAAAGAAAATGGCAACTGGCGTCGGCTTAAAGGTATCACCTTGCCCAACCTCGTTGGCAATCTCCTGTAAACGATAATCTGCTGGCCAAAACAGGGGGTTTTCTCGCACACCAAGCATCCGATTGGCCGTCTTGAAGTGGGGTGCCAACTCAGATTGCCAATCGGTTAAATCGGCCCACTCTTCGGCTTCGTAAAACTTCTCGCCTGGCTCAATGTGGGTGCTGGCATACACCAAGCTGCCTCCGCCAATACCGCTGCCGTTCAAGATCATCAGGTCATCCAAAAAGTTAATGCCCATGATGCCAAAGCAGCGCAAAGCTGGCTGCCACAAATATTTAAAAATGTTCCAATTTGTTTTCGGGAAATCTTCAGCACGATACCGCTTGCCACGCTCCAAAACTAGCACGCGGTACCCCTTCTCAGTTAGGCGCATTGCTGAAACGCTGCCGCCAAAACCAGAGCCAATAACGACGTAATCGTACACATCATCAGGCTTGGATGGGAAATGCGGGGAAGTTTGTGTCATTTTTAACCTTGTTTAGAAAAGAATCAGCCAAACAACTATTCTTTATCTGAACAGCATATTGCCGATTACAACAGGACGGCCGTCTACTAAAGCTGACCGCCACAAAATGCGAACTCCAAAATTGTATAACACGTTGCGTTACCAAATATAACGCACTGTGTTATATTGTAAGCAATTTTTCTAGATTTGTACACCCTGATCAACAAAACCAGCTCAAAATCGGCCAAATTACCCAACACAAACCACTCTAACTATGCCAAATAATTCTCAAGAGCTGCCTGTCTAGCAACTGTCAACCCCGGTTGACACTTCATTGACGCTCGTTTCCCTTCGTGTTATGGTTGGCAAGCAAAAGAATGGATGAGGACTTTCAGCAAAGCAACTACCAACCACAAGTCACCAGCCACCAAAATATGAGGAGATGCAATGACTAAAATTATTGCCGTGGCCATGCAAAAAGGAGGTGTCGGCAAAACGACAACCACTATTAATCTAGCGGCCGCTCTGGGTGAGATGGGCTACCGGGTTTTAGCCGTCGATTTAGACCCCCAGTGCAATCTTACCCAGCATTCTGGCTTTGATCCCGACAACCTTAGTCCCACCATTTATGATGCTTTCAAAGCTGAAATCGACGGATACGAAAGTGACGTGATTGGCTCTATCTATGAAACCGACGAGAAGTTTCATCTCCTGCCTGCCCAGGCTGAAATGAGCCTGATTGAACTGTCACTCATCAATACGCTCAGCCGTGAACGCGTCTTGACAACTATTCTGAGCAGTGTGATCAACCAGTATGATTACATTCTCATCGACTGTAATCCATCATTGGGTTTGTTAGTGGTCAATGCCCTAACGGCCGCTTCCAGCGTCATTATTCCCATCCAAACCGAATATTTGGCAGCACGGGGCGCGTTAATGATCCTCTCCAGCATCGAGACAGTGCGACGCAAAAAGCTCAATGCCAACCTCGACATCGAAGGCATTCTACTCACCATGGCCGACACCCGCACCACGCTGACGCGAGACATCCTGGCCGCCATTGATAACCAGTATGGCGACGGCATCCGCATCTTTGAGCCAATTGTCAAACGGTCCGTTCGCTTTGCTGAAAGTGCCGTTGCTGGCCAAAGCATCATTGCCTATGATGGCAATGGTCAAGGAGCTAACGCTTACCGTCAAATTGCCAAACAAATTGCTGAGGGAAGTTAGCATGGGACGAAAAAAACGAGGCAAAATCAACCTGTCACAGCCAAGCAAACCACATGCTGGCGACCTGGAGAAGCTGTTTAGTACCAGTGATGACATCGAACAGGCGTCAGGGCTGGTGCTCCTGGCTTTGCGTCTGGATGCGATCCAACCAGACCCCTCCCAACCACGCCAAACCTTTCCGCAAGAGAGCCTAAAGGAACTAAGTGAAAGCATCCGCCAAGATGGCGTCATTCAGCCAATTGAAGTTACTGAAATTGCCCCTAACAATTACCTAATTGTTCATGGCGAGCGACGCTGGCGAGCCGCACAAATGGCCGGGCTGGAAACAATTCCAGCCGTGGTACAGCGGCGCAACTATGACAATGTGACCCGCTTTGTCCGGCAGCTCGTGGAAAACATCCAGCGTGAGGATTTAAACGATGTAGACCGGGCGGCTGGACTACTTCGGCTACGGGAGTTGATGCAGAATGAGCTGGATGCGGCCCGTGAAGAGGGTGTCACCAGCGAGGAACCCTGGGGCAAAAAGATGTCTTGGGCCAAAGTGGGCAAGCGGCTAGGCTATTCGCGTCAGCGTATTCACCAGCTTATCAAGCTGCTCGATTTGCCAGATGAAATCCAAGAGGACGTGCGGGGCGGACTGCTTACTGAGCGGGATACCCGCATTTACCAGGGGCTTAAGCCATCTCAGCAGCGAGCATTACACAAAGCAAGGCAAGCCGGTGATTTGACCCCAGCAGAAGTAAAAGAGGTGGCTCGCTACCTCAAGGAAAATCCAGACAAAACAGTATATCAGACGATTCGAGATTTGCAGGAAATTGCGGAGATGGAGGAGGAAGCCATTTCTTGGAACCAACCCAATGAAGAAGACCTTTTTGCCCCAATGGATAAAAGTGCAACTGCTCTGCTTCACGCGGCAGATATCTTGCCTGATCTTGCGCCTGGCACAATCAAGGTAGACAACATCACTCGGCTTCGTTACATCATGCAGCATCTACCTCGTATCCAAGTGCATGGATTACCTTCAGGGGAAAAAGCCGAGGTGGTGCGGCAACTAGAAATCATTCAGCAGCATGTCAACAGCTTGCTCGTTGCACTACAAGATAAATAGATTAGGAATTACGCATTTTTTCAGCTGCAGCCGGTGTCTCATCGTGCCGCCTAGCTGGCTCGGTCAGGAGACCATGCCAGAGTGCTGGTAAGTCCTATAGATAGGCAAATTAATCGGTACACTATCTTGCCGATTGATCAGTTTGTAACAATCAGTTGGGTGTTCTTGGAAATCGCGGTTCTGCAATTGGGGATTAGCTTTCTGCGGGAACTGTTTGCTCTAGTTTCTCAAATCGGTAACCGACCCCGCGTTCGTTGTGAATATACTCTGGATGAGCCGGATCGTATTCCAGTTTCTTGCGCAAATGTCCTACAAATATCCGTACGTAATTCACATCAAATGTGTAGCTGTCATCCCACACTTGGCTAAAAAGATCTTCATGGCTGACCACCGCGGGAGATTCGGTTACTAAAGCCACAAGTAGGGCAAATTCTTTTTTGGTGAGTTTGAGCAGTTCCCCGTTTTTAATCACTTCTCGTTTACGCACATTGATAGAAAGTGTGCCATCATCATACAAAATTCCGTTTGGCATTTTTACAGACCAGCGCAAAGCCGAACGGATGCGGGCTACCATCACCTGCTGATCAAATGGCTTTATGACGTAGTCATTTGCCCCCAATTCCAATCCGCGCACTGTGTCTTCACTGGTGACATGGGCTGCTGTAAGAATGATAATGGGCAAGGTGGATTTCTCACGTATCTGTTCACACACTTCCCAACCATCAATGATGGGCATATTTAAGTCTAGTATGATGAGATCAGGGTTGTGCTCCTCCACCATTTGTAAGCCTGCCAATCCATTTTCGGCCAGCAGGGGAACGTACCCATTGTTTAGTAACAAATGTTTCATAACAAGCAACATTTCGCGACTATCATCAATTACTAGAATTTTCTCTTTGGTCTGCATTGTTCACTTATCCATGCCATGGGTGTTTACAAATTTTGCCAAATCGTCGCTTAGATTAACGGCCGTTTCCTGCCATTTTCTATCAAACCGCAACAAAATCTGTAAAGATATTTATATTTTACTACAAGAGGTACTGTTTGGTTAAGCAAGAAACCCTTACAAAAGTCCACCAAATTTATTGAAATTGGTCGTTTATTTGACCCGCAAAGCGGGCCGCGCGTCACAAATTGGTTGTTGCCTTTGCTGGGACTGCTACAGAGCAAACACCCTCTTCCACTTCGTGTTATCACTTATTTGCTACCGCAAAAGAGTAAATTCTGCTTTATCCACCAGCAGGGTGGGGGGAAAATGTCAACCGTGGTTGACGTTTCACGGGAAACATTTATGTAAATGCGTTGCCCTTTGCTACATAACGCTTTACGATTAACAGCATATTCAAACAAGATTTTTGGAGAGCATATGAGTATTCCTGGCAAGGCAACGGCCGTTTCCACCCAATCCTATTTTCAGCAACATGCAAACATCAGCACCACCACTTTGCCAGGGCTGGAGTGGCAAATTAGCCAGGCAGGGTTTGGCAGCTATCGAGTCACAGTTGGGCAAAAGAACCACGAACAAGCCCTGCGGCAAGCCTTACAAAACGGCATCAATCTAATTGACACCAGCAGCAATTACGGCGACGGTGGCTCTGAGCGACTGATCGGCCGCGTGTTGGCCGAGCTAATTGACACTGGTGAATTGAACCGGGAACAGGTGGTAGTCATCTCTAAAGTAGGCTATTTGCAAGGATTTAACTATACTCTGGCCGAGCAGCGCAAGCAGGCGGGACGGCCGTTTCCCAACCTGGTAAAGTATGCTGAGGGCCTTGATCACTGCATTCACCCTGACTTTTTGGAAGACCAGCTCACACGCAGCCTGGAGCGGCTCAACCTGGATACGCTAGATGTTTATTTGCTGCATAACCCGGAATATTACCTAAGCTGGGCCAAACGCCGTCCACTCCCTCTGGATGAGGCTCGACGCACATATTACCGGCGCATTCGGCTAGCTTTTGAATATTTGGAACAAGCAGTGGCGGACGGCCGTATCCAAAGTTATGGCATCAGCTCAAACAGCTTCCCAGAACCGGCCCACAGCTACACCTTCACCAACCTGAGCTACATCTGGCAAATTGCCCAGGAGATTCGCTCAGATCACCACTTTCGCTGGGTGCAACTGCCTGTGAACCTGCTAGAAACCGGTGCGGCCACTGAGGCCAGCCAGCCGGAGGGGCAGGCCGTGTTACAGTTTGCCCGGAATCACAATTTGGCCGTGCTGATTAACCGCCCCCTTAATGCCATCGTGCAGGAGAGCTTAACTCGGCTGGCCGATGTGCTGCCTCCCAGCTACCCGGCCACACCAGAGGAAGTGTCAACTGCGGTTGACAGTTGCGTGCAGTTAGAAAAACAGTTCAGTAGCAGACATCTACCTGGTCTCAATCTGGATGAGGAAACCAACCAGCAGTTACTGAATTATCTTTCTTTAGGGCAAATGCTCGAGGGCAACTGGGACGGATTTGGTACATTCCAAAATTGGCAAGATATAAGAACCAGGTTTATTCTGCCTCGCTCGCAGACGGTCGTAGAATTCCTCTCCAACCGCCCAAATTTGCCCGCTGAGGCCGTTTTATGGCTGGATGAGTATGTGGAGGCGGCCAATATTGCTTTGGCAGCACTGAGTGCGTTTTATCAGGAGCAGGCTGCCAAGCGTACGGCCCGTATTCAAGAAACGGCCGTTGCCGCCGACCCAGATTGGCAAGCAAACACATTGAGCCAAACGGCCGTACGTGCTTTGCGCAGCACCGCCGGGGTTAGCGCTGTATTGGTAGGAATGCGCCATCAACGCTACGTGCTTGACGTGTTGAGTGATCTCACCCAGCCTGTCACTGTAAAGGATCGCAGTGCTTCCTGGCAAAAAATGAAGCTAGGGAGTGAGCTATAAGCATCAGAATCATTCTACAATTTGCTGAATTTGTGACCAGTTACCAAAATCTGCATCCAACAGGCAGCATAATTTACAAAGGAGCGCATAAATGGACGAGTTAGTCAAAGCTGTAGCAGAACGGACTGGATTACCTGAAGCACAGGCTCAAAAAGCCGCCGAAGCGGTTTTGGATTTTCTCAAAGAGAAATTACCAGCCCCCTTGGCTGGTCAGGTAGACAGCTTGCTGGAGAATCCTGGCATGGTAGACCAAGCATCCAACGTGTTGGGTAACCTATTTGGGAAGAAGTAGAAGACCTTTTTGAGGGGTAAAGGCAGTGATTGGGAAGAGTCACCGCCTTTTACTTCTCATCATGATTATCTGGCAAAATCTCCTGGTACAGATGCCAGCTCCCCAATCGCTGTGCCTGCCCCTTGGGGGCCCGGTCGTAGTAGATATCAAATAAACGGCCGTCGCCCACCTGCACCCGAAAATAGTACCGCCCCACACCCCAAGAACCCCGTTTTGCCGCCTTTTTTAGATTTTCTGGCCGCATATTGTTCGCCATCCGTCCGCGACGGCCGTAATCCCGCCACTCCTGCAAATTTGCCACAATCTTAAATGGTTCATCCCGCCACACGAAGCGTGCTGGGCAGGGTGGCTGCTTGGCAAACAGCGGCTCGTTATCAAATTCTACCGTGATCGGATCACCGATAAAGCGTGTTGGGGGCATTAGGGTGTCCAGCTCAATGAATCAGAGGCCGACTGTGCCAGCAGCAGCCGCAAATCACTGCCATCTGGTTGCATCAGGTAAAGGCCGGATTGAGTCGTAAACGCAATGGAACGGCCGTCTGGCGACAACGACCCATATTGCCCTACCTGTGCCTCTTGGGTCACTGGCTCTGGTTCACCACCGTCCAACGGCAGCCGCCACCAGCGAGAAGGCAAATCGTGGGCAGCCACCACCTCGATTCCCAGTAACCGCTCCCACCAGCTAGCCGAACTTGCCTGCTCCGCCACGGCCGAAAAGTAAAGCCGTTCCCCATCTGCCGAGAAAAAGGGACTGTCCAGCGTCACAAAGCGGTTGCGTGGCACCAGCACCTGCGGGTTGCTGCCATCGGCCGCGGCCAAAATCAGCTCCGCAGCCAATGAATCTTGGTCAATATTGACGTATACTAGGGAACGGCCGTCTGGCGACACCCTCGGCCAAATGCCATTTTCAGCCAGCGGTTCTACCTTTCCAGTAGCCAATTCCAGCCGCTCCAGCATGGTGGTAAACGTGAACGTTTCTTCATCCAGGGGAGCTACATGGGAGTAATAAAGCCACTGCCCATCTGGTGACCAGGCAGGATTAAAAAAAACTTCCTGCTCGGCAGTTCGCTCAATGAGCAAGCGCGGCTCGCTACGGCCGTCTGCCAGCAGCAAATAGAGGCTACTATAACCGAACTGAATCTCGTTTTCACCGGGGGAAGGGGCGTAGGTCATGGCAATCTGGCTGCCGTCTGGCGAAGCTGCCATGTGGCTAAGCCACGCATTCATTGGCACCTCAAACAGCAACTCAACACTTTCTGCAGCCACATCAAAACGCATCAATGCCTGACGGCGTGGCTCTTGCAAGATGTAAAAAAGTGAGCCGCTGGTCGCTTCGTCTTGTGTGGAAACGGCCGTTTCTACACCGTCACTACACCCAATCAGCAAAGCGAACCAACCAATCCACAGCAATAATCGCATCATTCTCATCTGGTAATTGTACCCGCTTTTAGGTTGGCAATGTACGTTACGCAGCGTAGATTTCAAAAGTCTGGTATCCCTCTGGCAAATCGTGAGACCATCTGCAAGACTTTTGAATTCTTTTTATCTAGAAGTGCGTAACATCAGTTGGATAAGTCTGGTCCGCCACAAAAAATCTTACAAATCGAGGGGAAGCTGGAAGGACGGCCGTTTCCCATCCAATAGCACATAGGGGGCCAGCCGCTTGGTCGCAATCCCTAGCTGCTGCAAATGTGTTAACTCCCGCAGTCGCCCTTGCCGTCGGGCATTGAGGATGGTGTGGCTGCTTTTGGGGCCAATACCAGGCACCCGCAGCAGTTCTAAACGGTGGGCTTGATTTAGCTCAACCGGATTGTGCTGCAAATTGCTTTGTGCCCAGGCTAGCTTGGGATCAATATCCAGCGGCAGATTGCCATCTTGGCCAAATGGCATCTCCTCCAAACCAAAATCATAGTCGCGGAACAAAAAGGAGGTTTGGTAGAGGCGTACCTTTCGCAACGGATTTTCGGCTGGTTGGTTTTCCAGCGGCGTGTTGTGGATGGGGCTAAACGGAGAGAAGTAGACGCGCCCCAGTCGCAGACGTTTGGTCAGGTATTCTGTGGTGGACAGAATCTCGACGTCGCTTTCCCCCACAGCCCCCACCACAAACTGGGTTACGGTCGAGGGCCAACGGCCGTTCCATCCTAGATGTGCCGGTTCCTCCTGCCGAATTTGTTCAATGAGTTGGAGCGGCCGTACCAGTTCCTCAAAAAACATTTTCTTCGGAGCCAACAGGGCCAGCCGCTTGTCGTTGGGGGCCTCCAAATTAACCGACAACCTGTCGGCCAGCGTCATGGCCTGTCGCAGCTGTGCTTTATCGGCGCCAGGCATCACCTTCAGGTGTAAATATCCCTTAAACTGATGCTTTTTGCGCAAAATTTCGACCGTTTCCAGCAGCTTATCCTGCGTTGTCACGCTTCCTTTGATAATGCCTGAACTTAAAAACAGCCCTTCGACCATGCCCGCCCGATACATCTGCATAAAGGCTTTGGCAAGCTCCCCTGGCTGGAAGGTATGTCGCCGATAATTTCGACCAGCCCGGAAGGGACAGTAGTAGCAATTGCGCTCACAAGCAGACGTAAGCAGCGTTTTTAGCATGGGTTTGGTCTTGCCGCCGGGCATAACAGCATGTGAGATGCCCAAAGCCGCTTGCTTGGCCGCGGCATGGCGTGGCTGCACTGTCGAATGTCGTGGTGTTACCACCTGCCCGCACGGTGCTACCGCTGGCTTTGGATTGAAATTTGTCTCCTCGGCCGGTTCCAGGTGCATATTTACGGCAATATCTTGCAGCTTCACAAAAATGTCGGTCATGGTCCTGATTATAGAACATTCGTTCGTAATCCACAAGAGGAATACAATCTGATAAATCGTTACTTTTCATCCGTTTTGGTCACTAGAAAGGTGTGAAAACCCGTTGATTTTGTTGACTTTTAGATGAATTAGACATCAGAAATGTAAATGGGAATACAAAGGCACCCAAGTAACCAGAGTACAGTGAATTCATGAACTTGTCACCGGGGGCAGGGGGTCTTCCGGTAAAGGTAGATGAACATGATGCGTATACAACCAGAGATGAACGGCCGTCGGCAACAGATGTCACGCACGCAAACAGGGCCGTTTAAAAATGAATTATTGGAAGCAAAAGCGGCATTGATTACGGCCGTTTTATCTGGCAAAAGCTGCTATGTACAGGGGGAAAATGCCCCCTTGCGCTACCGGCTTCTCACCGATACGGCTCTTAGACTGACCGACCTGGGGCAGACGGCCGCTTACTTCGACCTGATCGACCTGGATTATCAATATGATTTTGCCAGATGGATGCACAACAGCTTGCGCCTTCTCGCCATCCAACTCAATGTGCCGCTGCCCGAGGGCGACTGGTGGACAACACACAGTACAGACGATCCAGCAGCAGCGTTTGTGCAATTTCTGGAAGAAAAGGTGCTGCCACAAGTAAAAACACCCATCCTGCTCTCCTTCGACGAAGCAGACCAGCTTCTACGAGCACCCTTGGCAGCAGACTTTTGGCAACTGCTCCGCAAAATTGAGTCTGCTCGACTGCAACAGCCTTTGTTCAAGAATTTGGTTGTAGTTTTATGGGGAACTGTTTCTTGGGAGAAGTTGGCAGACGACGGCCGTTTTCCCATCGCCGTCCTCAAACCAATCATTCTTTAGCAGCTACCGTTTCTTAACTGTGCGATAGCTTGCCTGGGCACAGGTAGCGTGGAACGCATCCGCACCAATGCTTATTTTGGAGTTCGATAAGTTGCTTCCAACACATCCACCTGGCGCAGACAGCGGTCATCCACCTCATTAGGCACATAGGCCGTGCCAAACCACGCTTCCAGGATTTCTTTGGCCTGCACGGCCGACGTGCGACGGATAGAAAGGCAAAGTAAGTTGGCATTGTTCCACAAACGCGCCCCTCTGGCTGTTTCGGCATCATCACACAAAGCGGCACGAATGCCCGGCACCTTGTTCGCCGCCAGGCTCACGCCCGTGCCTGTCCAGCAAAACAGAATCCCCTCATCAGCTTGCCCGTTGGCCACAGCTTCAGCAACCTCACGGGCCACTTCAGGCCAATCCCGCGCTTCATCTTGCAGCGGGCCAAAGAGCGTTACGTCATCGCCACGCTCATTCACTAGCGCAACCACATGATCTGTCAGATAGCATTTCTCGTCAGAACCAATCGCTATTTTCATAATTGCTATTTTTTATGAGTAACTCATAATTTATTCGATGAGCTACTCGACTAGGCAAACAAAAAGAAACCAATTTGGGTAATTACGAAGGTATGGTCGCCGATTTACGATTCAACCTTGCGTAAGACGGCCGTCGAGCTGTTTTGGGTTGATTAACGGCCGTTGAATAGACCAAAGCCACCCCATTTTGCCCCAAAGTATGGATTCGCTCAAGTTCCATTAGCCGCTGCATATCGTCTTCTGAGAATTGGCTCACCACCTGCTGTAATCGAGCCAGGGCACGTGCTTCATTTTCGGTTTGCACCGCACGCTCTTGGGCCGCTTCTAGCGCAGCTTTCACGTGACGGGGCATTTCAATCGCGCCAATCATCACGCGGGAAAATGAAAAGCCAGCGTCAGACAAACGGGCAGCCAACTGCTGCCGTACTGCCCGCTCCAATCGCCGCGTTGCCCCAGGCTCACACACCTGATCAACGGTCAATTCGCCAATGACGTGGCGCAAGCAGTTATTGAGATGCTTGGTAACAATGCTGTTCGCTTTTTTGGGCAAATTGCGAGCCAATTTGGGTCGTGCGGCTGCTTTAATTTGGAATGGGTCGATCTCAAAATTGACGCTCCACTCAACATCTAGCGCAATGCCGCCGCTGGTTTGGACCGTCTGGCAACGGCCGTTTGCCGACCCAGACCCCGTGGGAATCGTGTGCGTAAATTGCTCAGTGAGCGGGTTAAAAGCGTGCCGACCAGGCGGCATGAAGCGTGCAAATGCTTGTCGCCGCTTGTTAAAAACCACGCCAACTTCCATCTCTGGCACCTGCACAAGGCCAAAGCGACTGTACCCCCAAAAAGCAACGAAGAAGAAGAGGGAAACGGCCGTTGCCCACAGCATGGCACCGCCCCAAACCACGGCACTGCTTACTACCCCAACCGTCAAAATCACAAATAATCCAAACATGAGTGCTGCTCCTTTGTATAAATAGTGTATTTACAACACTTATGTGCGGCAGTATAGTGTACTATCTACACTTTGTCAACCCCCTCTTGCAAAACCTGTTTGCGCCCCTCTATAATCAACATGAACCAAAACAATGCAATTAACAATTTTTTTCACGTGCAAGGAGTCTCAACATGCTAAAAAACGGAACCTTTACGGGCGGATGGATGGACATGCCCCCTTACGGCAATTTGATCAACCAGCAGCCAAATGGCTGGATTTTGCGCTGGATTGAACCAGGCAATTCGCTGTTTGGGGCAGGGGATAAAGCGGCTGGGGTACCAGAATGCGTACACAAATTAGCCGAGCAGTTGCCCCCCAATGAGCAGCTTGGGGCTAAAGATGCGCTTATTCTGGCTGGCGACACAACGTACAAAGTTTTTCACGCCGGCAGCCCCTTTGGTGTAGAGTTGAAACAGGTGGTCACCGGGCTAAAACCGGGTAGCCAGGCAACCCTTGTCGTGCCAGTTTTAGCAGTGCTCAATAACGATCCTGACCCGTACGGGGCTGAATCAGGCGTCTGGGTCAACGGGCAGGGGAGCTGGGTCAACGGTGAGCAGATGGGCAACCGCAAATGGCACCGACATAAGCACACCTTCACGGTCCCTAACAACGGGACAGCCATCATCGAAATCCGCGTGAAGAGCAAATGGCCGCGCCCCAAAGATTTTTTCATTGATGGCATCACACTCGAAGCAGAAGCAGGTCAACCAGAAACAACTGAAACGCCCGTCATCTTGCCAGACCCCATTATGATTCCTGACCGGGACAAGGAAAATGCCGAAGCAACAGCGAGTAGTGGGGGAAAGGTGGTACAGGTTAGCGTGCCGTCAGGATTGAAGCTGGTAACGGCCGTTTCTGACGACGCAAACACCATTGTTGTCGTGGTGCCAAAAGGAGTTACTGTCCAGCAAAGCTAGCTGCGGTTGATAATCATTATCCCTGCAACAATCAGCACGACACCGACGAGCATAATGGCCGTAATCCGTTCATCCAGCAGCAGCACACCGCCTAAACCAGCAAAAACTGGCACTACATAGCCTGTCATGGCCGCGGCCGTGGCCCCAAACCGCTTGACGTTGTAAACCGCCAGCAGCAGGCCAGAAAAGGTGCCAACCAAGGCCGCATATACAAGGGCCGTGTAGCCCGTTGCCGTCACATTTTGCAGGTCAAAGCCAATAATCAGGGTGGAGAGCGGCATCACCACTAGAGCTGCTACAAACATGCGAATACTGGCCACGTCGAAGGCACTGTAATTGCTGAGATATTTGCGAATGTAAACGGCCGCTGCACCCCCCATCGTCATCGCAATCAGCATCAAAATGTACCCCAACGGGTTGGCCTGACCTACGTCAGCCAGCCCGCTTTCACCACTGGCAGCCAGCACAATCGTGCCGCTTAAGGCCAGCACCACGCCAAACGCTTTGCGCCAATTTAACGACTCATCTGGCAAGAAAAAGTGCGCCAGCAGCACCGTAATGGCTGGGCTGGTGGTGATAAAAATGGCGGCTAATCCACTGGAGAGATATTGCAAGGCGGTAACGATAGAGGTCATGGGAACAGCCGTTCCCAAAATACCCAAAACAGAAGCGTGCAGCCACAATCGGCGGTCCGTTGGCCATTTGTAGCGGTGGTTGACAAAGGTGTAAAAGGCGATGTGTCCCAGGCTGGCCATGGTCAGGCGCAGGCCGATGTAGGTGGTTGGCTGAAACTGTCCCACGCTAAAACGCGAGGCCACCAGGGTTGAGCCAAATAAAAAGCCCAAAAAAGAGATGTAAGGCAGAGCCTGTGTGGTCATCATTGCTCCCAGTGTGCCAAAATATTAGACAGTTGTCTAAAGCACAAGGGAGAATTATAGCGCACGAAGCCGGTTTGCAAGTGAGCAAACCATTGAACTAGCCACTAACAACCAACCACTATGACCTATTCTGAAATACAAAAATACCAGTTAGCCTGCTTCTGGGAGACATGCCGCCAGCGGCCCATGAAATCACCCTGCTGAGGTGGGTTGCTGTCGCTGCGGTAAAAGTAGCCCGCAAAGTTGCGCGGCGCATTGCGCTCGGTGAAGAAAAAGATGGAAATCTTTTCACCGTCTGTTTCTACCCAAATACGGCCGTTTTCCGCCGACAAATACCGGTACGCTTCAGGCAGTAAAATGGAACCGCTCTCGCCAGCCACCAGTTCACCATTTTCCACCATGTTCGCCACCGTTTCATAATGGCTCATGCGCCAGCGAAAGCGGGCACCTTCCCACAGCGAAGCAAAAGGCACCAACTGCACAATAATCAGTGTGCCGACATTGATCACCAGCGGCAATGCCGCCCACTTTACGCCCCGTTCGGCACGAAAAGGTAGGTAAAACACAGAAGCCAAAATGAGTGCTACCAGCACAAACTTCATTCCCTCGGCCAGCGGCTGCGCCCAATAGCCGCCCTGATTAGGTCTGCCCGTGTGCAAAACGGCCGTTACCCCAATTAGCACCACGCCAAACCAGGTAGAAAACAGCCCCAACGAGGGAAAATCCGGCTTGTACAGGTCATCAGAATAGAGCGACTGGTTCATGTCTACCTCCTCCAATGGAGACTAGAGATTGGAGATTGACCTCGAATCTCTAATCTCTGATCTCCAATCTCCCGCTTTTCATGAAGCTGTGGTGGCAGGGCAAAGATGATGAAGTAGCTGCCGATGAAGACGGCCGTTAGCAACCCGGTGACAACGGCCGTTTCCATTAATTGACTGCGAACCAGTAAATGATCGGCCAAATCGCGCAGCAAAATAGTGGGATTGAACAATAAATCCCAACTGTTCCAGCGCAGAAAACGGCCGATGTAAACGCCAAAACTGCTCAAACCCAACGTCAGCAGCACAAACAGCCAGCCAGCCAGCCGATTCCAGGAGCGGGAAACCAAATCATGCAGCCAAAATAATGAGGCAAAGCCCACAAACAACCCGGCCAAAGCAAAGGTAATGAGCATGATCAGGTCATACCAAATTGGTACCCGACCAATCTGACCCAAATGGAGCAAATCTGTTAGCAGGTAAGGGGCGTTGGGGAAAAAAAGTAGCCACAGACCGCCCCAAATCCATCGCCCCAAACGGCTGGCACCTTTGCGACGCGCCAGCAAGGCAAATAAAACTGGCAACCAGGCCAAAAACAGGTTCCATAGCAAAAAGACAAAATGAATGGTGCCCGTGTAAGCGTAGCGTACAAACCACATCGCTACGGCCAGGCTAGATGTGAAAAGCAGTGCTGCCAGCAGCAAAAGGGTGTGTTTGGTGGGTGTTTGGGTCATTTTGTTTCCTCGAAATAAACCTCCCGCAGGTTCCATCCGCAAACGGTGTTCTAGAACAAACCTGCGGGGGGCTGGTTGTTTTCATTCAGACGCTAGAAACCAGGGAACGGCCGTTTCATCCGTGCGTAAAAAGTAGTAGAGCAAGCCCGCCACCTTTGCCTGGCCAGATGGGGATGTATGGGTGCCATCGTAGGAAAAATCCGACTGCTCCCAAACAAAACCGCCGCCTTCTTTGGCTGTACCATCTGCCCACAGGTATGGCCCCCAGCTTAGCCAGGGCGCATTCACCGAACCGCTGTTCAAATTAAAATTCAACTCGGCATCTCCTGTAATTTGGTCCTCAATGAGCCACTTCACGGCAAAGGCCGACTGGTAAGCATATGGCTCTGGGTTGAGATCGATGGTGGCGTAGCCGCCGTAAGTGCGGCTGGAAAGATACACAATCTTCAAATTGGGAAATCGCCCATGCAGCAACTTGACAATCTCTTTTAGATCATTCTTAAGCATCAACGCATCCACTGGGAAGGGGGCTTTTGCGCGGGCGCGGGCATTTTTTAGCCAGACAACCTGAACCTGTTCGTCGCTCAAGCCAGCTTCCGTCAACCGCTCGGTTAAAACGGACCAATATTCATCATTCGGATTGGCGACAAATTGAGACGCCTTGCTGTGCTGCGCCCCATCCACTAGCACCACGGCCGGGTTTAGCTGGGGAATCTCATCCGCCTGGTCCAAAAATGCCTCAAACTCCATGGAGGTGTTGGACATGCCGACGGCTACGAAGCCAATTTTGCCGTTTTGCTCATCAACGGTTCCATCAGTGGCCAACGGCCGTATACTTTTAGCAATTTCAATCCCGACCGCCTCATGGGTAAACGGCCGTTCGTTACTGCCACCCGGATACAAACCCCCTTGCGCGCCATGATACGTCCCGCTGCCCAGCTCCGTGAGCGGCGTCAGCCCCACAGACGGTTGCCCCATCTGCACGGCCGTTAACCGCCGAAAAACAAGCCACCCAGCCACGCCCAGCAGCAAAAGTACAAGGATGAGCCACCAGGACGGCCGTTTGATTGATAAGTTTGTCCACTTTGTTTGTTTCGATACTAATTCCACTTACTTTCTTCTCCATCTTTGAGTAGCCGCGGATTCCAATTCGCGCTAAGAAAGCGCGGCTACGATATGTCTAAAAAGCTCAACGCTCCCCACGCTTGCCAACGCGCCACGTTAAACGAGGGCCAACGCCGCCACGAATCATCCCCTGTAAACTGTTCATACCGGCTGGTTAGCTCTTCACGCAAGATTTCATGTGGCGTAGCGTAGCAATCGTACTCGTCAGATAACCAACTTCGGGCACAAATTGGCAGCAGTTGTTCCTCTGCATCCCCTACAGTCAGCCCCAGGCCGCGCACCAGTTCTGGCACGGCGTCATTGGACAAACTCGCCAGATATGACGCGTCTAAATCGCCCGTTTGCTCGTAGCGAGCCAGGTTTTGCCGGGCAATGAACGCATCCGGGTTGATGAGATTGAGCGTGGCTACAAAACCCATGATCGCCACCAACGCACCGATGGCAAAGCGATCCGGGCGCACCCAAAGCGTCAGGAAAAACCAGACCAGGGTGATGGCCAGCCACGCCATGCAAACGTACACAATCAGACGCAGTTCAGTGTAGCCAAACGCCGCCTCGTACAGCGCCATCCGCCGCCAAGCGGAGACGAGCATCACCAGCACCAAGCCAATCAGCACGCTGCCCAGCCCGTTGAACAGCCGAATTTGCCGCTTGCTTTCTCGTCGAGAGAGCCAGTTCAGTCCTAGCACCAGCAGCATCGTCAAAATGGCGACGGTGAGCAGTTCAAAAAAGCCGCGCCGGGCATAGTCGGCAAAGGTGTAGCCAGCTTCGGTCACGTTGGCTGCACCGCCAAACAGGTAAGTGAACTGAATGCCCACAAAAGCAGCAAACAGCATGTTAACCAGCACCAAAATAGTGCTTGTTTCAATGAATCCAACTGAAAAATGGCTGGGCAGAGTGGCCAAACCGCGCTCTAGGCGGCTTTGTTCCTCATCCTCGACGCGGCGCGTGAGTGCCAAGGCCAATCCCCCAGCAAAAGTGATGCTCATGAACAAAATGAGGATGCCGCGCCAAATCCATTCGCCCAGCCTGTCAAAAATGTCTAACGAGAACAGCTCTTCCACGTAATCGGCAAAGATGAGGTCAGCGGAACTGAGCAGCAGGGTGAAGACAAGCAGAATGGGTAAAGCTAACAGCAGTCCACGAAACAGGGGCAGCAGGCGGGCACGGCCGTTTTCACCCCTCCTCATCTGCTGTACACTGGGCCGAATGACTGGCGCAGCTAATGCCAAACTGTGCCCAAACACGCGCAGTGGCAGCAACGCATAGCCGAACAAATTCAGGTTGGCTACACGCCCAGCGGCGTAAAAAAAGGCGAGATAAGCCAGTAGGCAGAGCACGGCCAGGACATTAAGCGTGGTCAGAGTGCTGTTGGTGCGCAGTGCGGCCATGCTAGCAAAAAAGAGCAGGGGCAGCAGCAGCCATAGGTTTTGTTTAGCGAGGGTAATCGCTTCACGACGGCCGTTCCACCACAAACCAGCCAGCACCAACCCCACAAACAGCAGCAGGGAAATGCCTAATGGCCTGTCGTAAAACAACCAATCTGCCGCGATGCCGAGGAAAACGGCCGTTTGCACCAAGCGCATCGGCGCACGCAAGGGCAATGGTCGGGTTGCTTCAGATTCAATCGGTTTAGCAATGAGTTCTTCGTGTGTGGTTTCCATGTTTGCTCCGAAATCGGAGAATGGAGATTAATCTCCAATCCCTAATCTCCATTCTCAATTTGCTTACGCCAAATGTAAAATGCTGTTGCTGCTCCCGACATATCCATCGTCAAATCTAGGACTTCATCAAAGGCGGGGATAATGTGCTTGAAGGAGGCAATTTGCAGAAATTCCTGAGTGATGCCGAGCAGCAGCATCAGGCCAAAGTAGAGCCAGAATCGTTGCCGCAAGCTCGGAAACAGCAGCAAAACGCCACCGCCCATCAGCACAAAAACGGCAAAATGGCCGATAATGTGCGAAATTTGCGTACCAAAGATGAAATTAGCCACGTCACTGAAGCCCGGCCACACCGTCGCCAGCCAGCCAAACGGAAACAGGGCAGTAACAATGAAAAGGATGAGGGCGAGGATGAGAAACGGCCGTTGCCCACTCATATTGCTTTTTTGTCTTCGTTGTTTTAGATTTAGCATCGTAGACAGCTCCCAGATTTTCGTTATGGGTAAGAATAATAAAAGGTGTCCACCTAAACGACGCCTCAGTTGCCAATGAAAACGCACTCAAGTGCTTGACCTGTTTCAGCCAAATGAAGGATGTTACCTGTATGCTGAAATTACTCATCGTGGAAGACAACGAAAAATTGCGACCAGCACTCAAAGCTGGTCTGGAAGATTTAGGCACAGTGACAGTCATTCACGACTGTCCCGCCGGTGAAGAAGCCCTGGAATTTTGCTTGGAACAGACGCCAGACGTTATTTTGATGGACGTGCAGCTAGCGGCGGTGATGAATGGGATCGAAACGGCCGTTGCTATCCGTCGCGAATTTCCCAGGCTCCCGGTGGTTTTCTACTCCATTCAGGACGACGATGAATACTATCGAGCGTTTCGCCGCAGCGGCATCCTCAGCCATTATGCCTATGTCCGCAAATCGAACTACCTGCTGCCTACCATGATTATGCCGCTGTTAGAAGATGCCGTGAACGGCCGTTCTTTCATCGACCCAGACATTGAATCCCGCGTCCAGGAAGTGCGCCGCAAAGACGAAAACGCCCCAATGGACATCCTGGAACCCAACGAGCAAGCCGTGGCCCGCATGGTGGCCCAGGGCATGAGCAATAAACAGATTGCCAGCCGCATGGGCTTCCGCGACAAACGCACCATCAGCCGGATCAACGGCCAAATCTACACCGCCTGGGGCCTCAACGACACCACCACCGACGAAAAAGTCGCCCGCACCCGCGTTGCCATCATCCTTAACGCTGGGCAATTTATCCAGTGGAACGAAAACGGCATCCCTCACATCCTCAACGAACATGGAGAATGGATACCCTGGGAGTAAACAGTAAATCAGTTTCGACTGGACTGCCACTGACTTCTAAAATCTCAAGTGAGCCCTGAGACTTTCATGGCCAAAAGAGAAACAAACCTTCATTGATTGGATTTGAATAATGGCAAGAGCACCATTCCAAGTTTTAGTTTTCCCATTCCGATTGATAAAGGGGTCAATTGTCGAGTATGCTATTTTTTCTCGATCTGATACCGGCAATTGGCAAGGGATAGCTGGTGGGGGTGAAGACGAGGAAAATCCGCTCCAAGCTGCCCGCAGAGAGTCCTGGGAAGAGGCCAAAATTCCAACAGATAGCAAATTTATTCAATTGCAAACTGTTAATTCTGTCCCAGCTTACAATTTCAGAGACTCATATTTGTGGGGTGAGAAACTTTATGTTGTGCCAGAATTTTGCTTTGGGGTTGAGGTTTCTGGATTCAGACTCGAAATATCTTGGGAGCATCAAGCGACGAAATGGGTAAGGTTTAATGAAGGTGAAAGTCTGCTACGATATGAAAGCAACCGGATAGCCCTCTGGGAACTGAATCAAAGAGTTCTTGGGTTAGGTCCCAGAGACTGAATATCAAAATGAGCGATATCCTCCTCCTCGACTGGGCCATCATGGCCGTAAGCCTCTTCAACACCATCCTGCTTACTTGGCTGGGGCTAACCGTTGTCTTCAACTCAGAGCGGCGGGATTGGGGCGTGTGGATTGCCACGGTTGGCCTGCTGCTTGGTGCGCTGTTCTTCGTCAGTCACACTGCCATCATTGGCCTAGGGCTTACCAATCTCACGTGGCGCAACATGATTTTTTGGTGGACGGCGGGACTGGTTCCGGCGATCATGCTGCCGTTTGCCTGGTACATCATCATGCTATGGTACGCAGGCTACTGGAACGTTCCCCGCAATCGACTGTATCGGCGGCAACGGATTTGGCTCGTTGTGACCACTGGGATGTTGCTGTTTGGGCTGGCGGCTTTGTTTGCCGGTGTCGTGTTGCTAGCTTTCCCCGCACCAGAATTAAATCCGCTGCGTGGCTTTATTCGCTACTCCATTGCTGGTATTCCGCTGCTAGCGGCAGGCTATTCTGCCTACGTTTTGCTGTGCATTGGGCTGTCGCTAGATGCCTTGCGCCAACCGGCCACTTCTCGCCGGGTCATGGGTTTAGTGGCTAGGCGGCGGGCCCAGCCGTGGCTCTCATCCGCTTCGCTGGCACTCATGGTGGTGACGCTGCTGGTTACGGGTGTGGTGCTGTGGATTGTGCAGGATGCCCGCCAGCGCACCTTTTTGGAAATTTATCTGGAAGCACAGCTTACTATTGCCATTTTGGATCTGCTTATCTCCAGCATTATTGCCGTAGTGATTGTGTTGCTAGGGCGGGCGGTTGTCTCATATGAGGTTTTTACAGGTAAAACATTGCCACGCGGTGGGCTAAAACGGCAGTGGCGGCAGGCGGTGATGTTAGCCATTGGGTATGGTATTGCCATTGGCGGCACGATTGCGGTGCAGTTACGGCCGTTATACTCCCTTCTTCTCACCGCCATGCTGATGACCTTCTTTTTTGCCATGGTAAGCTGGCGCACCTTTGCCGAACGGGAACGGTACATTGCCCAGTTACGGCCGTTTGTTGCCAGCAACCGCCTCGTAGAGCAGCTCATCGCCCAAACCGACCCGCAAGAGGTGGATTTTATAACTCCATTTTATGCCCTCTGTGCCGATGTGTTGGATGCCCGGGTGGCTTATCTTGCTGCGCTGGGGCCAATGGCGCCGCTAGTTGAGTCGCCAATCAGCTACCCAGCCTCAGCTTCACCATTACCCTCACTTGCCAACATCACTGACCGCTTCAGCGGCGACGAAAACGAGATGATCTCGCTGGACGCCGATGAGTTTGGTGCGGCGATCTGGGCCATCCCCCTCTGGAGTGAACGAGGGCTTTCTGGTGTGCTGCTGCTAGGCGAAAAAAGTGACCGGGGCCTATACACCCAAGAAGAGATCGAAATTGCCCGCGTCATCAGCGAGCGTCTCATAGATACCCACGCCAGTG
This sequence comes from Candidatus Leptofilum sp., assembly GCF_965223285.1. Lineage (GTDB taxonomy): Bacteria > Chloroflexota > Anaerolineae > Promineifilales > Promineifilaceae > Leptofilum. The sequence continues at coordinate 334,765 of NZ_OZ244997.1, read as the reverse complement.
CCGAAATGTCCCGTCGCCTCATGGAAATTCAGCGGCAGCGGCTGGCTCAATCCCAAATTATTGACCAAAAAACACGGCGGGTTCTGCACGATGACATTCTGCCGGACATTCAGGCGGCACTCATCGCCCTAAGTGGTGCCGCTGCCAACGGGCAGGCTGGGAATGAGAAGACAGACCTCGCACTCAAGCTCATGACTGATGCCCACAAACAAATCTCTGACCTGCTGCACGACATGCCCACTACCACTGCCCCCGAGGTAGCGCGGTTGGGCTTCATCACTGCCTTTCAGCGCGTGGTAGAGAATGAATTTTCAACTGTGTTTGACGAAGTTGGTTGGAATATTTCCCCAGAGGCCAAAGTAGCAGCCAAAACATTGCCAACGCTCACGGCCGAAGTCGTCTTTTACGCGGCGCGAGAAGTGGTGCGGAATGCGGCTAAACATGGTAGGGGTGGCCAAGCGGAACGGCCGTTAACTCTCACTATCACCATACAGCACACCGATCAACTAACCATTGCCATAAATGACAATGGAGTCGGACTAGGCAACAGCGACACTGCTGGGTCTGGCCAGGGCTTGGCCTTGCATAGCACAATGATGGCTGTGGTGGGTGGCGAAGTGGTAGTAAATACGGCCGCACACCAGTTCACACGCGTTACCCTAAACGTTCCGGTTATACCTTCGCCCGTTTTTGCCAGTAACGCATGATGCCATCCACGCTCATGTACAGTGGGTTGGCTGCTGCATATTGGGCAATGGCCTTGTCAGACAATCCAGCCGATCTGGCACGGTTGGCAAACCAGCTTTCATAAGCAGTCACAATATCGTCCCGGGTTAGTCCATCTTGCAATTTTTGTTGGATGAAGACGGCCGTTTCTCGTACTAACCACTTCACACCTAGCAAGTGAGCCTCAACATCATCCACGCGGCCAAAATGAGTTGGGTAAATCTGCTGAAAATTGTGTGATAGAAGTCGATCCAAAGTTGATTCCCATGTTTCCAAATCAAATTCTGGTGGCGGTGCAGGAATATCTGGCAAATTAAAGGCTGGCAAGCGAACGGCCGCTGCATCCCCAGTAAACGCCACATCGCCCATCACATACACGTGATGGTGCCGCGCATGCCCTGGCGTTTCTAGCGCAGTGATTTTCAGACCAGCCACTTCCAAAACATCATTGTCAAAAACCTCCGTCACATTTTCTGCTGGGGCAGGCAGCATTTCCCCCCAAAGTGAATCCATCATGTCGCCATAGATGCGTTTAGCACTGGCCAGTAATTTGTCTGGAGCAACGAGATGCCGTGCCCCAAAACTGTGGACGTAAACTTGGGCACCTTGCTGTGCCCACCAGCCCGCCGCACCGGCATGGTCCAGGTGAATGTGGGTGACCAGTACATGCTCTATTTGCTCAGGCTCAAAACCGTGCTGTCGAATTTGGTTTAAAAGCGTGTCTAGCGTGGAGCCAGGGCCTGTTTCAATCAAAATTGGGCCAGTGGGTCCAACAACGAGGTAAGCGGCCGTTATTTCTGACAATCCCTGAAAATTTAGGTCAAGAACGTGAATATCTGGTTTTTTAATCATTCGCCAATAATATCATTTTATCCCTAGAAAGGCGGATCATTTTTTCCGCATGAACTCAAAAAAATATTAACTAGCTTAAATTGCAATTTTCCATCACGTGCCACAGTTGGTAACGCTTGTGTTGAGCATCGCCGAAAGAGCCGTTGCCAACCCCACGCCAGTAATGATCTTGTTCGGGATTTCTCAGGTATGCTTTTGCTGCTTGACGGCCGTTGTCAAAAAAACGCCGCGTGACCGATGGATGTTGACCGTTCCCCGTTATCCCTTGCATAAACAGGTCTGTCAACGTCCGATTGATCCGCTTTTGGCGTCCTTTTGGCAGTTGGGCATGTGGCCCAACGTAGCTGTTTGGTAGCTGCCAGGCCACAAAACTTTTTCCCTGTGGCCCTAGCTGCCCATTGAAATCTTTAAAAGTAAACGTGGCTTGTCCTTGCTCCCAGCCGCGCATCTGTAAACTGTCTGTGGTCGCTGCTGTGCCGATGGCAAACTGTGCTTGCCGCTGCACTTTCGCCTGGCGTTCGTAGCGGCGTTGGGTGCGTGGCTGAACGTTCGTCACGTTTTCAATTGTCGTTCGGGCAATTGGCTTTCTGGGTTGGTTGGCCTGAGTACGGCTGCTGTGAAACGCTGCGTACAGATGCGCGCGTACGGTGCCAATCTTCTGCCGCAATACCGAAATCGGCAATGCCACCGGACGCATTTTTAGTCGAGGAATACCCAGAGCAATGGCCACCTTTGTAACCGATCGCAGCCAGATACGGCCGTTCCGTCGCACCCAAAAAGTATCTTCACCCCGAGCCAATAAGTTTCGGAGTTGTCGCGCCCCACAAAAACGCAGCTTGCCTCGCTTGCTGGCCAATAGCTGCCTTGCCTTACTTTCATCTACCCAGCCACAGTTTGCTAGGTCTACTGCTTGCAGCAGCAGCCAAAGACGGCCCGCTGCTGCTTGCTCTTGTCTTAACAAGCCAATTGCGATATCTGGATACAGTTTGATAGTTTTGGGCAGGGTAGGGGCATGAGAAACGGCCGTTTCCATTGAAGCTGAAACGGCCGTTTCGCCAGGATGAATAGTTTGTTGTGGCTGCTCTCCCCGAACAGATTGCGTAACGGCTGTGCTTTCCCAACCAAGGTGAGAGGGTAACTGAGCAAAGGGGAGACTGTTTGTGGACGGCCGTTCCGCATTCTTCTTCGTCTCAAACAGGGAAGTCTGCTGCCCCCCAGACCGAGCACGGGAAGCGTGAAGCTGCGCCCGCATTTGCAGCAAACGCTGCTGTGCGGCTTGCAGCTCGCTCGAAATAGCAGAACCCAACTTGCCCACAAAAGGCTCAACTTCGTGGGCAGAAGGCAACCTTAACCACACCTATCAACATTGGCTCGTCCGAGCGATTCATTGACAGGCTGTCAGCCCTATGATATGCTTCTACCCAGCATTAGTGAGCTACCTGGGGACAAAAAATCCCCCTCCCCAATTAAGGGGCACTGTCTAAAAAGGTGTTGGCGGCACCAAAACAGTCTGAAATGGTAGCTTGCTTATACAAATCAAGGCCAGGCGTTTAAACGCTTGGCCTTTTTTTATTCGTTCGCGAAGTTAAATATCAGGCGAACAACCTCACAGATTTAGTTACAGTGGCGGGAAACGGCCGTAATTGCACACCCCTAAAACATCACTCTAAGTACGCAACCAGCAAACCGTTTGAATAGAGTCGTAACTTGCTTGCAGACAGCAACTAGAGCTTATAGATTTAGCTCTGCATATATCCACACAGTTATGCCTATATTTCGCCTTTTTGATATACATAATCCGTAATTGGTGCCAGTCTATCAGAATAAATAGACTATGTCAACCAATCTATAGCATATAGATTTGTGTTTTGAAACTTTTATATGCCTAACTACCCAAAGATGTGCTGTTTATCTTACTATTGACAACCGAAACTGACTTGTATACTATATTACAATGAGCGAATCGACACCTTTTACACTTGATTTCAATCAATACTCCCCCGATTGGGATAGGCTAGGGGTTGTTGTTCCCCCGTTCACCATTGAAGCAGACCCCAGATTTATGTACTTATCCACAGAAACCAGACGCGCACTGTCCAAGGTGAGCTACATGGTGGAAGCTGGGCAGGGGGCTTCAGTCATCGTTGGTGAAATTGGCACAGGCAAAACAACACTCGCTTCGTGGTTTCACAGTCGGTATGATAGACGGCCCGACTTTACAGCCGCCAAGATTGATGAGGCCCCTAAGAAGAGCGGGCTGCTTCTCTTGCGGCGCATAGCGGCTGAATTTGGCCTGCGCACCCGCCGCGCCACTGAGGATCAGCTCAACGAATTTCGTGCCTTTTTGGTTGAAGAAAGCGAAAGGGGGGTATTGCCACTCATTATCGTTGATGAGGCTCATGAGCTTAGTCCAGAGCAGTTTGTCGAATTACGCCGCCTGCTCAACTTCAGAGACCCACGCGGTGGCAAAGCGTATCAGCTAGTTTTATTAGGGCGGCCAGAGCTAGATATAAACCTCCGTGAATCGCCAGACTTCAATGATAGGGTGGCAACGCGCTCATCACTCGACCCACTTACCCCAGACGATACCAAATCTCTAATCGAATATCGTCTGTTGGCAGCGGGCCGTGACTCTAAACAAGGCGTTTTGTTTACAGACGAGGCTATCTTGCCGATTTGGCGGGAAACACGTGGCTATCCTCGCAGCATATGCTTATTGTGTTTGCATCTCTGCCTGGAGTTTCTAACGCACGACAATCTCTCACAAATTGATGAGCAATTTGTCAATGCGTTTTTGGAGCAACATGACGATTACCGGCGAGCATCAGAATAAACGAGGGTCATGAGCCAAAAAAACGAAAAATCAGAGAGTGACGCCAAAGAGCGTGCCAGTACATTAGCAGCTCTCCTTAAAGAAAAACCGAAGAGAGGACGGCCGTCACGCAACGTGAGCCGGCAAAATGTTTACGTCGCTCTGGCTAAATCCCAGAAGAAGCAGATGAAACAGCTAGCTGGTCTTTTGGGCGACGCCATCAGCCGTGCCGACATTCCTGATCTCTCAATTTCTGTTCTTTCAGCCCGTCTGGAAGCACTGCGTCGGGCCGTTGCCGATCGCAATCGCGAAATGCCAGAGGGTATCACCGATCTGGAATCACTCTATCTCCTTTGGGATTTACCATTGCCCACAAAAGATGAAAAAGAGCCAAGTTGGACATCAATCCGCGTATCACCGCAACAAGTAATTGAACTCGGCCGTTCCCACGGCACATTAAATGCTGTGTTCGGTGCTAATCGCAGCCAAACCTTTAGCTTGGCACTAGCCCTCCTAGAGCAGCTCATCGAAGACCATCCCCTAATGCAACAATTTGAAACCGCAGAAGACTTGCGCAAGCAAATTATTGAACTTCACACATGATCTTTTGATCGATCGCTGAGCCATTCATGTGCAGCTCGTTTTACGTGCAAATCGCCCTCATAATCATCAAAACATAGCTGAATGCGGGTAAAACACCTGATGATCTAGCAAGATATATGTAATAGATTGAAAAAATTGTGATCTCATTTGAAATCGCCAAAAACCCCCATATATAATAAGGTATACAAAGTCGCGAGAGTGCAGGGCAAGGTGTAGCTAAGCAGATGAAATGTCAGACAAATCTAAAAATAGCTTGTAATTTAGCTTGACACTGGAAACTGCCATAGTTATAATCCCGCCTCGTTGATGTGATATAGATAACTTCAAAAAATCACATCAAGCAAATTGAAAATTGTTCTTGACAGCACAAATAGACTATGGTAAATTACTGCGCTGTTGATTACAGCGGATGTCGTTGCAAAAGGCAAAACATCCATCACAAGTTCACACCCAGCTTAAGAGCATCAGAGAAGTAGTAAGAAATGAAGCGGCTCGCTCAGAGTCGTTTTTTGTTCTCTATACTGTTGATAACAGTGGATAGCATGGTAACTTGTGTTGCACCTTGACAACTGAAAAGTGATGAAAACAAGACAGTAAAGCTTGGGTTCAAGAGTCAAATCAAAAGTAGTTCTGTGGTAATACCACGGATATAAATTCTCTTTATGGAGAGTTTGATCCTGGCTCAGGATGAACGCTAGCGGTGTGCCTAATGCATGCAAGTCGAACGGGATCCTTTGGATTCGTCTGAAGGTGAGAGTGGCGAACGGGTGAGTAACACGTAGGTGACCTGCCCCGGAGAGGGGGACAACCACTGGAAACGGTGGCTAATACCCCAGATGTCTTTGCATTTAGAAAGCAATGACTAAAGTTCCGGCGCTCCGGGAGGGGCCTGCGGCCCATCAGCTTGTTGGTAAGGTAATGGCTTACCAAGGCAGAGACGGGTAGGGGGCGTGAGAGCGTGACCCCCCACACTGGTACTGAGACACGGACCAGATACCTGCGGGTAGCAGCAGCAAGGAATATTGCCCAATGGACGAAAGTCTGAGGCAGCAACACCGCGTGGAGGATGAAGGCCTTCGGGTTGTAAACTCCTTTTCTGGGGGAAGAGAAAGGACGGTACCCCAGGAATAAGTCTCGGCTAACTACGTGCCAGCAGCCGCGGTAAAACGTAGGAGGCGAGCGTTATCCGGATTTACTGGGCGTAAAGCGCATGCAGGCGGTTTTTTAAGTCGGACGTGAAAGCTCCCGGCCCAACTGGGAGAGGCCGTTCGAAACTAGAAAACTTGAGGATGGTAGAGGAGAGTGGAATTCCCGGTGTAGTGGTGAAATGCGTAGATATCGGGAGGAACACCAGTGGCGAAGGCGGCTCTCTGGGCCATTCCTGACGCTCAGATGCGAAAGCTAGGGGAGAGAACGGGATTAGAAACCCCGGTATTCCTAGCTGTAAACGATGTCAACTAGGCGTAGGAGGTTATTGACCCCTTCTGTGCTGTAGCTAACGCATTAAGTTGACCGCCTGGGGACTACGGCCGCAAGGCTAAAACTCAAAGGAATTGACGGGGACCCGCACAAGCAGCGGAGCGTGTGGTTTAATTCGAGGCTACGCGAAGAACCTTACCAGGGCTTGACATATAGCTGGTAGTGAATCGAAAGATAAACGACCCTTCGGGGAGGCTATACAGGTGCTGCATGGCTGTCGTCAGCTCGTGCCGTGAGGTGTTAGGTTAAGTCCTGTAACGAGCGCAACCCTCGTCGTTAGTTACATGTGTCTAACGAGACTGCCGGTGATAAGCCGGAGGAAGGTGGGGATGACGTCAAGTCAGCATGGCCTTTATGTCCTGGGCTACACACACGCTACAATGGCCGGTACAATGGGTTGCCAAGCCGCGAGGCGGAGCCAATCCCCCAAAGCCGGTCTCAGTTCGGATTGTAGGCTGCAACTCGCCTGCATGAAGTCGGAGTTGCTAGTAACCGCGCGTCAGCAACAGTGCGGTGAATACGTTCCCGGGTCTTGTACACACCGCCCGTCACGTCATGGAAGTTGGCAACGCCTGAAGTCGGTGGGCTAACCTTACGGAGGCAGCCGCCTAAGGCGGGGTCGGTAACTGGGACGAAGTCGTAACAAGGTAGCTGTAGCGGAAGCTGCGGCTGGATCACCTCCTTTTAAGGAGTTCATGCGAAGCTGGAAAGCTTTGTACACTCCAGGTCAAACATCTTGTAAATATGAGATGTCCCAACTTTACCTATTGTTTTTATCACTTTTCAGCGGTTAAGGTAAAATTGCACCTTTATTAACTTGTCAGCTTGTTTGTTACCGTGTTGTTGAATAGCTAAGGGCCTGTAGCTCAGCTGGTTAGAGCGTTCCTCTGATAAGGGAGAGGTCGTTGGTTCGAGTCCAACCAGGCCCACCTTTTTGGGGATGTAGCTCAGTTGGGAGAGCGCCGCCTTTGCACGGCGGAGGTCAGGAGTTCGAGCCTCCTCATCTCCACAGTTTAAAATTTAATAATCAAACTAAAGGTATATAACCAACTTTGATTAAACGAATTATTTTTTGACCTACAGCATTTTAGCCCTCTTCATATTTTTCTATATGAACTCCGGCTAAGTGCCGGATTTTTTGTTTTATAGGTAAAAATTTAGGTTGTTAGCTTTTGGGAAAAATATTTATTCTTCCCAAAAGCTAGTTACTTAAAAGATGTAGCTAGAAGGTGTAAAAGCCTACGTTCTTTAATAACTAAATAGTAATCGCAAAATTTCTACAAATTGTGCATCAAGTAACAATGTACGTGAGAAAGTCGAATTCTCCGTATCATGTGTGTAAGCTACTAAGAGCGCACGGTGGATGCCTTGGTGTCAAATGCCGATGAAGGACGTGGTACACTGCGATAAGCCTCGGGGAGTTGTGTGCAGACGCTATATCCGAGGATGTCCGAATGGGGAAACCCACCAGGGGTCGATGCCCTGGTACTGTTATCTGAACACATAGGATAGCAGAGGGAACGGGGTGAACTGAAACATCTTAGTAACCCTAGGAAAAGAGATTATTCCCTGAGTAGTGGCGAGCGAAAGGGGATCAGCCCAAACCGTTATCTTGATGGTAACGGGGTTGTAGGACTTGCATATAAAAGTGATAAATTTATTCGGCAGTAAAACTTTTCTGGAAAGTTAGACCACAGAAGGTGACAGTCCTGTATGCGAAACCGAATAAACTTTTGCAATGTTCCTGAGTACGGCGGGGCACGCTAACCCTGTCGGAATCTGGGAGGCCCACCTCCCAAGGCTAAATACATTTGACAACCGATAGTGAACAAGTACTGTGAAGGAAAGGTGAAAAGACCCCCGGTAAGGGGAGTGAAATAGAACCTGAAACCGTGTGCTTACAACCGGTCGGAGCACTATGGCGTTCTTCGGAACGCAAAGGTGTGACGGCGTGCCTTTTGGAGAATGAGCCAGCGAGTTAATTTCAGTGGCAAGGTTAAGCCAGAAACAGGCGGAGCCGCAGCGAAAGCGAGTCTGAATAGGGCAATAGAGTCGCTGGAATTAGACACGAAACCAAGTGAGCTACCCATGTGCAGGCTGAAGCGAGATTAATCTCTCGTGGAGGGCCGAACCCACTAATGTTGCAAAATTAGGGGATGACGTGTGGGTAGGGGTGATATGCCAAACGAACTTGGAGATAGCTTGTTCTCTCCGAAATAGCTTTAGGGCTAGCGTCGCGTGTTTAGTACAGGGGGTAGAGCACTGGATGAGCTAGGGGGCGCAAGCTTACCGACCTCAACCAAACTCCGAATACCTGTACTCCATAACGCGGCAGTTGGACTATGTGAGATGAGTTTCATAGTCAAGAGGGAAACAACCCAGACCGACGGCTAAGGTCCTCAAATCTATGCTAAGTGGGAAACGATGTGAGAGTGTTCTGACAGCCAGGAGGTTGGCTTAGAAGCAGCCATCCTTTAAAGAGTGCGTAATAGCTCACTGGTCAAACGCTTTTGCGCGGAAAATGTAACGGGGCTAAAGCATAGTACCGAAGCCACGGATTGGTAATTCATTGAATTGCTGATGGTAGGAGAGCGTTCTGTAAGAGATACAAGGGTAACCGTGAGGATATCTGCGGCTTACAGAAGTGAGAATGCTGGCATGAGTAGCGTAAAACATGTGAGAAACATGTTCCCCGTAAACCTAAGGTTTCCGACGGAAGGTTAATCCGCGTCGGGTTAGTCGGTCCTTAGCCGAGGCCGAAAGGCGTAGGTGATGGATATCCGGTTAATATTCCGGAACTACTTATTTGGAGTGATGGAGGGACGCAGTTTGGTAGGTCAGCCCCTTAATGGATTGGGGTGCTAAACGTCTAGGATAAAGATGGGTATAGGCAAATCCGTACCCTGAATCTGAAGCGTGATGGCGGTGCCTATAGAGCCAGAAGTGATTGAGCCAAGCTGCCAAGAAAATCTTCTAAGCGTTGATATTTAAGTAACCGTACCGCAAACCGACACTGGTAGGTGGGTAGAGTATACCAAGGGGATCGAGAGAACCTTCGTTAAGGAATTCGGCAAAATTCCCCCGTAACTTCGGGAGAAGGGGGGCCTTTGCTGGTTAGCAATTAAGCGAAGCTGGCGAAGGCCGCAGAGAAATGGCTTCTTCAACTGTTTAACAAAAACACAGGTCTCTGCTAAGTCGAAAGACGATGTATAGGGGCTGACGCCTGCCCAGTGCTGGAAGGTTAAGGGGAGAGGTTAGTGCGCTTCGGCGTGCGAAGCTTTGAACCGAAGCCCCAGTGAACGGCGGCCGTAACTATAACGGTCCTAAGGTAGCGAAATTCCTTGTCGGGTAAGTTCCGACCCGCACGAATGGCGTAATGAGAGAAGCACTGTCTCAACGAAGGACTCGGCGAACATTGAAGTACGTGTAAAGATGCGCGTTACCCGCAGCTGGACAAAAAGACCCCGTGAAGCTTTACTACAGCTTGGCATTGAGTTAGGGCTTAGTTTGTGTAGGATAGGTGGGAGGCTTTGAAGCTGGCACGCTAGTGTCGGTGGAGCCGCCGTTGAAATACCACCCTGGCTAAGTTTTGGCTCTAACCTGTGACCGTTAACCGGCATGGGAACAGTGCCTGGTGGGTAGTTTGACTGGGGCGGTCGCCTCCGAAAATGTAACAGAGGCGCCCAAAGGTTCGCTCAGGCTGAATGGAAACCAGCCGTAGAGTGTAAAGGCACAAGCGAGCTTGACTGCAAGACATACGAGTCGCGCAGGGACGAAAGTCGGGCTTAGTGATCCCACGATTCCGAGTGGAAGGGTCGTGGCTTACCGGATAAAAGCTACTCCGGGGATAACAGGCTAGTCTGGTCCAAGAGTTCACATCGACGACCAGGCTCGGCACCTCGATGTCGGCTCATCGCATCCTGGGGCTGGATAAGGTCCCAAGGGTTGGGCTGTTCGCCCATTAAAGCGGTACGTGAGCTGGGTTCAGACCGTCGTGAGACAGGTCGGTCTCTATCCGCTGTGGGCGTAAGGGATTTGAAGGGAGCTGCCCCTAGTACGAGAGGACCGGGGTGGACAGACCTCTAGTGTGCCAGTTGTCGTGCCAACGGCATTGCTGGGTAGCTACGTCTGGCAGGGATAACCGCTGAAAGCATCTAAGCGGGAAGCTCGCCCTAAGATTAGATCCCTCATCCGTTTTGGAGTAAGACCGCTAGAAGACTACTAGCTTGATAGGCGGCATGTGTAAGTGCAGTAATGTATTTAGCTAAGCCGTACTAATGGTCGAGGGCTTACGTTCCACTTGATACGGAGAATTCGGTTTTCTGACGTTGTGCAATTTTAGAATGATTATTATTTAGTTTTAGATGACCTAATTTGTTTATAAGAAGGTCTCTTGGTGATTTGAGCGGCGAAGGTACACCCGGTCCCATCCCGAACCCGGAAGTTAAGCTCGCTAGCGCTGATGGTACTTGGGGGGTGACTCCCTGGGAGAGTAGGTCATTGCCAAGAGGCCTTTTTATTTTCCTCTTTTCCTCTATTTTTCCTAATTGAGCGGGTTGTTAATGCAAGAGTATATTTCTCTGTTAAGGCGGAATTTAGATTACCGTTATTTATGGTTGGGTAATGTTGTTTCGTTGTTGGGTGATTGGTTTAATCTGATTGCGGCAGCTGAATTGATAACAGAGTTGAGCAACGCTGGGGTAGCAATTAGCTACCTTTTTTTGGCTCGATTTTTGCCACTATTTGCCTTTAGTCCTTTGGCTGGTGTTTTAGCTGACCGGTATGACCGCAAAATGCTCATGGTGGTATCCGATGTTTTGCGGGCATTTGTGGTGTGGGGCTTCTTGATTGTGGGGATAACGGGGCAGGTGTGGCTTTTTTACTTGCTGACAGTGGCTCAGTTTGCTTTAAGTGCACTGTTTACGCCTGCGCGTTCCGCCGTGGTAGCGATGGTGGTTGACCGAAAGGAGTTGGTGACGGCAAATGCACTTGATAGCTTTACTTGGAGCACGATGCTGGCCCTTGGGGCGCTGCTGGGTGGAATCGTGGCGGCCGTTTTTGGAGCAGAGACGGCTTTTGTGCTAGATGGGTTTACTTTTTTGCTTTCGGGTTGGCTCATTAGCCGTGTTGTGTTGAAGGTTCAAGAATCTGCAGAGGGTGAAGGTAGCCAGGGTGGGTGGCTAGATTTTGTAGATGGGTTTCGTTATTTGTGGGGACGGCCGTATCTCCTGATTCTCAGCTTAATTAAGGCGACGGGGTCTTTGGTTTGGGGGGCTGTGAATGTATTAGAGATTAGTTTTGCGGAAAATGTGTTTCCTTTGACGATTTTTCCTCTTGCAGAAACGTTTCGAATTGAAGACGGAGGGACAGCCTCGCTGGGCATTATTTATGTCATTAGCGGTTTGGGGACTGGCTTGGGGCCGTTGTTCATGCGGCGGCTGTTGGGCAGTCGTCCGCCAAGGTTGATTTTGGGTTCAGCAATTGGCATGGTACTGGTATCGGTTGGGATTTGGGGGCTGGGCGTTGCGCCGACTTTCGGTTTGTTTTTGCTGGCAACGCTGGTGCGGACGGTTGGCAGTGGGACGATATGGGTGTTTTCGGCCGTTTTATTGCAAATTGTGGTGCCAGACAGGTACCGGGGACGGGTGTTTGCCTTTGAGTTTGCGATGTTAACGTTGACGCAATCCATTTCGACTTTGCTGGCGGGGATTTTCCAGGATTCACCGATGTGGGGATTGAACCAGACGACCGTACTATTTGCCGGGATGGGAGTGCTGTTTTCATTTGGTTGGATCAGTTTTTATACTTGGTCTAAGCGCAATTCGATGGATCAGCGTGTGCAGGCGTTTTGGTATGCAGGTGATTAAATTATTTTCTCAAAGTGAGTATCGCCGCCCCAGTAGCCGATGATTGTGTAGCCGTTGGTTTGGTAGAAGGTAATCGCGTTATGCCAGGTTTCGGTGGTTTCGAGGACGATTTTATTAAATTTGCGGCGTTTGGCGGCCGTTTCCAGGTGTTTCAAAAGTAGCTGCCCAATCCCTTGTCGGCGATTTTCTTTTTTGACTGACATCCGGACGATACGGCCAATTCTCTTTGCCCCTTTTTCTTGGATTAATGCCCCACAGCCAACAATTTCGCTATCTATGATGACCAATAAAAAAGTTCCCCCCTGATAACTTCGGGAGATGTTGTTGAGATCAGGATTAAGTGTGGGATCGAGTGTGCCCCAATGGTCAGTCAAACCATTAAGGATGAGTTTTTTGGTTGCATCTTGATCGGTTGGGTGGAATGGTCGTATATGTCTTGCTTCTCTTGTCACTTTTCTCTCCGTAGTCGATATATTAATCATATTTTACACTCATCTTTGATTGAATAGCACGAAGCATAGGTAGGGATTCAAGGTCGCTAATTCTGAACCATTTGATTCCACGAAGAGCTGATCCGGCAACGTAGAGGGGTGGAAAGAAGTGTGAAATTTTCATCATTGATAATACATAGACTATGGACAATACGACACGATCAGCTATATTTGCCAAACCTTGTTTAACTCAATAGAATTCGCATAGCCATTTTTATGAAATATAGACCCCCAATTGAACAGCAGATAACGTTTTTGCACGCGCAAGATTTAGCAGAAACGGCCGTCTTCTACGAACAAATCCTTGGCCTGAAGCTGGTGCTGGATCAGGGTAGCTGCCGCATTTACGCCAGTGGTGGGGATGCTTATTTGGGATTTTGCCAGACATTGGGGCAGCACATGGATGCGCTACCAGCGACCAACAACATCATGCTCACCCTGGTGACCCCAGACGTGGATGGGTGGCATGAATATCTGGTGGGGCAGGGGGTGGCCATCGAAAAACCACCAACGCTGAATGAGAAATTCAACATCTACCAATGCTTTGTGCGTGATCCCAATGGGTATTTGATTGAGATTCAGACTTTTTTAGACTCATCGTGGCCGAAGCCAACGCAACATTTAGAGAGTGGAGATTAGAGATTGGAGTCTGATTTACGAGACGAGAAATTTGATTGGGCGATTTACGTTGATGCCACGCTGGCCGGTTTGGCGATTCTCATCCCGATTCCTTTAGTCGATTTGCTGTTTGAGTGGATTTTTAAGCGGCGGATGCCGCAGGCAATTGCCAAGCGAAACGGCCGTACCCTTCCTCCAGAAATCGTTCGCCAAATTAATAGGGGGCAGATTAGCTGCGTAGGTTGCCTGTTGTGGCCGCTGGAGCTGGTTTGGCTGCTGCTTAAGCGCACCTACCGCACTATTTTGTACTTCCTCACAGTGAAAGAGGCGACAGACAAGCTCAGTTTATATTGGCATCGTGCCTATTTGCTGGACAAGATGATCGAACGAGGCGATTTAGCGCACCAGGAAGGGGCGGCGTTGGCTGCGCAGGCACTGCACCAGGTCTTGGACGAGCTAACAATCAGTCCGCTAACGCAGTTGGCACAGGAGGTTGTGGCCAATGTGCGCCATATTTTGCGCTCTAGCTGGCGGTGGCTGCGGCGCAAGCAAGAGGATGAGATGATGGCTCGCACGCGCACCCAAATGGCAACGGCGTGGCGGGATTTATCAGGCTATTTTGACGAGATTGGCCTTCAATACGAACAGCGGCTCGATCAGCTACATATTGCCCGCCTACAAGAAAGCATGATTGTGACTGATACTAGGGAAGAAACGGCCGCTTCCAAATCACCACCTCCCACAACAAACCCGTCCGATAATTAGCTGCCCAACCAGAAACAACAAGGAGAGGCTGCCAGCTCACTGTGCAGCCCATTTACCCATGAATTTTAGAAATATTGACCGACGGCTGCTCACCATTTTGCTCATCGTGTTTGTGCAGATGCTCGGGGCAGCGATGGCGTTGCCCATTTTGTTGCTTTATGCGCAACGGGAGTTTGAAATTCGGCCAGAATACAATGTGCTGCTGCTTTCTTCCTTCTTTGCAGCTCAATTTTTAGCTGGGCCGATTATTGGGCGGTTGTCAGATAAATACGGCCGTATTCCCATCCTCATCATTAGCCAAATTGGCACCGTGCTCAGCTTCATTCTCATCGGTGCAGCCCCAAACGTCACGATCCTGTTTATTGCCCGCATCCTAGACGGCATCACAGGCGGTAACATCATTGTGGCTCAGGCGTACATCACTGACATCACCCCGCCAGAAAAGCGTACGGAATCATTGGGCTACATCTTTGCTGCCTTTGGCTTGGGCTTTGTGTTTGGACCGGCGTTAGGGGGAACGCTTTCTTCCGTATTTGGATCGCGCATTCCCTTTTTTATGGCGGCTGTCGCGGCAGGCCTTACCGTTATCTTGACATGGCTAACGCTCAAAGAAACGCTTACCCTCGAGCAGCGCATCAAAAACCGAGCGGTGCGGCAAGGCGGTATTGCCCCAGCGGAAGTGGTCCGCAACACGCCCCTGTTGGCAATTTTATTAATTGCTTTCATTGGCCAGTTTGCACTTGGGTTGTTGCAGGCAACGTTTGCCCTTTTCGGAGATGCGGTGCTTTTTGCTGACTACAGTGACCGAATTGTGGATTTAGGCATTGGCATTTTATTGGCGATTGTTGGGCTGTCTCAATTTCTGACCCAAACGTTGCTCATTCGGCGGGTATTGCCCCGGCTGGGCGAGACGAATTTGGTGATTATTGGTGGCACCCTGCGTGCCTTCGGTATGTTTTTCCTGGCGATTGCAACTGCCCCCTGGCACGGCATTCCGGGTTCTATCTTGTTCCCAATTGGTATGGGGCTGATGATGCCGCCGCTGCAATCGTTGTCTACCCGCACAGTGCCGGAGGAAGTACGGGGTGGGGTGCTGGGACTCTATCAATCTACCGTTAGTTTGGCAACGATTTTTAGCACGGCGTTAGGGGGAATCGTGTTTGCCATAAACCCACGCTATCCTTACTGGCTGGGTATGGTGCTTTCTCTGGTTGCTCTGTTGCCAGCCTTTATTTTTTTGCGACGGCCGTTGCGCCAACCCTCATCAGAAACGGCCGTTTCCAACAAGCCATAGCCCGCAAGATAGCCAAAAATGGCGTTTTGATATAATTGTGCG
This sequence comes from Candidatus Leptofilum sp., assembly GCF_965223285.1. Classification (GTDB taxonomy): domain Bacteria; phylum Chloroflexota; class Anaerolineae; order Promineifilales; family Promineifilaceae; genus Leptofilum. The sequence continues at coordinate 319,216 of NZ_OZ244997.1, read as the reverse complement.
ACGCGAGAAGTAAAAAAAAAGCGAGGCATAATGATGAAATTAGCCGTATTTGGGGCAACAGGTGGTACCGGGCAAGAAATTGTCAAGCAGGCATTGAAAGCTGGGCATGAAGTAACCGTTCTGGTGCGGGACTCGTCTCGGCTCCATGTAAACCATGACAAACTGTATCTGGTAATTGGGAATGTACTTAATCTGGAAAAGGTAGAAGAAACGCTAGCAGGATCAGAAGCCGTCTGCTGTTCGTTGGGCAATACCGCCCATAATCCTGATTTTGTAGTATCTGACGGCACGCAAAACATCATTGCTGGCATGAGTAAGCAACATATCAAGCGGCTGGTAGTTGTCTCTGCGCTAGGGGTGGGGGATAGCCGCGACCGCGTTTCACGCTCTTTCAAAATGATGGTGAAAACAGTCTTGCGCAAAGCGTATGAAGACAAAGAGCGGCAAGAGCAGCTTGTGCGCGAAAGTGGTCTGGATTGGGTGATTGTGCGCCCTGGCGGCCTGACCAACGGACCAGCCACGGGTGAATATGAATTTGGTCTGGACCCGTCAATCGGAGGCGGGCAGGTTTCCCGGGCTGATGTTGCTGCTTTTGTCTTGCAACAGCTCTCAGAAGATACCTTCTTGCACCAAACCCCTGCTATTGCTTAAGTACCTGTCCGGATATTGGCCACAGAGTTCACAGAGAGCTGAGAGGCAAAGGTTCATTTCTCAGATTTCTCTTTTTCCTACTTCGACTTCGCTCAGTACAAGCCTATGGCTATTTCGGATAGATTCTAAATAAATAGTTGGTGAACCCCGCGTGAATAAGAAGACCCGCAAGTGACTTTTTGCTCATTTGCGGGTCTTTTATGTTGGATTGTCAACTGATTCACACTGGTGGCGTACGGCCGTATGCAGCCAATTTTTGCCAAAGCCATTACCCTGCTACGATGCCCTGGCATCGCTACTTGATAATTTATGTGAAAGCGGGAAGTTTGAACAAATACGTAGAAACAGTTCCCCGCTTTTTTTGTGTCTTGCCAGGCAAACCAAGGTGCTTGCGACCTCGCTATCTGCCCTTACCTTGTAAATAATTCTCTGGCAGATGATTTCTATTCAATGACAACATTTTTTACTTTACTATTGGCCCACTTATTGGCGGACTTTCCGCTGCAAACCAACCTCATTTTTCGCCTAAAAGTTGCTGGCAATATGGGGCTTGCCCTTCATGTAGCCATTCACGTGCTTATGACAGGCCTGCTGCTGCAAGACCCCGCGCAGCATTTGGATTTATTGCTTATTTTAGGTGTTGCCCATTTTCTAACCGATTGGATTAAAGTGCGTTTTCCCGGCGAGCCTCAATGGCCCGGATTTATTCTGGATCAGTTAGCTCATCTCTCAGCCATTGTATTGTTAGCAATTTGGTGGCCAGATGTTACGACGGTGTTGCCTCTCTGGTTACTGCTTCCCCTCATCCTGTTTGTATTTTTGCCCGCCGCACTGATGCTGCTTTGGGTTTGGGCCAACGATGCCCAGCAGCAAAATCGGTATCAGCAATCCCGCCCGGTCAACTGGGCCAGTCAACGGCTGCTGTCAATTTCACAGCGCACCGGTTGGATTGCCGTGGTGGTTGTGGTTGTCTGTCGGCTCATTTTGCTCTGGTAGGACTTTCTGCCTATGCTTTCCTACTGCAAAGCGTAGCCACAGCATGGTTTAATACGGAGCAGGAAAGCAGTACCATTATGCAGTAACAATTAGGAGAGCAATGTGAAGCAATCAATTCTGTTAGTCGATGATGAACCCAACCTGCGTGTGTTGCTGCGGCATATGCTAGAAACCGGCAATTTTGAAGTTGTAGAAGCTGAAGACGGCCTGGATGCGCTCGATAAGCTAAACGGGATGACCCCCGACTTGATGATTTTGGACGTGATGATGCCGGAACTAGACGGCGTGAGCCTGTGCAAGCAGCTAAGAGCTTCGTCTGAATTTGCCAAGCTGCCTATTGTTATGTTAAGCGGAAAAACGCAATATCAGGCGGTGCAGGAGGGCTTAGCCGCCGGGGCCAACCGCTATTTGTGCAAACCTATTACGGTCAATGAACTTATCGAAACGGTGCAAGAAGTCTTGGCGGAAGCAACGGCCGTTCCTTAACAACTTCCACCTCGCTGCGTTAAGCGTCGTCTCGACGCACAACCCCCTCACGCCAAGCCAAAACGGCCGCTTGCGTACGGTCGGCCAGGTGCAATTTGCTCAGGATGTTGCTCACATGGCTTTTGACGGTCTTTTCGCTGATGACCAACTGCTCGGCGATGCTGCTGTTGTTGGCCCCGGCAGCAATTAGGCGCAGCACCTCCATCTCCCGATCACTCAGTTCCGTAAATACGTTAACAGCTTCCTGACGTGTGCCGTGCAGCTCTTGCACGACGCGGGCGGCCACGCGCGGGTGCAGCACCGCCTCACCCTGAGCCGCTTGCCGTACCGCATTCGCCAGGGCCACTGGTTCGATGTCCTTTAGCAAGTAAGACAGTGCCCCGGCGCGAATGGCAGGGAAAATATGCTCATCCTGGTGGTAAGAGGTAAGCATAATGATTTGGGTGCGGGGACTTTGGGCTTTTACCGCGCGCGTAGCGGCAACCCCGTCCATGCCGGGCATCACCAAATCCATCAGCACCACGTCCGGGGCGTGTTCGGCGGCGAGGGTGACGGCCGTTTCCCCCGAATCGGCCTCTGCTACCACCTCAATATCGGCCTGGGCCTGCAAAAACGCCCGCACCCCCTGCCGCACCATCTTGTGATCATCCACCAGTAAAACCGTAATTTTGTCACTCATTTCAATGTCCACTGTCTTCTAGGGGCACGGTGGCCGTTATTTGGGTTCCCTGGCCGGGTGTGCTGTGAATGGCAAGACGGCCGTTTACAGCCACCAATCGTTCCTGCATGCTGTTCAAGCCCATGCCGTGTGCTGTCTCATGTGTGTCAAAGCCTTGGCCATCATCGGCAATTGTCAAGGTGAAGGTTGCCTCTTGCCAAGCCAAATGGAGGAACACAGTAGATGCCCCGCTATGCCGAGCCACGTTGGCCAACGACTCCTGCGCCACGCGGAACAATGGCTGCTCAATATTGAAGGGTAACGGCCGTTCGCCAGAGGTCTTTACGTCGGCAGCAATGGCCGTGCGGCGTGACCAATCTTTAGCGTAGTCGCGCAGTGCCTCAACCAATCCCTTATCTTCCAGTGCCGCTGGCCGCAGTTCCTGAATGAGGCCAGTGAGTTCTTGCTGCGCTTGCCGCGCGAGCTGTTTCGCCTCTTCCAGATGGGTTTTAGCAGCTGCCGGATCGCTGTCCAGCATTGTTTGGGCGGCACCAAGCTGCATGGCGGTGGCAAATACCTGCTGTTTTACTGAATCATGCAGGTCGCGGGCCAGCCGGTTCCGCTCTTCCAGCGTGGCCAGCTCAGCGCGAGTTTGCACCAAGTTTTGGAGCTGTTCTGCCATTTGGTTGAGCCGACGTGCTAGTTGGCCAATCTCATCACCAGAATCGTCTTGCACGTAGGCAGAAAAATCGCCCCGGCTCCAGGATTCGGCCGTTTGGCCAAGCTGGCGCAGGCGGCGGCTGAAGCTGCGTGAAGCAATAAAGCCAAAAACGGTGCCCACCCCGCCTGCCAGGATAAAGATGATGAACAATAGCGGTAAAATGCCCAAAATGGTGTTGGCTGTGAACATGTCTGAATTAGCGCTGGGTAAATCCATCACCAGGAAGAAGACGCCTAACAGCTCACGGTCTGCACCAAATGAAGGAACGGCCACAAAAATGTCATTGGTTTCGGGGTGAACGGCCGTTACCAGTTCCGGATCGCTTTCTCCTAGCAGTGCTTGTTCGTAGGCGGGCAGTGCTTCTTCAAATAGCAACGCCGTCACAGGCTGGCTCAAATCGTCGCCTGGTTCCAGTGCCAGCAGGTTGCCTGCTGGGTCTACAACGGCCGCAAAGGAGACATCGGAAAAGCGCACGGTGCTGACGCCGACACCGCTGGTAGATTCAACCAGGAACTCATCTCCTTGCTGGGAGCTGTCTAGCCAGGCACGCAGGCCGTCCAGATCGGGCGGGTCTTGGGCTAAAAATTCAGCAATCCGGGGGCTCGCCGGGCGCAGCACTGGCTGAAAAGCGGTGGCAACATCGGGAATGAACAGACCTATGATGGAGGCGGCAATGAGGAAGAGAATGAGAAAAACGGCCGCTGCTACTGCCGTTGTGACCCATGTGTAAGAGAGGGTGAGTTTCCATTGCAAGGTGCGGAACCGACGGAAGAAGTGTCTCATGATTCAAGTATATGTCGTAGAGACGTTGCACGGCAACGTCTCTAAAAATAATTTACCCACCCAAATCTTGCCGCCGGAAAGCCAGCACAGCCAATCCGACAAACAAAATGGTGTAAAAAGCAATACCGAAAGCGGCCGTTTCGGGAGTGACATCACTTGGAACGGTAGAAATTAATCCTGTATCGACTGTGGCGCCAACACGATTGAGGGACGTGAGGCTGTTGCTGAGACCACCGGGTAAATAATGGGGAATATCGCCCCAAAAGCCGCCCACAAATCCAAGAAACTGCCGCAACACGCCTTCAATCAACATGGCGTAGGCTAAACCGCCGCCTACGGCTACAACGGTGGAACGCGTTGCCACTGCCAGTAAGAACGTAAGTGCCGCGTAGGGCAGCAGCGTGTAGGCTGTCCGCAGCACGCTCAAAAATGCCTGCCACCAATCTACCTCGGCAATGGGCAAGCTGCCCTGAATGCTTTGGGTAATGAAGCCAGTCGTGATGGCACCCCCAACGAATGCAGCCATGACGATGAGAAATGCGGGCAGGAGTACGGCCGTAAACTTTGCCAGCATCAACACCGGGCGAGAGACGCCGTGGCTCAGCCAGAGCTGCATGGTACGCCAGCCGTACTCTTGTGCCGTGAGCGTGCCCACCAAAATGACGATAAATAACCCCCCGAGGCCGCTGCCAGCGGTCATATCAATGCCCAGGAGGAGCGCCAGCGGCCAGGCGACCAGCTCTTCCACTGGTCCATCTGCGGTGATGACCACGTTGCTGTCGGTTGATTGGCTGGCGAGGTAGATGATTAACGGAATCAAAACGGCCGCTGCTGCCGCAATGGCCATTTCAATCCACAAAATTTTGCGATTGGTTAACTTCTTTTGTTCCACAGATACCATTTGCCAAAACATGAGATTTTCCTTTTAAGTGGTTGGTTGCTAGTGGCTAGTGGCTGGTTGCTGATAAAAGAAACTAACCACTAAAACTAACCACTAAAACTATTTCGTTAATTCCAAAAACAGGCTTTCCAAATCTGACTTCTGGGTCACGACTTCGCTAGGAATGATGCTGTTTTGTGCTAGATGGGCCACGGCCGTTTCGCTCTCGATGCCGCTTACCTGCACATACCCGCCGTTGATCACAACCTTTGCCTGGGGCAGTTGGACCAGCAATTCTGCCGCCTGATCTGGATTTTTCACTTTGAGCCGTACCGACTGATCACTTTGATTTAGAAGCTCTTCCACCACGCCCTGAGCCACAATTTCACCCTGACGGGTGACGGCGATGCGGTCGCACACTTGCTCTACCTCGTGCAGCAGGTGGCTGCTGAGGAAAATCGTGATGCCGTCGTCGGCTAGCTGGCGGATGAGGGTGCGAACTTCGCGCATCCCAGCGGGGTCTAGTCCGTTGGTTGGTTCATCCAGAATGATGAGTGACGGGCGATGCAGCAGAGCCGCCGCCAGCCCTAACCGCTGTTTCATCCCGGTGGAGAAGCCTGCCACCTTGCGCTCGGCGGCGGCGGTTAGACTTACCAGCTCTAGAACTTCCTTGATACGGCCGTTGTCCACCCCCTTGTGCAGCCTGGCCACCAGCTCCAGATTTTGCCGTGCCGTCAGGTAGGGCACCAGCGACGGGGCACCTACCAAGGAGCCAACCTGCTTCAGCGCACCGTTTTGGCTGGGCGTTACCGGCTGGTCGAACAGGGTAATGCGCCCGGCGCTGGGATGAATGAGCCCTAACACCATGCCGATGGTGGTGGTCTTACCGGCGCCGTTTGGCCCCAGAAAGCCAAACACTTCTCCCTGCTGCACACGCAAATTGACGGATTGAACGGCCGTAACTGCCCCAAAATTCTTGCTCAGATCATCGGTCTGTAAAACGATGTGGTTCATGCGAAGCCTCCGTTAGTGGCTGGTGGTTAGCGGCTAGTCGTTGAAACAAGTTACTAAAACTAACCACCAAAACCAGCCACGAATGAATAACTGTTCTGAGTGTAAACAACATGCCAGGCAATCACATCAGCCCAAAGAACCAAAGCCACTCCGCCCGCAGGCCCATTGCGGGGTAAACAGCCAGTTGCCGTACAAAAGCAGGCGCAAAAAATGGTACGCTACACAGATGAAGCGATTTATCTGGCTTGTTTGGCTGTTAGGATTGATGGCTTGTATGTCTGATCAGGTTGTGGAAACAGCAACGGCCGTTCCCACCGCCACGTCCCTACCCAATGCGTGCACCCAGTTTGCAGATATAGTTGTGCCAGAAACGGCTGTACCGCCCGCCAGCATTACTGCTGCCACAACACCCCCGCCACGCCACGCGGTGCATACGCTATTTGTGGATGCAACCATTGCCAACTTGGCCGTTGAGGCTGGCTTCGACACGATTGTGCAGGTGCTGCCCTGGCGAGAGGTGCATCCTGCGCCAGACCAATTTGAGTGGGCGATGGCCGATGCGCTGGTGCAAACCGTGCGTCAGAGCGGGTTGAATTTGGTGCTGCGGCTGGATATGCCGCCGGAATGGGCTGCGCAAAACGATCCAGCAGGGCTACCATTTAATTTGGCGGCGTATGGGGAATTTGTAACGGCCGTTGCCCAACGTTACCAGTCGCAAATTCTGGGCTACATCATTTGGAACGAGCCGAATTTGGCCGCCGAGTGGAGCCGCTCTGGTGGGAATTTGGAAGATCATTGGGCCAGCTTTGACGGCTGGGTGGCTGAGCCTGCCGATTATGTGGGGGTGCTGGGCGTTGCCTTCCGCCAAATTCGCGCGGCTGATCCGCAAGCATTGGTGGTAGGCGGTGGCTTGGCTCCCACCAACGAAATTTCGCCTCGCGCCGTGGATGACCGCATTTTTCTAGAACAGCTTTGGGCAGCGGGCATGGTCGATTGCATAGACGTGCTGGCGGTTCATGCGTACGGCTTTGGTTTATCGCCAGACGCGCCGGATGAGATTCGTAACAACCTTAATTTGGGGCGTATTGCCCAAATGCATAACATTATGCAGGCAGCGGACTTAGACAAACCAATCTGGATTACGGAACTGGGCTACACGGTGACAGATGGCAACCAGCCCGCCGTCTCTAAGGGGCAGCAGGCGGACTATTTGCTAGCGGCACGGGCGCGAGCAGAAGCTGAGTGGCCCTGGGTGCAACTGTTTACGGTGTGGAATTTGGTATACGGCCGTTCTCCCCACGACGAAATGGGCGGATATAGCCTTATCAACCCTGACCTGTCGCCCCGGCCCGCCTTCTTCGCTTGGCGGCAAGAAACACTTAGCGAGGACAAATAAAAATGTCTCATTCGAGGGGGGAGCATTCTTAAATGCGACCAGCATCTGAGGATGCCTTGCTCCTCACGGATTAGTTAGGCAGGGTGATGCTGAGTTGGAAGCCTTGCTGGGGAGCGGTGTGGATTTGCATACGGCCGTTTAGCAATTGTACGCGTTCTTTAATGCCGACCAAGCCAAAACTGGCGGCCGATTTGTTGTTCAGGTCCGCGCCTGTGCCGTTGTCTTGCATTGTGAGAACCGTCTGTTTCAGATCGTAATGCAGCAAAATATCGACGCGGGAGGCACGGGCATGCTTCCGAACGTTGGTAAACCCTTCCTGCACGGCTCGGTACAGCGTTAACGCCACCTTTGGATCCTGTTCTGTTGGTTCCCCCTCAATCTGCAAACTAACGATAAGACCATTTTCACGAGCATCCTCTGCTAGCTTGTCTAAGGCTTCAGCCAACGTTTGGTTTTCTAGTGGCGATTCACGCAGGGCACCTACAGAGTGGCGGACGGCCGTTAGCCCTTCTTGTGTCAGGTTTTGGGCCTTGTTTAGTGCATCCTGCGCCTTGTCCGGGTTTTGGGTCATGATGGTTTTGGCGGCCTCGATTTGCACGTTGACTACGGTGAGGTAATGACCCAGATTGTCGTGGATTTCACGGGCGACGCGGTTACGTTCCTGCATGATGGCCAGCTCTTCTACCTGGGCGGCGTACTCGGCCAGGCGATGATTGGCCTGCTGCAAATCGACGGCCAGTCGCTGTACCTCGCTGCGGGCGTTGTTTTCTCGCACGGCAATGCTGGTAAAGATGAGGGTGAAGACCAATGCCGCGCTAATTGACAGGAGATCAACGACGGTTTCTAGCCACGGTTGGTCAGGGAAGTAGATGATCCAAAGCAGCCCCAAAAGAATGAGGCTGACAACGGCCGTAAATCGCCAGCTTCGTGAAATACTTTGTGCCGCAATCGGTAATATCAATATCCAGAAGCTGCCACTGGTCGTGCGCGATAGGAGCATCAAGGCAGCGACAAGCCCAATTTGTATGCCAAAGTAGAGGTAGGGGGCAATCCTTAGGTGTAAGTAACGCTCATGCAGCATCATCCCGCCCGTACCGTTGACGAGGTACACAACCCACACCAGCAAGGTCAAGCCGATTTGCCAGGCAGGCAGCGCCCAAAACCTAGAGTCGAACAGCAGTGGCAACAGGGCGACAATCGCCAAGATTATTACCACAACATTGACGCCAATGTTGGTAAATCGCTCGACGGCTGGCTCTCGCTCGACGAGGATGTCGCCAATGGGCTGGGATTCTAAACGGTTCAGTTCGGTCATGGTGCAGGTATTGTAAACAGGAAGGAAGATTCGCACAAAACGGCCGTCGGCTGGGACTTGCTATTTGCGCGCCAAATCATCACGGTCCCTAGTGACGTTATAACGTTTCAATCAGGTCGATTAGCTCTTCGCGGCTGAAAATGTATTGCTCATGGCAAAAATGGCAATCAACCACCGCCTCACCTTCCGTGGCAATAATATGTTCAAGTTCGGCCGCACCCAACGAAATGAGGGCTTGCTCGCTGCGAGAGCGGCTACAGCCACATTCAAAGCGCAACGGCCGTTCCTCTAGCAATTTATATGGCATCTTTCCAAACACGAGAGCCAGCACCTCTTCCGGCGTTTTGCCGCTGTGCAGCAAATCGGCCACTGGGGGTAGCTCTTGAATGTTGTTGCGGAGCTGGTTGACGATGTCGGTTTCGTATGGCGGCATGGCTTGAATGAGCAGGCCACCAACCGCTTCCAACGTGCCTTCCGCATCAACAATGTGGCTAATCTCGATGAGAGAGGGGATTTGCTCAGACTGGTTGAGAAAGAAGGTGAGCTCGGCGGCGATGTCGCCACTGCCTAGCGGAACGGTGCTTTCTACCAATTCAGGCAGCAGCACGTCTCGTACCACCGTGAGTAGGCCGGTGTCACCCAGGGCGGCAGCAACCTGTTCGCGGCTCAGGTCGGGTAGATCGACGAGTGGTTGGGAGACATAGCCCCGGATACGGCCGTTGCTGTCTGACTCTACCAAGATTTTTTGTAGGGGGCCGCTACCCTCAAATTTAATGGCAATCCGCTGCCGCACCTTGAGCATCGCACCCATCAGTGCCGCCCCAGTAAGGCCGTGCGCCAGGGCGATGCCAGCGATGGGGAAGGTGCCGTGCCGATCGGCCGCTTCCAAGGCCAGTTTTGTATTGCTTGAAATAATAACACGCACCCCGGCTTCCCGAGCCAGGGCGCGTACTAAATAATCGTTCACAACGTTTACCTCTTTGGTTCTAATTTCTTGGGCAATTATACGTTGTTTGGACGCTGGTGGCAGGTAATAAAAAAACGGCCGTTTCCAGAAACGGCCGTTGTCATCTACGCAATAATGCTTAATTAATGTAAGTTTACGCCGAGGATTGCTCCACTAGAGCCACAAAGCGATCCATATCTTCGTTGGAGCGTTTTTGGATGGAGCCTTTGACAAAGGGGGCCATTAGGCGGAAGAGTCCTTTGAAACGGTACTCGGTTTCCATGATCCATTTGGTGCGATTATTGTCCAACGCTTCAAAACGGTTGGTAATGGCGTTGAAGACGGTGCTGTTATCGTAGGTGCCAGAGAATGAGGCAGGTTTGTTTCGGGCAGTAATGGTTTCGATGAGGGAGACGGTACGGCCGTTTTCATCATAAACCAGCTTCGAGACCGCTCCCGGCTGCCCCAGTTCGCCGCTCTGATGCTCAAATTGTTGCAAGGTAGGCTGCCACTTCTTCAAATTTTCGGTATTGTCAAAGGCTTGCCAAACGGCTTCCCGGCTGGCTCGAATAACGCGCTCGTTCGTAAATTTCATGGGATTCTCCTTTTAGTTGCGAGTTGTTTGTTGTTAGTGGCTAGTTGATTATGCTACTTACTAGCAACCAACCACCAACTACTACAACATTAGAATAGCTGAGAACCTCATCGAAATCTTGACTTTTCTTGCTGTTTTCTGTGTTTTGCTTACTTCACTTTTGCCCAAGAGTCGCGCAGAGCCACGGTGAGGTTGAAGACGGGGTGGTCTTCAGTGCTGTCTGGGTCTTTGGCATAATAGCCTTGGCGCATAAATTGGTAGCTCGCGCCAATTTCAGCAAAGGCGAGGCTCGGCTCTACTTTGGCATTGTCCAGAATTTCTAGCGAATTGGGATTGATGTTGGCAGTAAAATCTTGGCCTTCCTCATCCACTTCTTCCGGGTTGGGGCGGTTGAACAGGGTGCTGTATTGACGCAGTTCGGCATTGAGTGCGTGCCGGGCGCTGACCCAATGGATGGTGCCGCGTACTTTACGGCCGTCTGGCGAATTTCCGCCGCGCGATTCAGGATCGTAGGTGCAGCGTAGTTCTACCACGTTGCCGTCGGCATCTTTAATGGCCTCGTTGCAGGTGAGCAGATATGCACCCAGGAAGCGCACTTCCCGCCCTTCGCTGAGTCGGTAAAACTTGCGGGGCGCGTTTTCCATGTAATCTTCTTGCTCCACAAATAGTTCCCGGCTAAACGGTACCTGCCGCGTGGTGATGTTGCTTTTGTCTTGCGGATAAACGGGAATATCGAACCATTCCTCTTTATCTTCTGGGTAGTTGGTGACGATGACGCGTAACGGCCGTAACACCGCCATTGCTCTGGGGGCGTGTTGGTTGAGTTCGTCCCGAACGGCCGCTTCTAGCATGGCCAAATCGACGGTGCGGTTGTACCGTGCCATGCCCACGCTGTCTTGGAAGTTGCGGATGGCTGCTGCGGGGTAGCCGCGCCGCCGCAAGCCGACGATGGTCGGCATCCGGGGGTCGTCCCAGCCGTTCACATGCCCTTCCTGCACCAAGCGGATGAGCTTGCGCTTGCTGGTGATGGTGTGGCTAATGCTCAAGCGGCCGAACTCAATCTGCTGCGGATGGTGGGCAATGTCGATCTGATCTAAAAACCAGTCGTACAAGGGGCGGTGGTTCACGTATTCCAGCGAGCAAAGCGAATGGGTAATGCCCTCGATGGCGTCTGATTGGCCGTGTGCCCAGTCGTACATGGGGTAGATGCACCATTTGTCGCCGGTGCGCCAGTGCGGGGCTTTGAGGATGCGGTACATGGCGGGGTCGCGCAGGTTGATGATGGGCGAACTCATGTCGATTTTGGCGCGTAAAACGCGGGAGCCTTCCTCAAATTCGCCATTTTTCATCCGCTCAAACAGGTCTAGATTTTCTTCAACGGAGCGATCACGGTACGGGCTGTTTTTGCCCGGCTCGGTGAGCGTGCCACGATATTGGCGCATCTCTTCCTGGCTCAAATCATCGACGTACGCTTTGCTTTCTTTGATGAGGTTGATGGCCCATTCGTAAAGCTGGTCGAAGTAGTCGGAGGCGTAGTAGAGGCGGTCTTCCCAATCGTAGCCCAGCCATTGAATGTCGTTCATGATGCCTTCAACGTACTCCGTTTCTTCTTTAGTGGGGTTGGTGTCGTCGAAGCGGAGGTTGAACAGCCCGCCAAATTGGGTGGCGATGCGGTAGTTGGTGTGGATGGCGTTGGCGTGGCCGATGTGCAGGTAGCCGTTCGGTTCGGGTGGGAAGCGGGTGTGGACTTTGCCCTGGAAACGGCCGTTTTCAACATCTTTGGCAACGGCCGTACGTAAAAAATCGCTCACGGCATCTGGTGTATCTGCCTCTGGCTTGGGATCAACAATCTTGGTCATGGTGTGTTCCTTATAAAAAATGAACGCAAAGGCGCGGAGGCGCAGAGGAGAACTCCTTTTAGCACTATGGCGTCTTTGCGTGATGATTCCGCAAAATGTCTCCTGATCATAAGCCATTCAAGCCAGGATGCAAATCAATTTACCAGCCAACAGCAGCCAAATGAGGGTGATTGTCAGGAAAGTTTTTTTTGTTATGATGCCTAGGCACTTTTGTTTTTTGAGTAGATGTGGTGGGGAACGGCCGTTTTGTTACTATAGATAGTAAGAAGCAACACTTACTGAGTAGTGCAGGTCAATAAGCGTTCAAGCGTTAGGCGGGCTAGTACAACAAAACGAACTGTCCGAAACAACCCCTGTGCGCGTAACATCAGACCAAATGAGGATAAAACTATGAAGCAACAGATAAAAAAAATCGTTTTCTTGAGCATGATTTTTACGATGTTCTTTTTCGGCGCATGCAGCATGATGCCCCCCACCCTCCTCGAAATCGATGCGTTTAACGAAATTTCCGATATTGCGACCTTTCAGGGGAACCCTGAGAGCAATATAGTTGTTGTTAACAGCCAGGGAGGGCCTATGACAGAGCTTGAGGACGGATTATTGCGTGATTTTATCTCTGAAACGAAAGCCCAATCGGTTTTATTTGTGAATGTACACCAAGCACAGACCCAAAACCCCGCTCAATTTACCGATGCAGATATTACTTTTGAACAAGCCAAGCAGTATGATGCACAGAGTATAGCCAACTTAAAGCGCGTTATTGATTTTTTTAAAGGCCAACAAGGAAAAAAAGTCTATGTTCTTGGGATATCCTTTGGGGCTTTTACGACACAAGAATTGATCGCCGTACATGGCATTGATGTTGCTGACGGCTATCTCATCATCGTGGGGCGTTTGGATATAGACGAAGATATTTGGCAGCCCTTTAGCCAGGGAATCTATACAGGATATGTTTATGATGATATTGGCAACTACACTATTGAGCCACTAGAAGATGATTTTAGTATCTCGGACCGAAATATGGCGCGGTTAGCGGCTGGTCTGGGGTACAATCGTTATACAGATGAACTCGATCCTATTAGTGACCTATCCAAAATCACCTATGTCTATGGTGATAGGGACGAGCAAGTTGGACCACTTTCTCCCTCAGAAATTCAATTTCTAGAAGGAAAGAACGCACATGTTATTTCTGTCAGCGGGAATCATGATGACGCCATCGCGATAGGTTTATCGCACTTAAAACAAACTTTTGGTATACCGTAAGTGGTTACGCAGCGACCACGCCCCTGTCTCTATTTTCTGTCTTCTTGTTGGCAAGACCCCTTTTTGCAGCGGAATCAATAATTCAACTGAATATGGAATTGATGTGGAACGCTCACGCACAATGGAACATATAGTAAATGTAGGCAGAGAAATTAACGGAGAACTCCATAGTATGATTTCTCTAGGTTTGCAAAGACACTATGGTGTTGAGAATGGACAGATTGAAGAGCGTTCCTATACAATACACTTAACCGCTGCTGAAAATAGCTGGATTGAATATACAGTAAACTGGCGGTATATATGGCGTGAGGGAGAGATTGCAGTGACTCAGCAAGATGGAACAGAGAAGAAGTATCCATATCGAATTCGTTCGGCTGGATTTGAAATGAAAGTGGTCTTACTTATCCTCACTCTTAGCCTCAAAGAGGTTATTAAGGTCACAACTTAAGTTAAGGAAATCAAGGAGAATAAAATGAACGGAAGCGAAATCGCAACACAAGGTAGTCAATATGCTGTAGGACTCGTGACTGTAGCATTATTAAATGCAGGTTTGGCTCAAAGTAAAAATCGAAGTGGTTTACTTTGGTTTTTTATTTCCTTACCGTTAGGGCCAATAGCAACACTATTACTTGTTGCAATGAAAAAACAGCCAGAAATAGAGTAGTAACGAAAACCGCTAACACGGCATTCAAACGGACAATTTAAAGTTGGCTTTTGTTCGCGCTTCACTATTTTAGCCAACTTATAAAGAGCAGCTTAAACAACTCAACGGCGGGCTTTAATTGAGAAAAAGGAAGCATATTATGGTTAATGAAAAAGAAGCATTGCGAAGGAAGCGGATTAAGCAGCTAGGGTTGGTCGTGGTCATTGCGATTATGGTCGTATTTCTAATGCCTAGAATCACCCAAAGTCAATCATATCATACGTTTACAGATGATGTTGCTCGCCGCATAGCGAGAGAGGATTTTGAAGCGGGGGAAGAGTTAATCCTAAACTTTAGCTTAGGCAACGTTTTGTCGAATGCGGCTTTTCTTATTATCGGTATTTGGGGGCTTATAACATTATGGAAACAATATCGAAAACCAACCGCATTTGCCAGTCGTTCTGAAATGTGGCCTTACGTCATATTTTTTGTGGGCATTTGTTTAACCGCTTTTGGCTCTGCTTACTATCATCACAACCCTAATGATGAGACATTGGTTTGGGATCGATTGCCAATGACCATCAGTTTTATGTCACTGCTAACCATCTTATTGGCAGAGCGGGTTAGTTTGCGATTGTCGCGCATTTTATTCATCCCACTTCTTGCAATTGGCATTTACAGCGTGATTAGTTGGGCTATTGAAAACTATTTTTTCGGCAATGGTGATTTACGCCTTTATGTTCTGGTACAATTTTTGCCGTTGGTTCTCATATTACTGATTGGCAGATGGTTTCCCTCACGCTATACACATGGTAGCTATATTTATTTGCTATTCGGTTTTTATGCGTTTGCTAAGTTATTAGAAGTGTTAGACACGGAAGTATTTCTCCTTTCGCATTTGCTTTCACCTTGGCTGATCAGCGGTCATGAAGCGAAGCATATTATTGCTGCTATAGGCACTTATGTATTGATTCCAACGTTGAAGAAACGAACGGTAAAGCGGGTTGATGAGCAGTTAGAAGCTGATCTTTCAACTGAAGTCGTGGTGGAATAATGTCGGCAAAAGATTCTCTCATCGTTGTTTCCGCTCTGTATAGCAATGCCACCCACAGCGAAAAAGATTGCGCCAATACAGGTGTTGCTATGTTCAATCTTCCCTAGCTCTGGACAAGGTCTTCTGAATGGCCCGCCTACTTTGCCAGTGCGAAGACGGCCGTCTTCCAGAGGCAACGGCCGTTTTTCCCATCAACCCCACAATTGACAAGAGAAGTGGCGCGGTGGGGATACCGACCACAGCAGTCCCCTTTTGAAATTGGTCGGAAACGGCCGTTTCAAAAGGGTAATTTTATTTGTTGAGTAGATGTGAGGGTGGGGAACGGCCGTATTGCTACTATAGGTAAGAAGCAAAATTATTATAGTAGTGCAGGTTAATAATAGTTGGGGCGGCTTATGCAACTGAACGGGGCGACGGAATACGAAAATTACCAGTTATGAGGTCTCTAATTGGACTGTTTATTCAAGGAGAGCAAATCCAAATGAACAAGCTAAACAGTATTGACTTAATGGTTTCTGATGTTCAAGCGGCAGCAAAGTTTTTCGAGGAAATTGCGGGAATGGAACTGAGGTTTAGTAATGAAAGATTTGCTGAACTTGTGTCCGATGACTTTGTAGTTATGTTGAGCCCAGATGCTATGATTCCAACTGAAAAAGCAACAGGCATTATTCTTCATTTTGCAGTTGAGGACGTTACAAACAGCTTACAGATGGCAAAAGAAAAGGGTGCATCGGTACTGTTGGATGTCACAAAGACCGAGTGGGGTACAGAGTCAGCAATGGTAAAAGGACCAGAGGGAGTTGTAGTTGACTTCTACAGAAATCTTGATGAAACGAGCGTATCAAGCTAAATACGAATGGCTTCCCAACAGAACTTGCAGCCGACGCGAATCACCGGATGCAATCGCGTCGCTGCGCGGCCTAACAAGCGGTTGCACCCGACCCCACAAGAGGGCAGGTGATTCTTGCTCTGATAGGGTCTTTGGTCAACGCAAAATCCCTGCATGGCTGCGTTCGGCGGGACGCCGAACCGCCTACTTTGCCAATGTGAAGACGGCCGTAATCGACGGCAACGGCCTGAGATGAACGTAATGTGCTGGATGAGCTTTGATGAGGGTTTGGCATGACATCTGTCGTCGCGGTTGGTGCTGTTACCGTTGGCATAAATCTGACTTCTAGCCGTGCGGAGCTTCGCGAATTGGGTCTTACGCCGGGCAGCTACACAGAGCCCTCTGTGGATCGCATGGAGGAACTCCGCCTCGCGCTTGAAAATAGTCGTGGCACCCTTCCCGATCCCCG